>NZ_JASNVZ010000021.1:0-64162 GCF_049311085.1 Sphingomonas sp. 3-13AW | reverse complement strand
TCCCAGCCTGCCAGCAGTGCGCCAGGCCATCCTTGACCGCCTGTTCCGCTCACCGCCGCACCACTGCCCTCACTGTGGATGCAGCCTCAACAGACCTCCCCACGCTCTTCTGCCAAAGTAGTGCTAGGTACCTCTACTCGAGGCCCACGGCATACGCGTTACCGGACCCGTGAGTACACGCTCGCCGTAGACTCGGGCGATAGTCGCTGCACCCTCCATGTTCATGCAAACGACACGTGTGCCGCTCGGCTGCAACGGTTCGATCGCGCTGATGTGGACGCTGTGCTTGGCCGACATTGCCGTCACTTCCGCGACGGTCGCGTCGATGTTCAGCGCGCGTGACATGAGATCCCCCCGCGCAGCGTCGCGACTGTCGGTGGGCGCTTTTGAAGGCAAGCGCCCACGGCTGAGGAAGGTGAAACAATTGCTTCAATGGGGGGATGTCTAGGCATGCCGACTCCGCGTCAGAGCGGGAGCGCAAGCATCTCTCAGTCGCATCCTTGCTCGTGACCGATGCGGAGCGATGCCATCTATATGGGCGGCGGCCGCCACCCTCGCAAGTATCGCGTGCTTCGGTTTTGCCGGTGGCGCCAGAAATCGGCGGTTGCTCGGACGACGAGGTAGGGTTCCGGACCTCCGCTGACCTGGGGATTTAATCGCAGTTTGGTTCTGGGGTGCTATCGCTTGTAGGCAGCGCATCGAGCGTCGCGACGATTTCGTCGAAGCTGCCACACTCCTGAACGGGAAACACCCGCTCCAGGCAGCTTCCGACGGCATCGAGGTCTCGCCGCGTTAGAAACGCGACGGCCACAATCTTCTGTGTCAAAGGTTATCTCCGATCAGGGAGGTAACAAGCGACACCGAAGATCGAGCCGCCGCGGCCCACTATTAAATCGTCGGGCTGGGGCGTGGGCAACTCAGCGACGCGCCCCCTCCAGCAATTACAGGTGCGCCTCAGCCCGGACAGGATGTGTCGGGCCATCGACGACTATGTGGTGCGGCTTTAACTGCATCACGATAGTATTTTCTCCGACCGTGATTCTCGTATCAAGCCCAGGAGTTAGACCATTAATGCCTTCAGCAGGCATGGATTTGAATGGTGAGCTCAGCATGTAGTGATCCTCATCTGAGCGAGAGCGCGAAAAAAGCTCTCAATCTTCCCCTTGCTCGATCCGACGGGGTGATCTGGCGAACATAGCCGTAGCCAAGCGTGAATACATCCCCTTCGAGCGAAGGCGGATCTGGGGAGTTACCTCGGTTTCCTTGGGTACGCGGTTTAGCGGAATGGCTGGGTAGCTTCCGAATTATTTGGCTCTCGACTGAGAACCGCGCGATCACCGTTCTTTTCGGACGTGTTGGCGAGGGGAGCCGCGAACAGCAGGCTGCAAGCCGACTGCCGCAGCCGCGCGCGGCTCCACCGGGCGGTCCCCGCGCGGCAATAGGTTGACCTTCTCTGGCCCCCGGCCAACACTTCGGCCATCGTTGGGGCGGGGCCACGAGCCAACTGCCAAGGCTCAACGATCGCAGTGCCACGGGGTCTGCCCGATCGCTTCGGCCGTCGGATGAAGGAAGACGGGACGGTCGAAGGTCGTGCGCGATCGGCTGGCTTCAGGAGAAGGCGTCGGCTAGCGGAACCACCGAGATCAGGTCGGCCGCCGACGTCGGCCTCTAATCCAACACCGGCCAGTGTGGATGACGTTCTGACCCAGCCCGTTGAAACAGTTGACCTGGTGGAATTTGCTTCCTTCGGCATGGTGCCGCAGCGCGCGGTGTCGGGGGTCTTCAGTCGAGTGTTCATCGGTGGGTGAAGTGCAGATTGCTGTCGAGCACGACGGTTTCGTCAGGCACGTCGACCACGAGTTGGTCGAAAACGCCGGCGTTGATCTCCCCGCTAGGATGGTGGGCGCCGCAGCCGTCAAAGAGGATCTCGAAGCGCGCAATGCCGATCGTTGATGGCGAAAGGAGCCATTCCTCAAGTTTCTATCAAACCCAGGTAGAATGCAATTTTTCCCGTACTTCCTTCGTGCGCTTCTCCTGGCATGGGGAGATAGGCTACAGTCAGGATCATGACGATCCGATGGTCAGGACGACTGCTACTTGCGATAATGTTACTGCCTGCGTCGGGCTGCTCGAAGCCTTCCGAGGCCAGTGGTCAGGACGCCCAGGCCGCGGAGCATGCCTCACTGACGTTCGATGGCGCTTTTGCCGAAGCGCGCAGGGCGAATGAGGAGGCCGCCGCCGCACGAGACAGATCCTACGAGTACGTCCCCAGCGTGCGACGGGCGATGGGCCGGCAGATGGCGGAGAACGTTCGCGAGACCTTTACGCTGAGTACCGCCATCACGGATCGAGACGCGTTTCTGCAATCCGGTGCGGCTGCTGAAGTGGCAGATCGGAAGCTCGAGGCACTTGACCTTCCGCTCAACGATCTGGCGTCGGCGTCGGTCCTGCTTTTTGGAGTCGCCTGGGAACTGGCGAATGCGCAACCGCTCAATGCCGCGCAGCAACGCGCGCTGGTTCGGCTGGTCGACGCCGAACTGAAGGATTCGTCCGACCCGGGTCCCCGCCGGCGGGAGGCGGAAGCGCAGTTGGCGATCGCCGGGTTCTGGCTTGAGGAGCAGCGGTTGCGGCAGGGATCCGCGGACCAGATGCGGGCGCTATCCGACGCGGTTCAGCGGGACATGCACAAGTTGAGCGGCAATGACATGCGCGCGCACGATTTGACGGACAAGGGCTTCGTCGAACGGTAGAAACGGGGCGATAAGGGGTGAGGCAGTGGCTCGCCGTCTGGCATCACCGCGGGCGATGCAGGGCGTTGACAGTGCCCGAACAGCGACCGATGCGCACGGACGGTAGAGCGCTCGTTCTTCCTCGGCGTTATTGGGGGTCTGGCCGATTGTTGGCGACCTGTTGTCGCTTGCCATCCGGCCTGGGACAGATTCCCTGCGCCACCATCTTCAGGTAAAAGCGGCGCCCCTGTTCTTCTACCCAGCCGTCGGCGCTGGCCTTGCCATCATCGCGCGCGCGGCGAATATATTCGCTTTCCATCCGGCGCCGATCGGCCGTCGGCAGAAGATCGGCCGAGCACTCGCTTCCGGAGCGTGCCTTGCGTTTCTTGAGGCCGTTGGCTTCGTCGAAATTGTCATAGGTACTCCGCAGCGCCTGCTGACCAAGGATACCATTGCTCCAGATGGGTACGTCCACCATCATCTGCGCCGACGCGGGCATCGGAAATGCCACGGGGGCGATGGCGGTGAGTATCAGTGTCTTTCCACGCATGACATCGGCATTCCTTCTGCTGACAAGGGCATTGTGCGGGATCGTACTAAATATCATCACTCGCTTGATCTTCCGCTGTTCCATCTGCCCTACAACTGGCTCAAGTCATCGGAATATCGTGTCGGATGATTAGACAGCCTCCGTCCAGGCGGCATGACTTGCAAAGGAGCCAGGCGGATGGATGAGAACAAACGCATGACCCCGATCGAACGGGCCGAAACGGAAGCTGCCGTTGCACGCGCTGTCGCGGCCAATGTGACCGAGGTCATGGATGGCGAATGGGGCGAGCGGGAATGGCTGCACCTGTTCGTCGATTTCGAGATCGCGGCCGAAGGCGATCGGTCGAGCAGTATTACTTTCGCCTTGGCCCGCCTACCCGGACAGCCAGTAGAGGACGTCTCCTTTCGCCTGCCGCGAGAGGCCAAGCGGTTGCTGCGTTCGCTGGCGGACGGCATGGGCGCGTCGCCGAACGGCCGCTGGACCTGCGCGCAGCTGCGCATGGAACGAGATGGCCGTTACGCCTTCAGTTATAGCTATGACCCGCCCTATCGGCTGGGCGGGAATCTGCTCGACAATCGGTTTCGGGACTATCGCGACACCTGGCTTGCGAGTGAGGACGGTGCCGCCTTCCGGCCAGTCCCCGCGCCTTGGTGGCGCAGGATGCTGGATCGATGAGAGGGTGGTTACTGCCCCTGCTGGCGATCGTGGCCTTGCCCGCCACTGCCAGCACGCAGACGGGAGGGGCCGTGGCGGAAAAGAAGGGAATGCCCTCGCAGCGTGATCTGGAGCAGCTGACGCCCGAACAGATCATTGCAGGCGCCGAACGCGCCCACCCTGCAGCGCTCTATATGTTGGCGTCAAAACTGATGGGTGCGGGGCGCCGCGACGAAGCGGTGCGCTGGTTCTATATCGGGCAACTGCGCTACCGCTTCCACCTGATGACCGATCCACCGAACGCTGCTGATGAGCGGATCCTGTTTTCCGCGCTGTCGGAGTCGGTCGGGCGCGCGATCAACGAATATGCATTCGGCGACGTCCACGGCGCCGTGCGGGAGATCGATGCTGCCCTCGTCTGGGACGCGGCTCACGCCAACCATTTCACATCCAGAAGCGCCTTTCCCGCGCAGTTCGCCAAGACACGAGAGGGGCTGGTCGCGCTGCGCAACGACATGCTGGCGCGCAAGGACGAGATACGAGAGACAAGGAGAAGCAATGGCCTCCCCAATCGCTAGCATCCTCTTCCTCTCGTTACAGGCCGCCGCTTTTCCTTCCGGCTTGCCTGAACCGCTGGTGGCGTCGCCGGGTGATGTCGGGCCGATGCGGATTCACGTCGGTGATACGGGAATCAAATGTGTGCGCCTTCCCTGTCCCTCGCGGGGCGTGTTCGTTCCGGACGAGCAGAGCCATGCCGCGCGCGACCGGATGCTCTATGCCGATATGGATGGGGAAACGCCTCCGCCGCCGATGATCGGGGATGCGGCGCTGCTGGCGGCGATCACTACCGCATGGGAAGAGCGCGCCTGCCTAGCTATCGATGGGCGGTTGATCAGCGGTGAGGGCGACCTACCCGTCCTGCGCGTCGACCGCGTAATCGGGCCATGCGGAGGCCGGCCCGAATGAGGCTGGCACATTATGCGGCCATTGCCGCTGGGACATTGCTGTTGACCGGTTGCGGCGACCGGCAGGGATCCATCGAGGCCGCTACGACGCTTGCCGAGGCCGTCTTCCCTGAACAGCTGGACGTGTTCGACACGCAGATGATGAAAGGTCAATATGCCGTAATCTTCACCAGGAAGGGCGATCCGTTCAGCCGCATCCGGCTCTACGTCGATCACGATCCGGCCAAATGCCGCGTCGGCGCGCATTGCGAGCAACAATTGCGCACCGCCTATGTGAACGGCACGGCGGCGGGCGCAAAGCTCAAGGCCATGGCGCAAACCCTGCCGTCCTGCGGCATTGCCATCTTGGGCGTGGATGCGAGCAAGCTCGACCCGAGTTTTCGCACCGACATAGAACTGGACATGGACCGGGCTGATCAGCAGCCTGCTCTCGATCGGCTGGGGACCTGCATTGCCGCTTTCCGGGCCGCCCTGCCGGACAATGCGACACCTGAGCAGCGCGGTCTCTCGCTTGGCATCCTGTTGCCCCGTCCGGGCAAGGCCGCACCTCCGGATCCCGAGCCGAGCTTCGAGAAGTCGATCGACCGTTCAAGGGCGGACGAACCCCAATACCTGACCTTTGTAGGGCCGGAGGAAACGCAACTGACGCCAGGCGCACTGCGTCTTCACCCGCGCCATCTCCTGAGACCGGAGATGAGGGACCGCCTGGCAGCTCTGGCACGCGATGTCCTGTCCGCGCAGCGCCAGCCCGGCCATATCCAACACCATGTGGAGTTTCACGGCACAAAGCTCGACCCGCAACGGCTGGACGTGTTGCGCACCTATGTGCTTGCGTGCAGCGTCCACGAACCGGGCAAGGGGCCGTGCAGGACTGATCTGGCGGTCCGCATGCGCTACGACATGACGACCGGCGAAGTCTCCGAGACCGCGATCCTGCGCGACATTCGCGATGACGAAGGAGCGTTGCGCCTGCAGCCGTTGCCGGGTCGTTGATCCCGTCGTCATGGCGAGGAAGGCTGCCATTCGGCGGCTTTGCGCCCGACTAGGCCGTTCAGTCTGGCGAGGCGCGATCTCCGAAACCGGTCGTTCGTGCGTCCGTTTCTGAGCGGTGGCTGAGGCGACGAGCCGGGATTGATGAGCAGCCTACGCGCGACCGGAATCCGCAATCGATTGCTATCTTACTCCGGATGCGGGAGGAAGGGCGAGGTAGCGAGCGATCTTTGGCTGCCGCGCCAAATGAAGTGCGTCCGCTAACCCTCTCCTCTCAGACCGTCTGCAATCGATTGCTGAAGCTAACCGGCTCGCGTCGCCAAGGCAACAAGGAACGAGGAGGCCGTTGCGGCAAGCAGAGTAGAAGCACCCTGCATCCGCATTTCGACTTTGATAGGACTTGCGGTTCGGGGTACTCTTTGGCCAATGCTGACAAAGCGCGCTGGTGGCCATAGACGAAGCAAGCCCCTGCCCATTGCCTACTATAACTCGGTGATTCCGGTTTCCAACCGCGCTCAACGACGGCACGCGGGCGAAGACAGCAAGTGGCCGGCGCCCCCCAGCGTTCCGCTTCCTGCTACACAGAGTGTCGCTAAGTGCGCCTATGGGGCAGGAGAGCGCATGGTATCTCAGTCAATGCAGACTGCCTGTCCGCACATGTACAAAAGCCGAAAGACGATCCGATGACCGATGCAAGCCTGGGGGACACGATCGGTCCTGCTGTTGTTCTGATGACGGCGGCCGTGGTCGCGGTGCCACTGTTTCGCTGGCTCGGTCTTGGGTCTGTCCTCGGATATTTCGCTGCCGGTGTCCTGGTCGGTCCGTCCATCCTCGGGTTGTTCGACGATCCTCAGGCGATCCTGCACTTTTCGGAACTGGGCGTGGTCATGTTCCTGTTCGTGATCGGGCTGGAACTGCGGCCGGTAAAGCTATGGGCGATGCGGAACCAGATCTTCGGCCTGGGGCTCGTCCAGGTGGCTGCGGCGATCGTCGCCCTCTCCATCACGGGATGGTTCCTGTTCGGCCTGTCCGGGCCGGCGGCGTTCATTGCGGGCTCCGGCTTCGTCCTTTCCTCCACTGCCGTGATCATGTCGGTGCTGCAGGAGCGGGGGGAGACTTCGACTGGCGAGGGGCAGAAGGCGATTTCGATCCTCCTGTTCGAGGATCTCATGATCGTGCCGTTGCTCGCCACCATCGCCTTCCTGACGCCTCTCGCCAGCGCGGAATCGGATTGGAAGGCAGTCCTTCTGGCGATCGGGGCCTTGCTGCTGCTGCTGGCGGTCTCGCGTTGGGCACTCAATCCGTTCTTCGCTCTCCTGGCGCGCGCGCGAACCCGCGAGGTGCTGACGGCGGGAGCATTGCTCGTCATTCTCGGCGCTGCACTGCTCATGGACGCGGTCGGCCTCTCGATGGCGATGGGCGCGTTCCTCGCCGGGGTCATGCTGTCGAGCTCCAGTTACCGGCACCAGATCGAGAGCGACGTCGAGCCGTTTCGCAGCCTGCTGATGGGTCTGTTCTTTCTGGCCGTCGGTATGTCGCTCGATCTGCGTGTGGTCGCGGCGGAATGGCGGCTTCTTGTCGCGATGCTTGCCGGCTTTACGATCGTGAAGGGTGCTGTCGTGTTCGCGGTGGCCCGGCTATTTGGCAGCTCATCTCGCCAGGCGCTTCACCGCACTTCCATGTTCCTGCAAGGCGGCGAGTTCGCGTTCGTGCTCTATGCCGCAGCGGTCGCCGAGAGCGTGATCGATCCGCGCGCGAATGCGATCTTCTCCACGGTCGTGATCCTCTCGATGGCGGCAACGCCGTTGTTCATGATCGCGGTCGAACGGATGATGGGGTCGGGAACGTCCCTCGAGGGTGTGGAATTCGCTCGCGAGCTCAAGGGTCGCATCTTGCTGATCGGCTTTGGGCGGTTCGGCCAGATCGCATCTCAGCCGCTCCTGTCCAGAGGGATCGACCTGTCGGTTATCGACAATGACCCCGGCCGCATCCGCGACGCCGCGCGCTTTGGCTTCAAGGTATTCTTCGGCGATGGCCGGCGCCTGGACACGTTGCAGCACTCAGGCGCGGGCAATGTCGACGGGATATTGGTGTGCGTTGACGACCCCGCCGTCGCGACGCGTATCGTGGAACTGGCCCAGCACGAGTTCCCGCAGGCGAAGCTGATGGTGCGCAGCTATGATCGCGGGCATTCCGTGGAGTTGATCCGCGCGGGCGTCGACTACGAAATCCGGGAGACGGTGGAATCCGCCTATCTGCTGGGCGCAGCTGGCCTGCGAGCCTTGGGCTTTGCCGAGGAGGAGGTCGACGAAGCGGTCGAGGATATCCGCCGACGCGACGTGCAACGCCTGTGCGAGCAGGTGCAAGGGGACGAGATGTCCGGCCGCGATCATCTCATCCTGCGGCCTATTCCGGAACCGCTCGCCTGAGGTTGCCTGGGCTGGAGAAACCGAGTGGCTTGCCCCGAAGACGCATCAACGGCCTCCCGGGTCCAACGCCCCGGGGCAAGCAACCTAGAGGCGGTGTCGCAGGATCGACGTGATCTTGGGCGTGCCTTCCAGAACGCGCTGGATCGGGCACTTCCCAGCTACGTCGAGAAGGCGCTGCAACTGCTCGTCGGTCAGCAGCGGTCCCCGAAGGGAGATCGCCTTCTCGAACAGGTCCACGGGCGAGGTCGTGCCTACCAGCACCACCTTGCGGTGTTCGACCTCGACCTCGACATGCTCCAGGGGCCAGCCCTGTTGCCGTGCGAACCAGCGCACCGTCATGGCCGTGCATTCCGCCAGGGCCGCGGTCATCAGGTCGAACGGGGTTGGTCCCAGTCCGCCGCCGCCCGCGCTGATGGGCTCGTCGCCGATGAGATGATGAGCGCTTGTCTCGATACGGACGGCGAACGGGCTTTCGCCAGTCTCGGAAACCGCAACATGGGTGCGAGGTGCCATCCTAGTATTTCCCTCGCCCAAGCCTTCCTGAGTGGGCCCGTTCGTTATCCTGATCGTGTTCGGCGGCAATCAATCGTGGGCTCACGATCATGACCACGCAGGCGCGGCCGGGGGAGCAGGAGTATCGGGCAGCGGGATGAACTCCTGATCATCGGCGTCCGGCAGCTTCATGCGTCCCGCTTTCCAATCCGATGCCGCCTGCGCAAGCCGGTCCTTGGAAGACGAAACGAAGTTCCAGTAGATGAAACGTTCGCCGAGCGGCTCTCCGCCCAGAACCATTACGGTCGCCTGCGTCGAGGCGGTTACGCGCGAGATCCCGGCGCCGAACACCAGCATCTTGCCGGCCTCGTACCGGCGGCCGTCAACCTCAACCGTACCCTTGGCGATGTACAGCGCGCGTTCCGAATGGCCATCCGGGATCTCGGCGGTAGATCCGGGTGCTAATTCGAGATGCGCGTAGAACAGCGGGGAGAAGGTCGACGCTCCCGCTGTCAGGCCGTAGGCGCTGCCCGCGATGAGGTGTCCGGTCACGCCGGCTTCCTCCCATTGGGGCAGGTCGCTGCCGGCGTGGTGCGAAAAGCTCGGGGCAGTCTCCTCAAGCCCATCCGGCAGCGCGACCCATGCCTGGATGCCGTGGAGATGGTCGCCATGCTGGCGCGCATGTTCGAAGCGTTCGCTGTGCGTGATGCCGCTGCCCGCGGTCATCCAGTTCACTTCATATGGCCGCACCTCCTGCTCATATCCGAGGCTGTCGCGATGCATGATCTGCCCGGAGAACAGGTAGCTCACCGTCGAGAGGCCGATATGAGGATGCGGCCTGACGTCGAGGCTGCGGTCCAGGCCGGGAGCCAGGTCGATCGGACCCATATGATCGAAGAAGATGAACGGCCCGACCATGCGGCGCTTCGCAAAGGGCAGGACGCGGCCGACCTCGAAGCCGCCGCCCAGGTCGCGGCGCCGTTGATCGATGACGAGGTCAATCATGTCCCACTCCCTCGCTGGCGTCGGCATCGACGACATCGGCATATTCCGGGTGGCGGGCGTAGAAGGCCGTCATGAAGGGGCAGACCAGAACGGCCTTGCGCCCGCTCTCACGGATCGCGGTGAAGACGCCCTGTGCCAGTTGCGAACCGATCCCGCGTCCGGAAAACCGCTCTGGGACGATGGTGTGGGTGAGCACAAGCCGCTCTCCCCGCCGTTTATAATAAGCGGCCGCGATCTCGTGGCTGTCATCGATCTCCAGCTCGAACCGGCCTTCGGACGGGTTGTCTTCGACTTTGCTCATATGATTGCTCCTGCATCCTGGCGTGCGAAATAAGGGCTGCGGACCAGCCATGTCGGTATCGGGAGCCGACATCACGCGTCGACGATCACCCCCGGCTGGGTTGAACAACGCGACCTCCCCCGGAAGCCGAACGCGTCCTGCAGGACGCCCCAGCGCCCCGCCAGTGTACCGTCACCTTATCTGAATGCGGTAGCGCCAACATGCGACACAGACTGTCGCAGTTGTGGGAACGTCAGAGAGGGACCGGGCTCTGCCGCGGTGTTTACACGACCGCTTCGACAATTCTCGTCGTCGCAGACTGCACGGCGAGTTCTCGGGCCTCCGGGCCAAAACCCAGCTTTTCAGCGTGAATGAAGGTAACGTCCGTGATGCCGATGAAGGCGAGGAGCTGTCGGAGGTAAGGCTCCTGGAAGTCCACGGCCTTCGACGGTCCCTCGGAGTATAAGCCGCCCCGAGTTTCGACCACGATCGCGCGCTTGCCCATCATCAAACCTTGCGGTCCGCTCTCGCTGTACGAGAAGGTGACACGCGGACGCAGGACGTGGTCGAACCATGCGCGCAAGGATGTCGGAATGCTGAAGTTGTACATCGGCGCACCGATGACGAGGATGTCGGCCTGCTCCAACTCGGCAATCAGCGTGTCGGACAGCGCCTGCGTGGCCAACTCAGCGTCGGTAGCAGGAACCCCTCGGACGCCGGCAACGGTATAGGGGGTGAGATGCGCCACCGGTGCCTCGCCAAGATCCCGAAGCGTCAGCGATGCCTCAGGGTGCTTTTCGCGCAGCCGCAAAATGGTCTCCGCAACCAGTGCTCGCGACACGGATGTTTCACCCGCGATGCTGCTGTTCAAGGCAAGGATATGGGTCACGGCTGCTTCCGCTTGTTCATGGCGATAGCTGAGGTAGAGCAGCCGATACTGGCGCAGTAGTGCCGTCAGTCGCGCAACTGCGTCGCGGAAAAGGGAACGGCGTTTAGTCCCGGCAGCGCAGCCGCTCCTCCGCCGCGGCAGATCGTACAGCTTGCCGGACACGTCTGTTGCGGATGTGAGCGTCCGGCGACCGCCCACGCGGTCGGTGCGCCCATGGCGTTCCGGAGTGCGAGCACAGGGTCGCAGGTCGTGCAGCCGAAGGATGAACCTGGTTCGATCTTCGTGATTGGCTTGCGATGCCGATGAAGAAAGCTCCAGAGGGATCGACCCATCGTGATACCGCGACATCCCGACAGTTCTGCGTAGGCGAACAGCGTCATCGCGTAGCTAAAGGCGAACTCCCAAAGCCCAAGGCTACCGCTGAGACAGAGGGCACCGCCAACCGCCAAGTATAGAACGCCGAACCTTTCTTGCACGGGCTTCGGCAAAGCGAAAGCACTCCCCGATCCCACCTCCACGGGGGCGGTTCTCAGCGCACGGGAACGCGACGTAAGACCCCGTAATAGCGGTCTAGGTCCAGGAAGGCTTCGACTTCCGCCGCCTTCCCCTCCTGCATCCGGAAGATCCACACGAAGCTGTTATTGTACGGCTTTCCATCGCGGGCGACGGCGGCGCCGTCCCAGATCGCGACCACCAGGTCACCGTCTGCGAGCAGGTGCCGAACCGTCGGCTTGATCGGTCCGGCGAGCCGCGCGGCCAGCGGTGCCGCCGCCTCGCGCACGAAATCGTCCTTGCCGATGTAGGTTCGCGCAGCCGGTCCGGACCCTCTGATTGTCCACCGCACATCCGGGGACAGAACGTCATCGAAGAAGCGCGTGCCCCCGGCGGTCCAAGCGTCGAATGCACTTCGTATGATCTCGATGTTCGAATTCGACGGCTGCACGACGCTTGCGGGCCCTTGGCCTTGGGCGGAGGCAGGAGCGAACCCGGTGAGCGAGGTGGCGACGACAAATGCAGCCATTTTGAACGCGACCTTCATGATCGTCACTCCTTAGACGCGGAAGCCGCCGGTGACGGCAAGGTGATGACCGCTCACCATGGCCGCCCCGTCTGAGAGCAGGAATGCGGCCGTGCCGACGAGATCTTCGGGTCGGGGGAGCCTGCCCATAGGTGTCTGCTTCTCGAACGCTTCCCGCTGATCGTCCGACATGTTTGTGAAGATTCCGGCGCCCCCGACGGGTCCCGGGTTGAGCGAATTCACGGTGATCCCGCGCGGGCCGAGTTCAAGCGACAGCACTTCGATCATCACCCGCACGGCAGCCTTGGTGCCGGCGTAGACGCCTGATCCCGGCGGCGGGTAGCTGGCGATCGTCGAGGCGGTCGCGATAATCCGGCCGCCATCGACGACGCTCCGCGCTGCCTGCTGAAGGGTAAAGAAGGTGCCCTTGAAGTTGGTGTCGACGACGCGGTCCATCTCGTCCTCCGCCATCTCGGCGAAGGGGGACTCGACGTTTTCGACGCCCGCGTTTGCGATGACCGCATAGATGTCGCCGAAGCGGGCCGCGGTCTGGCGGAAGAGATCTTCGACGCTCTCGCGCCGTCGACCATCCGCCTTGACGACAAGGCAGTCGCCGCCGGCCGCGCGAATTGCCGCGCCAGTTTCCTCTGCCGCGCCCTCATCCGATGAATAGCTGAGCGCAAGGTCGTAACCGAGGGTGGCGAGGTGTACGGCGATCGCTCGACCGACGCCCTTGGTGCCGCCTGTGATGACGACCGTCTTGCCTAGAGTGCCCATGGTTCCTCTCCTTCGATCCAATCGGTGTGCGACTTGCCCGCGCGTGCGACGGATCAGCACATTCCGCCGTTTGCGCGCACGGTCTGGCCGTTGATCCATGCGCCGTCGGGTCCCGCCAGGAACGACACCACGCGTGCGATATCGTCTGGCTCGCCCAGCCGCTCGAGCGGGTTCATCTTCGCCATCTTGTCGAGCAGGTCGGCGTCCTTGCCCTTCAGGAACAACTCGGTCGCGACCGGTCCGGGCGCCACGGCGTTCACCCGGATGCCGCGCCCGCGCATCTCCTGCGCCAGAACCTGCGTGAGCCCTTCGACGGCAGCCTTGGTGGCGATGTAGATGCCGTAGGTCGGCAGGCGCATCCCGATCACGCTCGACGAGAAGTTGATGATCCGCCCGTCGTTCCGCATCCGCTGCGCGGCTGCGCGGCACATGTTGAAGACGCCCTTCAGGTTGGTCGCGATGGTATCGTCGACCAGTTCGTCGCTGCTCTCCGCAATGGGCGCCAGCTTCATGATGCCGGCATTGTTGACGACGACGTCGACCCCGCCAAAGGCTTCGATCGCCTGATCGAACAAGGCGGCGACGTCTGCACTGTTGCCGACGTCGGCCTGGACGACGATCGCTTCGCCGCCGGCGGCACGGATATCGGCCGCCACTGCCGCGGCAGCGCTCTCGCTGCCCGCATAGTTCACGATGACCTTGAAACCGTCACCCGCCAGCCGCCTGGCGACTGCAGCACCGATGCCTCGCGAGGCCCCGGTTACCAGTGCAACCTTTCCATTGCTGCCCATCTCGCTCTCCTGGGTCGCCTGCCTCCGTTCGGAAGCGTTGTGCAGCAGAGCTAGGACTCGCGCGGGGAAAACAAAAATGCATAGTTGTCAGGGCAGAGATGACAGAAAGTACGCGTCATGACGTTCGACGGCCGACTGCTCGGCGGAATTGGGGTGATGTCGGCAGTTGTCGAAGCAGGCAGCTTCGCGCGTGCGGGGGACGCGATCGGGCTCACGCAACCCGCAGTCAGTCGCGCGGTAGCGCGTCTTGAGGAGCGGATCGGAATCCGGATCTTCAACCGCAGTGCCCGCGCGATCTCTCTCACGGACGAGGGGCGCCTGTTCTACGAAATGGTCGTGCCGCTGCTTTCCGGGATCGAAGAGGCAGCAGCGGTGGCGGCGGCAGCCAAAGTCCGCGTCCGGGGCCGACTGCGGATCAACGTGGATGCGACCTTCGGGCACTACGTGCTGGCGCCGAGACTTCAGGAGTTCCTCGATCGATACCCAGAGCTCTCGGTCGAGCTGTTCGTGCGGGATGCGATCGGGGACTTCGTGGGCGAGGCCATGGATGTCGCCGTCCGCTTCGGAGAGGTCGACGCGCACGCGGTTCAGGCAGAACTGCTTCTGGAGACACGCGTGCTGACCTGTGCTTCGCCAGAGTATCTCGCGACCCACGGGACACCACTTGCGCCGCAAGATCTCACGAAGGGGCACCGCTGTATTCTGATCCGCGATCCCGCAACCGGACGCCCGTTCGAATGGGAATTCCAGCGTGTCGGTGAGACGGTCCCGTTCACGCCGGAAAGCCGGCTTCTGGTCAACGACACCGGCGGGCTCGTCGGGGCTTGCATGGGCGCCGCCGGGGTTGCCCAACTGCTCGAACTATATGCCCGCGACATCCTGGCGTCGGGGCGGGTGGTTCACCTGCTTCCGCAATGGTCGGACGAGACATTCCCGCTCTACGCCTACCATCGTGCTGCGCGGCTGATGCCGGCCAAGGTTGAAGCCTTCCTCGACTTCGTTCGGGAGATCATCGCCTAGCGGTGCGCAGTTGTCGCGATCCTCAAAATACTGCGTCTGGTACCGTCTCGACCGGCAGGCCTCACAGGGTCGCGATCAGCTCACGCGCCGCTGTCCGGACCGCGCGCCACTTCTCATACTCCGCAGTGGCATCCGCCAAGGCGCGGTGCGCCGGCGGGCCGTCGCTCCCGACGTCCACGCTCGCGATCAGGTTGTGGACTGCTACGGGGAGGCGAGTGGGCGGGAAGTATGGCTTGAGGATGTCGGTGGCTGTTTCGCGCAGGGCATCGTCGGTGTCACGGAGACGAAGCGCATCGCGCGCGAGCCCGGCGCCGCGCAGCAGAGCGCTCATCCACTTGCCATCCCACGAGGGCGCACTTGCGAAGAGGTCATGTCCGTCCAGGACTTCGACCATCCTGTTCGCGACGAATTCGTGCGTCTCCCCTTCATCGATGAGCGTCTGCCGGCGGATCCCGTGGATGGCTTCCGACGCCGGATCCCAGTCGGTCCAATGCGGGGCCGGCGCGATCAGATGGCTCTCCGACCGGCCGTCCTGGAACACCCACGCCACCTCGATCGGGTAGCTGTCACTGTCGAGCGACGACGCTTCGAAATCCAAGAACACATTCATTGCACCCCTGTGGCTAAGGTCGACGGCAATTCCAAGTTTTTGATGGGTGGGGCGTCTGCGGCGGTGGGCTCGCGAAGTTAGTCGCTGGGCAATGCCGCACCCGCGATCTGCCTTGCCGCGTGGTGCAGATGGTCGAGAAAGGCACGAACCGCGGGATTGGCGCGCCGGCTTTCTGGCCATAGGGCCGTCACCCCGTGTCGCTCGACGGCGAACTCCGTCAGCAGCGGGACGAGTTCGCCGCGTGCCACATAAGGGGCCGCGACAAAGTCGGCCGTCATGCCGATCCCGCCCCCGGCGACCAGGGTTGCCACGACCGCTTCGCTGGCATCCACCACAACGCCGGAGGAGGGAATGATCTCGACCTCGCGGCCACCTATACGAAAGGGCCAGCGGAAAAGCTGACCGGAGCTCCGATAGCGCAAGTTGACGGTTTCGTAGCTCGCAAGATCGTCGGGGTGGAGAGGCGTTCCACGGGCGGCGAGGTAGGCGGGCGAGGCATAGGCGCAAAGACGCAAGCGCGTGAGTTGACGCGACAGCAACCCCGAGTCCGCCAGTTCGCCAATCCGGACTGCGACATCGATACCCTGCTCCACGATATCAATGAGTTGATCGTCAATCCTGAGGTCGATTGTCACCTTTGGATGAAGCGATCGGAAGGCGGGAAGGATGGGTGCGATCAAATGAAGCCCGATCGGCAGCGACGCGGCGATCCGCAGCGTGCCCGACGGTTCGCTCCGCGCTGCCATCGCGGCCTGGCCGATCGCCTCCGCGTCCTGGAGGAGCTTCAGCGCGCGCTCATGAAGGTCACGCCCCTCCGGGGTAAGCGTGAGCGAACGGGTCGTTCGTGTGAACAGAGAGATGCCGAGCTGCTGTTCCAGCCGCTGCACGCTCTTGCTCACCGCCGAGGGCGAGATCCCGAGCACTCGAGCCGCCGCAGTATAGCTGCCGAGGGAGCCGGCGCGCGCGAAGGCGATGAGGCCGGTCAGCCGCTCAAGGACAATCTGTTCCTTCACGGCATCAGTGAACCGAACTTCGGGCTCATTATCAATCCCTTCGCAGCGGCTAGATGATGCGTCGAACACAAGATGCTCGACGGAGGTTGATGTGACGGAGGTAATGAAGGCGGTTCGGCTGCACGCATTCGGCGGACCCGGGGTCCTGACCTATGAGGATGCGCCCAAGCCGACCCTGCAAGCCGGCGAGGTTCTGGTCCGGGTCCATGCGATCGGGGTCAATCCGCCGGATTGGTATTTGCGCCAGGGCTATGCAATGCTCCCCCCGGAATGGCGCCCCGCCATGACGTTTCCGATCATCCCCGGGACCGATATTTCCGGCGTCGTCGAAGCGGTAGCGCCGGACGTGAGCGGGTTCGCTCCGGGAGATGCCGTGTATTCGATGGTCCGCTTCCCGAGCGGGCTGGCGGGCGGTAGCCGAGCCTATGCGGAATATGTCGCGGTTTCGGCGACCGAGCTGGCGCTCAAGCCGATCGGGATCGATCATGTCCATGCAGCCGCGGCGCCTATGTCGCTGCTGACCGCCTGGCAGTTCCTGATCGAACAGGGACATGACGCGCCAAACCCGCTTCAGCCCGAACCCCATGTGCCGGTGCCGCTCAAGGGGAAGACCGTGCTCGTCAGCGGTGCGGCAGGGGGCGTGGGCCATCTGCTGGTGCAGCTGGCGAAATGGCAGGGAGCTCATGTCATCGCGGCAGCGTCCGGCGACAGCGAGGCGCTGCTGCGCGACCTCGGGGCCGACGAGGTCGTCGATTATCGAAGAACCGCTCCCGAAGACAGCATTCGGAACGTCGACCTGGTCGTGGACGCAGTGGGCGGTCCGAGCACCGTGCGGTTCCTCCGCACGCTGAAGCGGGGCGGGGCGCTGTTTCCCGTCTTCGGCCTTGGGTATGAAGACGATGGCGAGGCTGGCCGGCTGGGCGTCACGGTGTCGACCACGCAGGTTCGCTCAAGCGGAGCGCAGCTCGCCGAGATCGCGCCGCTGCTGGACGACGGCACGGTACGGGTCGTCATCGACAGCATCTTTCCCCTGTCTGACGCCAGGCTCGCCCATGAGAGGGCTGCTGAAGGCCATTTGCGCGGCAAGATCGTGCTCACGGCGATCTGAAGCGGCGGCTTGTTCACCTCCGCGGCAGGTGGTCGTCGGCGCCTACTCCTTGCTCGGGCCGGCGCCGACGGCCAATGCCGTCAGAGGAAAGAGCGGTGGCTTGCTCCGCGCGACATCCCCCGGCTAACCCTCGATGAAGGCCAGGATGTCCGGGTTGATCAGCTCGGCATGGGTGGTCAGCATCCCGTGCGGCAGCCCCTCGTAGATCTTCAGCGTGCCGTTCTGCAGCAGTTTCGCCTGCAACAGCGACGCCGCCTTATAGGGTACGATCTGGTCATCGTCCCCTTGCAGGACCAGCGTCGGGACGCTGATCGCCTTGAGATCCTCGCTCTGATCCGTCTCCGAGAACGCCCGGATGCCTTCATAATGGGCCTGGGCGCTGCCCATCATGCCTTGCCGCCACCAGTTCCGGATCGTCCCTTCCGTCACCTCGGCGCCCGGTCGGTTGAAGCCGTAGAAGGGCCCCGACGCGACATCGAGGAAGAACTGCGCACGGTTGGCCGCCAGCGCCGAGCGGAAGCTGTCGAACACTTCCAGCGGGGTGCCGTCCGGATTGCTTTCGGTCTTGAGCATCAATGGCGGGACCGCGGCGACCAGCACTGCCTTCGCAACCCGTCCCTGCGGCTCGCCGTAGCGGGCGACATACCGCGCCACCTGGCCGCCACCGGTGGAATGGCCGATATGGACGACGTTGCGCAGGCCGAGCTGCTCGACCAGCGCGTTCACGTCGGCCGCATAATGGTCCATGTCGTGCCCGAACGGCACTTGCGCCGACCGGCCGTGGCCCCGCCGGTCGTGCGCGACGACGCGATATCCGTGCTGCAGAAAGAACAGCATCTGGGCATCCCAGTCGTCGGACGACAAGGGCCAGCCGTGGTGGAAGTGGACCGGCTGCGCGTCCTTGGGGCCCCAGTCCTTGTAGAAGATCTCGACGCCGTCATCGGTGGTGATGTAGCCCATTGTCGTTGCTCCTTCCCGTTCTGCGTGGCCCACGCCTTCTGGCGGTTCGCCGCGTGCGCCCGGAGTCGCCCTGGTCCGGCGGTAGCCGGCCGGGTCCAGCGTAGCGCGGCGATAAGCACTTCAGCCAGTGCCGCAGAGTATTAGGGGTTCTGACCGTCGGACAGCTTGCCGAACCGATCGCGTCCGGCGCCGACTAGGTGGCAAGGACGATCACGCCGATATCTCTCTCCGCACGATCTCCGCTCCCTCTGTGAGCGCCTTTAACTTTCCCTGGGCGACGGCACGGGGCAGGGGGGCCATGCCGCAGTTTGTGGCGGGATAGAGTTTGTCCGCGTCGACGAAGGCCAGCGCCTTGCGCAGGGTCTCAGCGACCTGTTCCGGCGTTTCCACGGTGTTGGTCGCGACATCGATGGCGCCGACCATCACCTTCTTGCCGCGGATGAGTTCAATCAGGTCCATGGGCACGCGCGAGTTCTGGCATTCCAGCGAGATGATATCGATCTTCGACTTCTGGAGCTTGGGGAAGGTCTCCTCATACTGCCGCCATTCGGAGCCGAGCGTCTGCTTCCAGTCGGTATTGGCCTTGATGCCATAGCCATAGCAGATGTGCACCGCGGTCTCGGCCTTCAGCCCCTCGGCCGCGCGCTCCAGCGTGGCGATCCCCCAGTCATTCGCTTCATCGAAGAACACGTTGAACGCGGGCTCGTCGAACTGGATGATGTCTACGCCGGCAGCTTCCAGCTCGCGGGCTTCCTCGTTGAGGATGCAGGCGAACTCCCATGCCAGCTTCTCCCGGCTCTTGTAGTGCGCGTCGTAGAGGGTATCGATCATCGTCATCGGCCCGGGCAGCGTCCATTTGATCGGCCGGTCGGTCTGCACGCGCAGGAACCGCGCATCGTCGACGAAGACGGAGCGGGGGCGGGAGACGGCGCCGACGACGGTCGGCACGCTGGCATCATAGCGGTTGCGGATGCGGACGACCTCGCGCTTCTCGAAGTCGACGCCGTCGAGATGCTCGATGAACGTCGTGACGAAATGCTGGCGCGTCTGTTCGCCGTCGCCAAGGATCTCGATCCCCGCCCGCCGCTGGTCGTTGACCGCGAGGCGCAGCGCGTCCTGCTTGCCCGCGATTAATTCCTCGCCTTCCAGCTTCCACGGCGACCACAGGGTTTCGGGCTGGGCGAGCCAGGAGGGCTTTGGCAGGCTGCCCGCGGTCGTCGTCGGCAACAATCTCGTCATGATGGAATCCTGTTCGTGAGGTTCAGAGGTCGCAGGTCGCAAGCCAGCGCTGAAGCGCGGCACCATGCGGCTTGATGAAATGCTCTTCGGCGAATTTGCCCTGCTCAAAGGCGAGCCGGCTGCGCTCCTCACGATCGTAGACGATGCGGGTCAGCGAATAGTCCTGATAGTTCAGGCTTGGCCGGTAAAGCTCGGCCGCTACGGAGTTGGCGTTGTAGATCTCGGGACGGTAGATCTTCTGAAACGTCTCCATGGTGCTGATCGTACTGGCGAGTTCAATGTTGGTATAGTCGCTGATCAGATCGCCGATATGATAGAAGGATAGCGGTGCGACGCTGTGCGGTGGCATGAAGTACCGTACTTTCATGCCCATCTTTGCGAAATACTGGTCGGTCGGAGAGCAGTAGTCGTTCCGGTACTCCACCCCCAGTACGGGATGTGCATTCGCTGTGCGGTGATAGACTTCCTTGCTCGATACGCTCAGGCAAATGACCGGGGGCTTGCGGAAATGATCCCGGTAGGCGCTGGACACGAGGAAGTGCTTGAACAGGTTGCCGTGAAGATCCCCGAAGCGATCGGGCGTGCCGGTGTTTCCGCTCTTCAGATGGGCCGGCAGGACCACGCTGAAATCATAGTCCCGCACGTAGGACGAGAAGTTGTTGCCGACCATCCCGTCGGTACGTTCGCCCGTGGTGTTGTCGACGACGATGGTGTGCAGGATCTCGATCAGCGGAAACGCTTCGTCACGCTCGTCCGCAGCGACGCGGAGCGCTGCCGAGATGATGTTCAACTCGACTGCGTAGCGGTCGGCGGTCGGATTGTCCCAGGGGAGGAGTGAATTGAGGCGATGGTCGATCATCACCAGCGTGTTGCGGAGGTTTTCCTGCCGCCTCTCCCCCCGCGCGAGGTTCGCGAAGTTGGTGGTGATCCGCGTGTTGTCGGCCGGGCGATATTCCTCGTCGAACGGGATGCTGCTGATCGTGAACGTAAACCCGCTATTCGTCATGACTCACCTGGCTTTAGGGGGCAGGGGTCACGGAAGAGCGCGCAGGGCGGAGACAGGCCAAGGGGGCGTGAAGCCGCGGACCGTGCGTCAAGCGCGATCCACCGGAGGAACCCCCGTCCGAGGAACGTTATGGCGTCCGAGGCAGGTCTCCTGGCTCACGGGTCAACGCGGTGGCTCCGGCCTTCCCGGGCTTGTTGCAAAGCCCAGTGACACGAAATGGAGCCGCCGCTCGCCGCTTACAGTTGCGGGGGCAGCGCCGGATTCTGCCCCTGAAGGACACCACCGGCTTCCCGTCTTAGCCCCACCGCCACGCCTGGGATGGGGAACCTCGACAAGAGGATCCAACACCATCCTGCCCGCCCTGTCAACCGGGATATAAAGACATCCTTATATCTTGAAACGACACATCGCGACTTCATCGGTGGCCGTAGCTCCAGCCGCTCCCCGGACAGCTGCAGAACCATATGCCGACTATATGCGATTGGTCTGAATCGCGCTCGAATTCCAACGCCGGGCGCGCCTAATCGCTTTCCCTGACGGCTCCTCCGATCCTGGATTGAAGCCGCTCCACGAGGGAAAATGATGAAGCTTCTTTGGTCGACCGCGGCGATGGCGCTTCTCGCGCTGCCGGGTCTCGCACGGGCGCAGGGAGCGCCAGATGAAGCGTCGGCTGTCAGCGATGCTGCGCACGCGCCGGTGCTGACGGTGAGCGGCTCGGCGGCGATCGCATCGGACTATCGCTTCCGCGGTATTTCGCAAACCGATCGCGACATGGCCGTGCAGGCCGGCGTGACCGTTGCGCACGACAGCGGCTTTTACGTCGGTGCCTGGGGATCGAACCTCGCCGGCTGGGGCACGTTCGGGGGCGCCAACATGGAGCTCGACCTGATCGGCGGCTACAAGGCTGCGCTGACGGAGCATGCAACGTTCGACGTCGGCCTCACCTGGTACATGTACCCCGGCGGCGCGGACAAGACCGACTTCGCCGAGCCTTACGTCAAACTAAGCGGCACCACGGGTCCCGCCACCCTCACCGCCGGCGTGGCCTATGCGCCCAAGCAGCAGGCTCTCGGCCGCTGGTACCGCACGGGCGCGGATGCGGCGGCCGGTGTCTATACGAACCCGGGCGCGAAGGACGACAACCTCTATCTGTGGGGAGACGCGGCATTGGCGGTCGACGGCACGCCGTTCACCACAAAGGCGCACATCGGCCACAGCAGCGGGCAGGATGGGCTTGGTCCCAACGCCACGGCGGTTGCGCCCACCGGCGACTATTGGGACTGGTCGCTCGGCGCGGAGGCGACATGGCGCGACCTGACGCTCAACCTCTCCTACGTCGGCACGGACATTTCGAGCCGCGAAGCGGCGTATTTGCAGCCAAGTTTCAGCAAGGGCCAGGACGGCACCGGCAACATTG
The DNA here is from genome assembly GCF_049311085.1 of Sphingomonas sp. 3-13AW. Taxonomy (NCBI): domain Bacteria; kingdom Pseudomonadati; phylum Pseudomonadota; class Alphaproteobacteria; order Sphingomonadales; family Sphingomonadaceae; genus Sphingomonas; species Sphingomonas sp. 3-13AW. The sequence goes on along the minus strand of NZ_JASNVZ010000021.1, from coordinate 42,220 downwards.
CTGGTGATACGATCCTCGCTTCGCTGACTGCGGCCTTCTGAAGGAGCGCCGGCGATGCAGGACCTGCTGTGGATCCTCGTGATGCTCGGGCTGGTGGCGGCAACGCTCGCGCTCGCCCGGCTCTGCGACAATGCCTGAACAACCCTGGCGTGAGGTGATGGCATGACCCTCGACCTGTGGCTCGCCGCGATCACCGCGGTCGGCCTCCTCATCTATCTGGTGGCGGTGCTGCTCCGCCCCGAACGCTTCTGAAGGGAGCGGTTCCATGACATTGCACGGCTGGTTCCTGATCCTGGGCTTCGTCGCGCTTCTCGTAGCGTTGGCGAAGCCCGTCGGCCTATGGCTGTTCGCGCTGTACGAGGGGCGGCGCACCCCATTTCATGTCGTCCTCGGGCCCGTCGAGCGCGGCTTCTATCGGCTCGCCGGGATCGATCCGGCGGCCGAGCAGGGCTGGCGGCGCTACGCGTTGCACATGCTGCTGTTCAATGTGGCGCTGATGCTGTTCACCTATGCGGTCCTGCGGCTGCAGGGCGTGCTGCCGGGAAACCCGCAAGGGCTGCCGGGGCTCGCGCCGAACCTCGCGTTCAACACCGCCATCAGCTTCACCACGAACACCAACTGGCAGAGCTATGGCGGCGAGAGCACCATGTCCAACCTCAGCCAGATGCTGGGGCTGACGATCCACAATTTCCTTTCGGCGGCGACCGGCATCGCGCTCGCCTTCGCGCTGTTTCGCGGCTTCGCGCGCCGCGAGGCGACTGCGATCGGCAACTTCTGGGCCGATGTCACGCGCATCACCCTGTATCTCCTGCTGCCGCTCTGCATCGCGCTGACGCTGTTCTATATCGCGAGCGGGGTGCCGCAGACGCTGAGCGGGGTCGTCGATATCACCACCCTGGAAGGCGTGCGCCAGTCCATCCTGCTCGGACCCGTTGCCAGCCAGGAAGCGATCAAGATGCTGGGCACCAATGGCGGCGGCTTCTTCAACGCCAATAGCGCGCATCCGTTCGAGAACCCGACCGCGCTCACCAACCTCATCCAGATGCTGTCGATCTTCGTGATCGGGGTCGGGCTCACCTGGACGTTCGGCAAGGCCGTAGGCAACACGCGCCAGGGTTGGGCGATCCTGTCTGCAATGCTGCTGCTGTTCCTGGCGGGGGTGACTGTCACCTATTGGCAGGAAGCGGCCGGCAATCCGGTGCTGCACAGCCTGCAGGTCGCGGGCGGCAACATGGAGGGCAAGGAAGTCCGCTTCGGCATTGCCGCCAGCGCGCTCTTTTCCGTCATTACAACGGCGGCTTCGTGCGGGGCGGTGAATGCCATGCATGACAGCTTCACGGCGCTGGGCGGCATGATCCCGCTGTTCAACATGCAGCTTGGCGAAGTCGTGATCGGCGGCGTTGGCGCCGGCATCTACGGCTTTCTGCTGTTTGCGATCCTGGCGGTGTTCGTCGCGGGGCTGATGGTGGGACGCACGCCGGAATATGTCGGCAAGAAGATCGAGGCACGCGAGGTGAAACTTGCGGTGCTCGCGATCGCCGTGCTGCCGCTGATGATCCTCGGCCTCACCGCCCTGTCGAGCGTGATGCAACAGGGCCTCGCGGGGCCCCTCAACAAGGGGCCGCACGGGTTCAGCGAGATCCTCTACGCCTTCACGTCAGCGGTCGCCAATAACGGCTCCGCCTTCGCCGGGCTGACCGCCAACACGCCCTGGTACAATGGTCTGCTGGGCGTTGCGATGTGGGTGGGCCGGTTCTTCATCATCGTGCCGATGCTGGCGATCGCCGGCGGCCTGGCGGCGAAGCGACATACGCCGGAAAGCGCCGGATCTTTCCCTACCACCGGCGCCCTGTGGGTCGGCCTGCTCGTTGGTATCATCCTGATCCTGGGTGGCCTCACCTTCCTGCCGAGCCTCGCGCTTGGCCCCATCGCCGATCATCTCGCGATGATCCGCGGCCAGCTGTTCTGACGTGAGAAGCACCATGGCGAAAACGCAAAGCGCCGGCCTGTTTACGGCCGATCTCGTCCTGCCCGCGGTCGCGGCTTCCTTCGTGAAGCTCAACCCGAGGGAACTCATCCGAAACCCGGTCATGTTCGTCACCGCCACGGTCGCGGTGCTGATGACGGTGCTGCTTGTCATCGGCCAGGATGACCTTGCCACCGGCTTCAAGCTGCAACTCGTCATCTGGCTCTGGCTGACGGTGTTGTTCGGCACCTTTGCCGAGGCGCTGGCCGAGGGGCGCGGCAAGGCACAGGCCGCCTCCCTCCGCGCGACCAAGGCCGAGCTCACCGCCAAGCGGCTGAAGGGCGACGGCCGGCAATATGATCAGGTGCCCGCCAGCGAGCTGCGGGTCGGCGACGTCGTGCTGGTCGAGACCAACGACCTGATCCCGTCGGATGGCGAGGTCGTCTCGGGCGTCGCCTCGGTCAACGAAGCCGCGATCACCGGCGAGAGCGCGCCGGTGATCCGTGAGGCGGGCGGCGACCGCTCCGCCGTTACCGCGGGCACCCGAGTGATCTCTGACGAGATCCGCGTGAAGGTGACGGTGGAGCCGGGCAAGGGCTTCCTCGACCGCATGATCGCCTTGGTCGAGGGGGCCGAGCGGCAGAAGACTCCGAACGAAGTAGCGTTGACGTTGCTGCTCGTCGGGCTGACGATCATCTTCCTCATTGCAGTCGCGACGATCCCCGGCTTCGCGTCCTACGCCGGGGGCAGCATCCCGGTCGCGATCCTCGCCGCACTGCTGATCACGCTGATCCCGACGACGATCGCAGCGTTGCTTTCGGCGATCGGCATTGCGGGCATGGACCGGCTGGTACGCTTCAACGTGCTCGCCAAGTCCGGCCGCGCCGTGGAGGCAGCCGGCGATATCGACGTGCTGCTCCTCGACAAGACCGGCACGATCACGGTCGGCGATCGGGCTGCAAGCGAATTTCGCGCGATCAGCGGCGTCAGCATCAAGGCGCTCGCCGACGCCGCTTTGCTCGCCAGCCTTGCGGACGAAACGCCGGAGGGCCGTTCGATCGTGGTGCTCGCGCGCGAGAAGTTCGGCGTCGAAACCAGCGCGCTGCCGGACGGAGCGGAGGTTATTCCCTTCACCGCGCAGACCCGGCTGTCGGGCGTCAGGGCAGGCGGCTCTCTGATCCAGAAGGGCGCGGTGGATTCCGTGCTGCGCGCGAACCCCGGAGTTGGCGAAACCGCTGCTGCGACCGAACTTCGCCGCATTACCGACGAGATCGCGCGCGGTGGTGGTACGCCGCTCGCCGTGGCGCAGGATGGCCGGTTGCTCGGTGCGATTTCGCTCAAGGACGTGGTGAAGGCCGGCATCCGCGAGCGTTTCGGCGAGCTTCGCCAGATGGGCATCCGCACGGTGATGATCACCGGCGATAATCCGCTGACCGCTGCCGCCATCGCTGCCGAGGCGGGTGTGGATGACTTCCTTGCCCAGGCGACGCCGGAGGACAAGCTTGACCTGATCCGCAAGGAGCAGACCGGCGGGCGACTGGTGGCGATGTGCGGCGACGGCACCAATGACGCGCCGGCGCTGGCGCAGGCCGATGTCGGGGTTGCGATGAACACCGGCACGCAGGCCGCGCGTGAGGCCGGCAACATGGTCGATCTCGACAGCGATCCGACCAAGCTGATCGAGGTCGTGGGGCTCGGCAAGCAGCTGCTGATGACGCGCGGTGCGCTCACGACGTTTTCGGTCGCGAACGATGTGGCGAAATATTTCGCGATCATCCCGGCGATGTTCGTGGCACTGTATCCGGGATTGGGCGTGCTGAACGTGATGCGGCTCGGTTCGTCGGAATCGGCGATCCTCTCCGCGATCATCTTCAACGCGATCATTATCCCGCTGCTGGTGCCGCTGGCGCTGAAAGGCGTCACCTACAGGCCGATGGGTGCAGGGCCACTGCTCGCCCGCAACCTCGCAATCTATGGCCTCGGCGGCCTCATCGCACCGTTCGTCGGCATCAAGATCATCGATCTTGTCGTCGGCGGCCTGGGCCTCGCGTAAAGGAGTTTCGACATGGGCAAGGATTTTACCTCGGCGCTTCGGCCCGCGATCGTCATGACGATCCTGTTCGCAAGTCTGCTGGGGCTGGCGTATCCGCTAGCGATGACCGGGATTGGACAGATGCTGTTTCCGCTCCAGGCCAACGGCAGCCTGGTGCGCGATGCCGGCGGTCGGGTGATCGGCTCTGCCGTGGTGGGGCAAGCATTCACCACGGATCGCTATTTTCAAACCCGCCCGTCAGCAGCCGGCAAAGGGTATGATGGGCTCGCTTCCTCAGGCTCGAACCTCGGCCCAGCCTCGCAGGCGCTGGTCGACCGCGTGACGTCCGACATCGCCAGGCAGCGGGCAGACGGCGTCGTTGGCGCACTGCCGGTCGATCTGGTCACCGCGAGCGGATCGGGACTCGACCCTGACCTTTCGCCCGCCGCAGCACTGGCGCAGGTTCCACGCGTCGCGCGCCTCCGCGGCCTTGCTGAGCCGCGGGTTCGTGCGCTCGTTACCGCCCATGCAACCGGCTCGATCCTCGGGGGGCCGCACGTCAATGTCCTCGCTCTCAATCGCGCGCTGGACCGAATGGAGCGCTGATGGCGGGATCGGGAGATGGACGACCGGATCCGGATGCCCTCCTGCGCCAGGCCGCGCAGGAGGGGCGGGGACGGCTAAAGATTTTCCTCGGCGCTGCCCCTGGCGTCGGCAAGACCTATGAGATGCTGTCGGAGGGGATCGGCCGCGAGCGCGACGGCATCGACGTGGTGATCGGTGTCGTCGAGACCCACGGCCGCATCGAGACCGAGGCGCTGACCCGCGGCCACGAGATCATCCCCCGGCGCAGCGTCCCCTATGAGGGACGCACGCTGCACGAAATGGATCTCGACGCCATTCTCGCTAGGCGGCCGCGGCTGGTACTGGTCGATGAGCTTGCGCACACCAACGCGCCCGGCAGCCGCCACCCCAAACGCTATCAGGATGTCGAGGAACTGCTCGCAGCCGGCATCGACGTCTACTCCACCGTCAACATCCAGCACGTCGAAAGCCTCAACGACGTGGTGGCGAGCTTCACCCGGGTACGGGTGCGTGAGACAGTGCCCGACCGCATCCTCGAAATGGCCGAGATCGAGGTGGTCGACATCCCGCCCGACGAACTGATCGAGCGGCTGAAGGCAGGGAAGGTCTACCTGCCGCAGGAGGCGACCCGCGCGCTCGGGCATTTCTTTTCCAAATCAAACCTCTCGGCACTGCGCGAACTGGCGTTGCGCCGGGCGGCCCAGGCAGTCGACGTCCGGATGCTCGAGGATGTCCGCGCGCTGGGGCTCGGCGGCACCTGGGCGGGGAGTGAGCGGATCGTCGTCGCGATCAACGAACTGCCGGGTGCCGACCTGATGGTGCGAGCGGCAAAGCGCGTGGCGGACGGCCTGCGCGCGCCCTGGACCGCCGTGTTCATCGAAACGCCGCGCGCCGCCGGGTTCACGCCCGCGGAGCATCAGCGCGTCGCTGCCGCCATGACGCTCGCGACCCAGCTTGGGGCGGCGGTGGCAAGCGTCCCGGCGGCGAACGTGATCGACGGAATCAAGGGCTTTCTGGCCGATGCGCGCGCTACGCAGCTGATCCTGGGGAAGTCGCGCCGCTCGCGCTGGTTCGAACTGCGCCACGGATCGGTCGTCGACCGCCTCGTCCGCGAGACGCAAGGCGTCACCATCCATGTCTTGCCCCTGGAGGAGGCACCCCCCGTTCCGCACAGGGCAAGGCAGCGTCGCCGCCCCGGCTCCGGCAGCGCGACCGGCTACCTCGTCGCCGCCGCGATGACGGGCGCGGTTACGGCGAGTGCTCGCGCCCTGTCCCACGTGCTGGATATCGGCAATGTGGGGATGTTGTACCTGCTGCCGGTGATGGCGGCAGCGAGCCTGTATGGGCTGAGAACGGGGCTCTTCGCCGGCATTGCCTCCAGCCTGGCCTATAATTTCGTGTTCCTGCCGCCAGTGGGCACGTTCAGCATCGCCAATCCCGAGAATGTCGTCTCGGTGGTCGTGCTCCTGGGGGTCGCCTTCGTCACCAGCCAGCTTGCCGCGCGGGTCCGGGCGCAGGCGGATCTTGCCTCGGCCAGCGCGCGCAGCAACGCCATTCTCGCGGGCTTCCTGCGCGAGATCGGCAGCGTCAACGATCCCCAAGAGGCAGCGCAGATGATCTGTGCGGACGTTCGGCGGCTATTCGGTGTGCACGTGGTGCTGATGGCGCCCACCGACGGCGCCGCGCTCGCCGTGCAGGCGGCCACCGACCCGCAGTACCGCGTCGACATCATGGACGTCGCCGCGGCGAGCTGGGCATTCGACCACGGCATTCCCGCGGGCAAGGGATCGGGCACGCTCACGGCTTCCGAGTGGCTGTTCCACCCGCTGAAGGCGGGGGACCGCGTCCTGGCAGTCATCGGGGTGGCGCGGGACTCCGGCGAAGACCCCATCCGTGCGGACCAGCTGCCGCTTCTGACCGCGCTGATCGATCAGGCCGCGCTGGTCCTCGAACGGCTGCGGCTCGTCGCGGAGATGCGCGACGTGGATGTCGTGCGTACCCGCGACAAGCTGCGCGCGGCGCTGCTCTCCTCGGTCGGTCATGACCTGCGTACGCCGCTCACCGCGGTGATCGCAGCCGCGGACGCGCTCGACCATGGCGCGACACCGTCGCTGATCGCGACCATCAAGGCGGAGGCGGCGCGGCTGAACCGGTTCGTCGCCAACCTGCTCGACATGGCGCGGGTCGAGGCCGGTGCGCTCAAGCTCAACATCGAAGCCGTCGACCTGAGCGATGCCGTGACGAGCGCATCGTATGACGCCCGCCGGGCGCTGGAGGGACACCAGCTGCGGCTGGATGTGCCGCCGGACCTGCCGCTCATCCGCGCCGATCCCCAGCTCCTGCACCATTGCCTCCTGAACCTGCTCGACAACGCCGGCCGCTATGGCGACCCGGGCAGCGAGATCGTGATCGAGGGACGGCATCGTTATGGCGAGATCCGGCTGGCCGTGCTCGATCGCGGCCCCGGGCTTCCCCCTGGCCGCGAGGGCGAGGTGTTCGAGACGTTCCGCAGGCTGGAAGGGTCGGATCGCGCGATCGGCGGTACCGGGCTTGGCCTCGCCATCGTCAAAGCCTTTGCCGAAGCGATGGGCCTCTCGGTAGAGGCCGGTAACCGCCCTGAGGGCAGCGGCGCGATGTTTGCCCTGGTTTTTCCCTCCCCCCTGATCGTGCGCGATGTCGCACCGGAAAGCGTCACCTGATGCCTGCCAGGATCCTCGTCGTGGATGACGAGCCAGCCATCCGCCGCCTGCTGCGCAACACCCTCGAACGCGCCGGTTATGAGGTGATCGAGGCCGGCAATGGGCGCGACGCGATCCGCCTGGCGGCCACGTCGCACCCGGATGCGGCCCTGCTCGATCTCGGCCTCCCGGATCGCGATGGCCTCAGCCTGATCCAGCTGCTGCGGCGCGACGGCGCCGCGAGCGTGCTGGTCGTTTCGGCGCGAGAGGCGACCGAGGAGAAGGTGGCGGCCCTCGACCTGGGCGCGGACGATTTCGTCACCAAGCCGTTCGACACCGATGAACTCCTCGCACGCTTGCGCGTCGCGCTTCGCCGCCGCGAACCTGGCGGCCCCGCCACGAAAGTCGTCCGTGCGGGCGAGCTCTCGATCGATTTCGAGCGCCGCACGGTCACGCGGGGCGATGCCGAGATCCACCTGACCCGCAAGGAGCATGACGTACTTGCAACGCTCGCGCGCCATCTGGGTCGGGTCGTGACCCACGAGAAGCTGATCGCCGCCGCCTGGCGTGGCGACGAGGATCCGCGGATCGACTATCTGCGCATCGTCATCCGCAACCTTCGCCAGAAACTGGAGGCCCCGGAGCCGGTCGGCAGCGTCATCGCGAGCGAGCTGGGGGTCGGCTATCGATTGCGTGCGGAGCCCTGAGCGGCGTGCGCCGAGGAGGATGACGGCGGTGATGTTCCAACCGGTGCAACAGCCTGTGCTACGCCCTCGCGAAGGCATATCTGCGCGACGCGATCGGACTGGCGAACGCCGCCACCAAAGCTCGCGACGCAGCGGTGCCCGTGTAGCAGGCGGCGATAGACCGCCAGTTCCTCCGGAAAGCGTCGGGGCTCACGGGCGTAGCGCGCGTAGTTGGTGAGAACGATCACGTCGGCGTCGCAGCTGGGCAGCTGCGCCACCTCGACATGGCCGAGGTCGACGATTGCCTTTCCCTCGCGGAGACCGTCGACACGGCGGTAGCTCGGCCGCTTGCTCAGGGCCGAGCGTACGTCGACGCACCCAGCGCTCCCCAGTGGAAAGAGCAGGCGACCGGGATAACGGAGCAGGTCGAAGGCGGCGTGCTCGACCAGGATCGTGTGCCCTGCCGGAACATTGGCGCGGACCCAGGCGGTGGCGGCCTGGCGGGGATCGTCGGCGCGGCGGGCAAGTCGGTCGATCGTGATGCTCGCCATCCAGCCGGCGAGGGTGAACAGGATTGCGGCAGCACCCCAGGAACGCCACTGCCGCGGCAGCACGTCGGCCAGCGTAGCTAGGCCGACCGCCGCAAGAACGGCGGCAATCGGCAGAACCGGGATGATCCACCGCTCCCAGACGAGCGCCTGTGCAGCCAGCGCCACCAGGATCGCCGCGGCGGCCGACAGCAGTACCACGGCCGCGGCAGGTCGGCGGCGAAGCCCGAATGCGCCGAGGATCATGAGGGCGACGCCCGGCCACCCGAAGCTACCCGCAAGCGGATGGGCGAGGTACCAGCCGAGGTTGCCGAACAGGCCGTGGCCAGTCGCACCGAGATGCACGGGCCGTGCCTCTGCGCCGAGGTCACGCAGCACGGTGGAGTAATCGAGCAGCAGATAGGGTGAGACCAGCAGTAAGGTCACCACCGCCACCAGGGGGGCGATGGGCAGCAGGCGCAGCGCGCGCGGGTCCCTTCGAGTCCGCCAGAGAACGGCGGCGAGAGGGGCTACCAGGACCAGCACCGCCGGCCATTTGGCGGCACAGGCGAGGCCGGCAGCGATGCCCGCCCAGACGTGGTGGCGTCTGCGACTATCCTCCGTCGCTGACAGCGCATGGAGCATGCTCCAGCTCATCAGGGCGGTTGCCAATATGTCGGTGCGGATCAGCTGCGACAGTTCGACATGCACGCTGTTGCACGCGAGCAGCAGCGCAGCGGCAAGGCCGGCGCGGGGGCCCGCCACACGCCGCCCCAGGCGCCAGGTCAGCCAGACGCTGGCGACGCCGAAGGCAACGCTGAGCCCGCGCATGGGAAGGACGACGATGCCGGGGTCGGCGAAGACCGCCGCTACGAAGGCGTCGCTGCCGCTCCATCGGCCGAGCAACTCTCCAACCAGAGCCACCCCGACGATGACAAGGACGAGGAGGTAGAAGAGCAGGGTCGCGGGATGGCCGAACCAGCCCGGGTTGAGGCGCCCCTCCCGCAGCATGTCGAGCGCCGTCATGATGAAGATCGGCTCGTCGGGATCGTTGAGGGCCGGCAGTCCGAAGTCGAGGTGCCACAGCCGCAATGCGGCCGCGAGCAGCAGGATTGCGAGTAGCAACAGCGTTTCGTGCTTACGGACCATGACGTGCGGTTCCGTCCTCTTCGCGAACGTCATGTGCGGGAGAATCCATGCGAACCGTGATACTGGCAGGCGGCCTCGGCAGCCGTCTGGGCGAAGAGACCGCCGTACGCCCCAAGCCGATGGTGGAAATCGGCGGAATGCCGATCCTGTGGCACATCATGAAGATCTATGCCTCGGCCGGCCTCAACGATTTCGTGATCTGCCTTGGCTACAAGGGGTATCTGATCAAGGAGTATTTCGCGAACTACTTCCTGCACACCGCCGATGTCACCATCGACTTGCGCGCGGGGAGCAACGGCATGGAAGTGCATCGGGCGCGCAGCGAGCCGTGGCGCATCACCCTGGTCGAGACCGGCGAGACCGCGATGACCGGCGGCCGACTGGCGGCGATCCGGTCCTACCTCGATCCCGACGAACCCTTCTGCTTCACCTATGGCGATGGCGTCGCCGACATCGATGTCGCGGACCTCGTGCGATTCCACAAGGCGCATGGCGCGCGCGCTACGATCACCTCTGTTACCCCGCCGGGCCGCTTCGGCTCGCTGGAATTCGACGGTGAGCGCGTGACGGCCTTCCGCGAGAAGCCGGCCGGGGACGGCGGGCAGATCAACGGTGGCTTCTTTGTCGCGCACCCGAGCGTGCTCGACCTGATCGACGGACCGGACACGGTGTGGGAGTCGGGGCCGCTGGAGCAGCTGGCCGCGCGGGGTGAGCTTCGGGGCTACCGCCATGACGGGTTCTGGCATCCCATGGACACGCTTCGCGACAAGATTCACCTGGAAACTCTCTGGCAGAAGGGGGATGCGCCGTGGAAGCGCTGGTAAATCGCAACTGGGCCGGCCGTCGGGTCCTCGTCACGGGGCACACGGGCTTCAAGGGCAGCTGGCTGTCCTTGTGGCTGTCGGCGATGGGGGCTGAGGTGACCGGGCTGGCGCTGCCCGCCCCGACGAGTCCCAGCCTGTTCGAGGCCACGCGTCTCTCGCGCCGCCTGAATCATGTGGAAGGCGACATCCGGGACCTGGAGACTGTCCGCGCCGCCGTGGCGCAGGCGCGGCCCGAGATGATCTTCCACCTCGCCGCGCAGCCGCTGGTGCGCCTGTCCTACCAGGAGCCGGTGGAAACCTATGCGACCAACGTCATGGGCACGGTCCATGTGCTGGAAGCGGCGCGACAGATGGGCGGCGTGCGGGGCATCGTCTGCGTCACCAGCGACAAATGCTATGAGAACCGCGAATGGCCGTGGCCGTATCGTGAGAGCGACCCGATGGGCGGGCACGATCCCTACAGCAGCTCCAAGGGATGCGCGGAACTGGTGGCGGCAGCGTGGCGCAGTTCCTTCTTCCACCAAGGCGGCCCGCTGCTCGCAACCGTCCGTGCCGGCAACGTCATCGGCGGCGGTGACTGGGCGCAGGACCGGCTGGTGCCCGACCTCGTCCGAGCATTCGAAGCGGGCGCGGCTCCGCTGATCCGTGCGCCCGAAGCGGTTCGGCCGTGGCAGCATGTGCTGGAGGCCCTGGGCGGCTATTTGATGATCGGCGAGCGGCTGCTCGCCGGCGAGCGGCGGTTTGCCGACGCCTGGAACTTCGGCCCGGGGGACGAGGATGCCCAGCCGGTCCGCTGGATCGTGGATCGGATGCGCGCGGTCTGGCGCGACGGTGCGGCTGCCCCGAGCTTCGACACCGGCCCGCGCCCGCATGAGGCAGGGCTGTTGCGCCTGGACAGCTCGCGGGCACGTGCTGCGCTCGGCTGGCGCCCCGCCTTGACGCTGGGCGACGCGATCGACTGGATCGTGGACTGGCACAAGAGCGTGGGCGCTGACGAAGATGCACGCGCAGTGACGCTCGGGCAGATCGCCCATTATGAAGCGCTTTCGGGCAGGGTCCGGGTGCGCGCGGCGGCGTGATCGCGAAAGGGGATCCGCGGGCGTGCGGATCCCCTGTTCTTCGTGCCCGGAAATGCGCATCGGGACGATCAGGCTTGTTCGGCGCGGGCGCGAAAGGTGACGCGGCTGTGCCAGAACCAGCTGCCGGCGATGAGCGCGACGGTGAAGCCGAGCTGGGCAATCACCGGCGGGATATGGCCAAGCTCGACGAGCAGCGGCAGCGCCAGCCAGTTGGCGGCATAGTTGAACAGGTAGAAGCTCGCGAAGGTCGCGAACTCGCGCAGGATGTTGCCGCGTGTCCGGAACACGCCCAGCTTGTAGGTCGTGAACGCAAAGCACAGGCTCACCGCCTGGGCGATGCCGAGCGCCACCAGATAATGGGTGCGAAACGCTGGCACGCTCCACAACAGCGCCGGGTATATGGCGAGCCCGAACGCCGTGTTGGCCGCGCCCGCCATCAGGAAGCGGAGCGGCCGCCGCTGGGTGACGGCGGCAAGGCTCACTGTTCGTCCACCAGCGGGATTGCCATGTTGGCGGCCAGCACCTCGCGCGGAAGAAACGGCGACAGGTCCTCGAGCGGAGGCGAGGTGATGCGCCCGTCGGCATGGACCTTGGCGCCGAGCTTGGGCGCGAAGGAGACATGCTCGTCGACCATGATCTCGCACAGCGCCGGGCCGGGCGCGTCGAGCGTCGCCTGGATCGCGCCGGGCAGGTCGTTGTGCCCATCGGCCCGCGCATAGGCGAAGCCAAAGGCGTGCGCGACTTTCTCGAAGCTCGGGAAGGTCACGTTGCTCTTCGGCCCGCCGCCGACCTCTACGCCGTTGAAGAAGTTGCGGTGGGTCTGGAAGATCGAGACATAGCCGGAATTGTTGATCAGGAAGACCTTTACCGGGAGGTTGTAGCCCGCGATCGTCTGCATCTCCTGAAGGTTCATCATAATGCTGCCGTCGCCCGCGATGCAGATAACGCGGCGGGTGCCGTCGGTGGCGGCGCACACGCCGATGGCCGCGGGAAGGTCATAGCCCATCGTCGCGCAGCCCGAGTTGGTCCACAGCCGCTGGCCCTGCTGCAGCCGCCCGGCCTGGAAGCTGACGACGCAGGCGGAGCCGTTGCCCGTAACCACCACGTCGTCCTCGGCCAGCACCTCGAACAGGGCCTCCATCGCGACATAGGGATGGTTCATCGGGCCGTGGTCGCGGTACTCCGGAAGGACGACCGGGAAGGCGGCGACACGTTGCTTCGCCCAGGCCAACCATTCGCGGTGCTTTGCCGTGGGCCCCGGGTAGGGCGCGTCGAGCATCGCAGGGATAAGGTCGGCGAGATCCGCGACGACCGGCATGTCCGGGGTGACCGTGGGCTTCTGCAGTTCCAGTGGGTCGATATCGACCCAGATCTTGTAAGCCTCGCGCGCGAAGCTGTTCCAGTTGTAGCTGACCTGGCGGATGTTGAGGCGGCTGCCGAGCACCAGCAGCAGGTCGGCGCTCTGCGTCACCAGGTTGCCACCGCGGTCCCCAACGGTGCCCGGCCGACCGGCGTAGAGCGGATGGTCGTTCCACAGCGTGTCATGGGCGTTCCAGCCGGTCACGACCGGGACGCCCAGCCGCTCGATGAGCGTCAGGAACGCGCAATGTGCGCCGCTCAGCCGCACGCCGGCACCGGCCAGCACGACCGGCCGGTCGGCGGCGGCGATGCGCTCGAGAATGGCCCGTGCGGTACCGGAAAGATCGGTATCCCGCCACGGCTCATCGAGCTCGGCAGGATCGAAGCCGGACAGCATGTCAGGGTCGATCTTGGCCGCCTGAACGTCGAGCGGGATGTCGAGCCACACAGGGCCGGGGCGGCCGTTGGTCGCGAGGTAGAGCGCCCGTTCGGCGTGGTAGCGGATTGTCGCCGGGTCGGTGACCATGGTTGCGTATTTGGTGATCGGCCGAACCAGCTCCTCGATGTCGAGTTCCTGGTCGCCCAACTGGCGCAATTTGAGGCCGGTGGCGCGCACCGTCGTCTCGCGCTTCACCTGGCCGGAGATGACCAGCATCGGGATGGAGTCGACGAATGCGCCGTAGACGCCGGTGATCGCATTGGTGCCTCCCGGGCCCGAGGTGACGTTCACCACGGCAGGGCGGTTGGTGAAGCGGGCATAGGCCTCCGCTGCCATCGCAAGCGCCTGCTCATGATGGGTGAACACGGTCTTCAGCCGCGGATGGGTGCCGATCGAGTGGTTGAGGTGCATCGCCCCGCCGCCGGTCAGCATGAACACCTGTTCGATGTCATGGTCGGCGAGCCATTGGGCGAGCCAGTCGGAGAGCTTCATTTCGGGCATTGGGTCCATCCATTGGCGAGCGCGGTGCGCCGGATCGCTTCGTTGAGGTCGACGGTGGGGGCGACGCCGAGGTCGCGACGGATCGCCTCGGTCGAGGGCACGTAGCGGCCGGGGTTCCAGCCGGGATCGGGCTGCCCGAGGATCTCGACACCGGGAGCGCCGAGTACGTCCGCGGTGCGTCGGGCCAGATCGGCGATCGACACCGCTTCTTCGGAGCCGATGTTGTAGGTCGCGCCCGGTGCAGCCGTGAGGTGCAGCGTCCACATCCAGACCGCGAGGTCGGCGGCATAGAGGTAGGAGCGCACCGCCTGGCCGGAGCCGGTGACGCGGACAGGCTTGCCCGCCATCGCGTCGCGGATGAAGTTGCCGGCCGCGAAATGTGTGTCGAGCGACAGCCCCGGCCCCAGCAGCGCGAAAATCCGCGCGGTAACGGTGTGAAGGCCGAACTGATGGTGGTGGATCGCGGTCAGCGTCTCTGCCGCGCGCTTGCCCTCGGCATAGGAAGACTTGGGATCGCGGGGGTCGGGCCCGCCCAGCCAGCTTTCGCCGACGAGAAGCTGATCCTGGGGCTGGGGGCCATATACGGCCCCGGAGCTCATCAGCAGGAAGCGAGCATTTTGCGCCCGGGCAAAGGCGAGCAGGGCGCGCGTGCCGTCGACGATCGTGTCGAACATCCGCTGCGGATCGTTTGCCGTCAGCGCGGCGCTGGCGTCGGTCGCGCCGTGGATCACATCGGTGAAGCTGCCCACCGGTGCCTCGAAGCGGAGCACGTCTCCGGAGGTGGTCGCGAACCGGGCCGCGAGATGCGGTGCGCGTGCGGCAAAGGCGGCGGGATCGCGGGTGAGCAGCGTGACCTTGACGTCGATGGGCGCGCGGGCCAGCGCCTCCAGCATCCAGCGGCCGATGAAGCCGGTGCCGCCCGTCATGAAGATACGCGCACCATCCAGCCGCGGCCAGAAGGGCGCGAGCGCGAGGTCGATCGCGCGCAGATCGCGTTCGGGGATCATGCCGTTGCGAGGCCAAGGACGGGGCGCTCGTCGCGATGCGCGCGTACCACCCGCACCAACGCGTCCAGCGACAGCGACCAGACGATCAGGATGACGAGGCCCGGCCGCATGAAATGGCCGAGGGTCAGGCCGAACTCCGGCAGCACCGGCCGGCCACTGAGCCAGCTCTGCGTGTCGAGGCGCAGCACGGTCGCGAGCGGGAGATCGCCTACCAGGCACAGCAGATAGGCGGAGACCAATGCAGGCACGGCGCCGCCGCGCCACGGCTCCAGCAACACCAGGAACAGCAGGAAGACCTGGGTATAGCCGCCGGGCGACTGGGTCACGAGATAGGCGCCGAGCAGGATTGCGGCCAGCCGCGCATGGGTGAGCGCCCGTGGCTGAAGCCAGGCGGCGGCAAGGGTCGCCAGCGCCAGCAGCTGGGTCGAGCGGATCGCGAGCGGCACGGCCGTCTCGATCGCCTCGATCGTGCGGGAGGGCACGAAATCGAGCAGCGGCAGTTGGCTCTCGCGCATCAGCAGCAGCGGGGCGTAGCTGGTCGAATAATTGACCTCGTTCCAGATCTGGCCGGCAACGAAACTGACCCAGTTCACGGTGTTGGAAGCCAGTTCCATCGGCGAGCCGGATCCGACCAGCGCCAGTGTGACGAGATAGAGGAGGATCGTGGCGATGCCGGCGAGCTCCAGCGGTCGCCACTCGCGGCGCAGCGCATGGGCAAAGGCGGGCAGCACCAGGTAGGGCTTGAAGTTGATCGTGATAGCCGTGCCGATCGCCCGCCAGGCGGGGGAACGGGTTATCGGCCCATGGGCGATCACGAAGGCCGGCAAAGCAACCAGGATGAGGTTGCCGCGCTCCAGCGTGAACAGCAGCGGCAGGCCCAGTGCCATTGCGACGGTGCGCGGGATCGCAGTGCGTGGATCGGCCCGGCGGAATGCGATCCACAATAGCGCCACGTCCGCAACATAGGCCGCCAGGATCGTCGTGCGCGCGAGCCAGTCGCAGTCGCGCGCATGGAACGGCGAGCCGACGTAGCATCCCGGCAGGGTAGTCCAGTCCAGAAACACGAACGACAGCGGCGGATAGATGCTGCGCCACACGTCATAGGCCCCCGGCCGGTTCGCCCAATAGGCGGTGTTGAACCAGTCCATGAAGGTGTCGTTCGTGTCGAACACGAACGGCTGGGGCAGATATCCGTGGGTGGTGAACCACCACAGCATGTGCGCGAAGCTCGCGACCACGGCGAGCATCAGCACCCATTCGAGGACTGGCGGTCGCGAGCGCGCGGTCATGGCGCGTCCGGGAAGTTTAGCCGCGCTTCCTCGATCACCAGCGGC
The DNA here is from genome assembly GCF_049311085.1 of Sphingomonas sp. 3-13AW. Taxonomy (NCBI): domain Bacteria; kingdom Pseudomonadati; phylum Pseudomonadota; class Alphaproteobacteria; order Sphingomonadales; family Sphingomonadaceae; genus Sphingomonas; species Sphingomonas sp. 3-13AW. The sequence goes on along the minus strand of NZ_JASNVZ010000021.1, from coordinate 26,054 downwards.
ACGTTGCGCGTACGCTCGGCGATCAGCCGCAACTGGTCGCCGATCAGCCCCAGGAAGAGCAGCAGGGTGGCGAACATGCCAACGCCAGCCGCCCAGCCGAGCAGCGCGCCTGCGGGGCCGCTGGCCAGTACGGCAGCGAAGCCCAGCACGGCGAGGATCAGCGCCACACCGCCCGCACATACGGACAGCAGGATCGGCGCCCGCAGCAGGGTCTTGGCCGATCCCGCCAGACCCGACAGCGCAAAGCTCAACAGGCTGGCAAAGCCGTTCTTGGTCTCGCCGCCGGCGCGCTCCGGACGGTCGAACGGCACCAGTGCGATCGGAAAGCCGCTTTCCACCAGCATGCCGCGGAAGAAGGGCTCCGGCTCCTTCCAGTGCTTCAGCGTGTCCACGACCTTGCGATCGAACAGGCCAAAGCCGGTAACGTTGGGGATGACGGGATAGTCGGCGATGCGGCCGAGCAAGGCGTAGCCCGTACAGCGCACCAGCCCCAGGAGGGGCCCGGCCCGCTCGCTGCGGCGCTGGCCGAGCACGATCGCAGCGCCCCCGCGCCACAGTGCGACCAGTTCGCCGATCATCGCGGGCGGGTCCTGGAAATCGGCGCACATGCCGATCACCGCGGCCCCGCGGCTCTGGTAGATGCCATGCGTGGGCGAGCGCATCTGGCCATAGTTGCGGTTGTTCAGGATGCCGCGCACCCGCGGATCGGCCGCGCACAATGCGCGGATCGCGTCCCGCGTCCCGTCGGTCGAGCCATTGTCGATCAGGATGATCTCATGGCTCGCGGCGTGGCGCTCTGCCTCGCGCGTGACCGCTTCGGTGATCGCGCGCACGTTCTCGATTTCGTTGTAGCACGGGATCACGACCGAGAGTTCCGGGCCGCTCACGACCGCGGCCTAGCAAGGAACGGCAGCTGGATCCCGGTCGCTGGCGCATACCATTCCGTGAACAACGCCAGCGCAATCACCAGCGCGAGCAGCACCACCGCGGAGACGTTATACTTGCGATCGGCATCGAGCCGCGGCGCTTCGATCACCTCGGCATCCGACGCGGTCTCAGCCGCGAGGGACTCCACCGCAATCTCTTCCGACGAACGGGCGTAGACCTCGTACAGCGCCTGCGCGAAGCGATAGTCTCGGTAGAGGTCGAGATACTCGCCCGACACTTCCGTAAGGCCGGCGACGTTCGGCCCGGCTGCGCCCGATGCTGGATCGGCCGTGCGCGCGATCTGCGTGCGCAGGGTCGCAATTTCCGATTCCGCCGCGCGCAGCTGCGGATTTTCGGCACCCTGGAACTGGCGCAGCGTCTCCACCTCGACCTGCTTTGCCTGGAGCTGCGCCTGCAATCCTGCGCGCAGCGCCAGCTCTGCGCCCAGCTGGGCCTCAGGCTCGGCAAGACGGTTGCGGCGACGGAAGGCGTTGAGCGCCGCCTCGGCGGTCACGACGCGCCCCCCAGCCTCGCCGAAGCGCGCGCGCACCACCTCCTGCTTCCGGCGGACGCGGTCCCGGCTGAGGCCGTTCAGCCGCTGGCTGATCGCCGCCACATAGGCCTGGGTCAGCCTTTCCGCTTCCTCAGCATCATGGGTACGCGCCTCGACTTCGATCACGCCGCCGGTGAGCGAGTGGATGTCTACTTTCTTGGCGAGCGCCAGCTGCGCCTTGCGCGCCGAACCATAGACATCGGTGAGCTTCAGCCGCGCAATGACTGCATCGGTGACCTCCCGGCCCCGCGCGACGGAGAGATAGAGGTCGATCGGCTGCTTGCCGCCGCCCAAGAGCGCGGCAAAGCCGCCGAGCTGTCCCATGCCACTGACGGTCGAGCTCAGGCCCAGGCTGCCGGGCTCTTGAGGCACGAGCTTGGCGCGCGCCTCAAAGGGCTGTGGCACGACACAAAGCAACGCGAGCACGAGCGCGGCGATGCCGTAGACGCTCAGGCGCCGGCGCGGATCGCGCGCCCATTTCGAAAGCTGCGCCATCAGTTCACCGCATTCACGACGGTCGCGGCACCGACCACGCTGCCGAACAGGCTGCCGGTAACATCGCGCAGTCGTGCCCAGAACTCGCCGCGGTTGGCATCGACCGGCACGAAGACCAGATCGCCGGGCAGTGCCGGTGCCTTGAGCGTCCGGCTACCCCGCGCGAGCACGGTGCCGTTCGCGCGCACGACGAAGATCTCCTTTTTGTCGCCCAGGGACTGGATTCCGCCTGCGCTCTGGACCGCATCGCCGATGGTCTGGCCTTCTCGATAAGCGAAGGACGCGGGGCTCGCGACCGCGCCGAACACGCCGACGGTGACCGGACGGGTGGGTACGTAGATCGCGTCGTTGTTCTCGACGATCAGGTCGGTTGGCAGCGCCGCGGCGGTCACCGGCAGGTCGAACACCAGCCGCCCGCTCGGTTCGCGGGCACGCATCTTGGCAATCACCTGATCGATCAGCTGGAGGTTTGCGGCAGAGGCCAACTGGGCACGGTTGGCCGATACCAGCGGCTGGGTGCTGAGCAGCAGTTCCATGTCGTTGACCGCGCGGGTGAAGCTCTCCCGCTGCTGCGCCTTCACGCTCTCGCGCGTGATCACGCTGGCGTAGGGGAAGGCCTCGCGGGTGAGGCCGCCGGCCTGTTGCACCACATCGGCGAGGCGGGAGCCCGGCTGGACATAATAGCGGCCGGGCTTCGTGACCTCGCCACTCAACGTGACCAGCACCGGCTGCTGCGCGACGGGCCGCGCGATGCCGACGTTGGTCAGCACACGCACGACATCGCCGCGGCGCGCAGCGCGGGTGCGGGCGTCGGCCGCGCTCAGCTGCTGCCAGCCTCCGTTGCCGCTGCCGAGCGTATCGAGCACCAGCAGACGCGTAGCGTCGGCTATGGTGCTAACCCCGCCCGCATAGGCGACCGCATCGGCCAGGGTCTCGCCGGGACCGACTTCGAAGATCGCCTCACGATTGACGCTGCCGGTGACGGCGACCTGCTCGCCCGCGGGCGCAATGTGGATCACGTCGCCGTTGCGAAGCACGGCGTCGCCGGTCTTGTCGCCCCGCAGCAGCAGATCGTAGAGATCGAAATCGGAGATCAGCGTGCCGCCGCGGCGCAGCTGGATCGAGCGGAAGCTGCCGCCTTCCGACGGGCCGCCCGCGGCCAGCACCGCGTTCACCAGGGTCGAGACGCTGTTGACCGTGTAGGCGCCGGGCCGCCGTGCGAAGCCGGTGACATAGACGGTCAGACCGCGCAGCCGCGCCACTCCAACCTCCAGCTGGAAGTTGCGGTATTGGCGCGAGACCTGGGCCGCGATGACGTTGCGGACATCGCCATACCGGACGCCCCCGACCTGGATCGCCCCCACGCGCGGGACAAAGATGCGGCCTTCGCTGTCGACGGTGAGGCGCAGGTTCGATCCCTGAACGGAGCCCGACAGGTCGAGCCGGAGCTGGTCGCCGGGGCTGATCAGATAGTCTGCCGGGATCGCGGTGGTGGTGGGCGTCGTGAAGTCGCGGGCCTCCGGCACGAGAAGCTCAGCCCCGAAACGGCGCAGCGGCTTGCCGACGATACCGGAGACATAGGCTTCGAACTCGCTCGTCGGGGGCGCCGCCAGCTCCGCAGTGGCCGATGGTGTCCGTGCCGGGGGCACCGGATCGGCTTCGGGCAAAGGCGCGTCGATCCGGGCCGGGGAGAAGGGTGCGGGGCTTGCTTCAGGCACGGAGATGCCCGGAGCAGCGGAAGGCGTGCCGGAGCCGCCCCGCGCCTGATCCGGACTGCCTACCGGGGAGAGAAGCTGAGCTGAGACAGGAGCGGAAACGAGCACAAGCGCGGCGCTCGCCAGGAAGGTCACTCGGCGGGGCTTCATGCGGCGAGCGCCCCCAGCGTTCCGACTTCCGAAAGCGGCCCCCGCAGCACGTCGACGGCGGTCTCCCAGAGCCGAACGTCCGCGGCCGCGATCAATCCGGCACGACCCGAGCCGACCCGGTATGGGCTGCCGTCCCAATGCGCGGCATTACCGCCCGCTTCGGTCAGGAACAGCACGCCGGCGGCATGATCCCAGGGCAGGATACGCTGGAACAAGGCGATGTCATGGCGGCCGATGACCAGCCGTGGATAGCTTTCGGCCGCACAGCGCGGGATCGGCTCCAGCGCAAACCGGCGCTCGGCAGCGCGGTGGGTGCGCGCGCGCTCTGCCGGGCTCATGAACTGGCTGGCGAGCGCCGCCACCGGGCGCAGCCGCCCGGTGGCGCGTGCGCGTACCGGGCGCTCGTCGATCCATGCGCCGAGGCCGCGCTCGGCATGGCACATGCGACCGGTCGTCGGGTCCAGCATCCAGGAGGCCACCGGCTCACCATCGGAAACCAGCGCGACCATGATGCCGAACGCACCATGTCCGCTCGCGAAGTTGGCCGTGCCGTCGAGCGGATCAACGAGCCAGACGGCACCGCTGCCGATGCCGTCGAGCAGCGCCGGGTTCTCGGCGCAGGCCTCCTCGCCGATAACGCGCGCACCCGTTTCAAGCCGGTCGAGGCCATCGCGCAGCCACGCTTCGGCTTCCCGATCGACACAGGTCACGACTTCGCCGGGGCTCTTCTCGGCGATTTCGTGCGCTGCGAGGGCCCGATGGCGTGGCATCACCACGCGCTCGGCGACTTCGCGCATCAGCGCGGCGACATGTCCGACCAACGGCATGGATCAGGCGGCGACCAGATCGGGAGCGGTCGCACGCGCCGTGCGCTCGCGCATCATCGCGATACGGCTCGCGTCTTCCTCGGCCAGGGCGCGATAATGGTCGCGCTTGTTCTCCAGCCAGGCGAGCTCGAACGCGGTCGCAAGTGCGATGCCGCCATCGAAGTCCTTTCCTTCGACGGCTGCGCCGTCGAACACCACCTTGCGCGTCTCGAAGCGATCGAGCCGGACCTGGCGGATTTCGCGCAAGGCGGAGGCAGCCTCGACTGCCACGGAGCCGCCGACGACCAGCGTCAGGTCATGGCGCCGACAGGCCTCTGCAGCCACGAGTACGGCCTCGGTGATCGCGCGGTCGTTGATTGCGCCGCGGGGCAGACCACGGGAGAGGGTGAAGTCCACGCGGCCGAACACGACCCCGTCCAGCCGCTCGGCCGCGATCGGCAGCATCGCGTTCAGCGCCTGCAACGTCGACTCGGTCTCGAGATTGAACAGGAATTCGGTGCTGCTGGGACCACCGCCATAGACCTTGTCGCGTGCATCCGCGAACTTGCAGAGCGCGTAGGGGGTCTCCACCATGGGCGCGATAATATAGTCGGTGCCGTAAACCCTTGAGGCGTGCAGATCCGATACGGCCTCGCAGCCCCCGATCTTGAGCGCGACCTTGAGATCCGCACGGCGGGCCAGTTCCAGCAGCCGGAGGAACTCGTCAGGGCGGGTTCCCTCTGCTTCGAACTCCGCCTTTACGGCGACGAAGCCATACTGGTCGCGACCCTTCTTCAGCAAATCGAGCATACGCGCTTCGGTGGGGCTCATTCTGTCCTCCCGGGATGGTTTTCGGGGGAGAAACGGAGCCATCGGGACAATCCCGTAACCATTTCGACGAATGCGGAATCATGCCCGCAGGTCCGTCTGCCGGTCATGCGACTGTCGTTTGCCTTGCTGGCGCTCCTTCCGTCGATCGCTTCTGCACAGGAGCGGCCGGGGCTGCGCGTGTCGTCTGGTTTCGGCGCCCGCAGCGACCCCTTTCACGGGCGGGCCGCGGAACATCGGGGAGTGGACTTGCCGGGTGCGATGGGGACGCCCGTGCTCGCTGCCGCTGCAGGTTTCGTGCGGGTGGCAGGGCGGCACGGCGGCTATGGCGAACTGATCGAGCTTGCCCATGACGACGGCACGACCACGCGCTATGCCCACCTCGCCCAGATCCTCGTGCGCCCGGGTGAGCTGGTGGAACAAGGGCAAGTGATCGGACGGATGGGTTCAACCGGGCGATCGACCGGAACCCACCTTCACTTTGAGTATCGGATCGACGGAACGCCGGTGAACCCGCTGCGCTACCTCGACACGGGGTCACATCCATCGCCGCTCGGGCAGGCTACCCCCCCATCTTTGATGACCCCGCCGGCGCCCCCGCACCGCTCGCGCTTTTCGATGCGGCGGGCCGAAAAACCATCTGGCGAGTCCGCCGGTCTGCCCAGCGGCAGCACGCTTCAGCGTCGCCCCGGATTGTGACCCCCAAGCGGTGCCGGTGGTGTCCGACCGGGTAGCCGCGCCACTGCTCCGGAGAGCGACAGGGCTTGGCAACCGGCGCCGGGAGTGCTTTCCCGTGCGCGATGGAACCGGATTCGAAGCTTGACGGCCTGGCGCGCGTCCTTGTCGAAGAGCGGCCGCGCCTGCTGCGCTTCCTTGCCGCCCGTGGGGCCGGCGATGAGGCGGAGGACGTGTTCCAGGATCTGTGGCAGCGCGTGGTAGCCACCCCCGCGCAGCCGATCGCGGACCCGATCGCCTATCTTTTCCGGGCGTCCGAGAACGTGCTGCGCGACCGTCGCCGCAGCGCCGTCAGCCGCGAACGACGCCAGCAGGATTGGCACGACCTGAGCGTCGGCGAGCAGGATGAGGCCGTCGGCGAACGGGTGTTGATCGCCCGTCAGCGCTTGCAGGAGGCCGAGGCGGTACTCGCCGCCCAGGGACCGCGGGTGAGCCAGGTGTTCCGCCGGTACCGGCTCGACGGTGTCGGCCAGGCCGAGATCGCGCGTGAGATGGGCGTGAGCCTCAGTTCGGTCGAGAAGGACTTGCAGAAGGCCTATCGCGCGCTGTCGCAGCTGAGAGAAAAATTCGATGCGGAATAGCCGAGGCGGCTCCGTCTCCAAGAAAGTATGGGCATGAACGCTTCATCCGACGAACTGCTTCGCGAGGAAGCGCGCCTCTGGGCGATCCGCGTCGGCGACCCTGCGTTCGCGGATTGGGAGGGGCTCACCCTTTGGCTGGAAGCCGATCCCGCGCGCAACATCGCCTATGAGGCCGCGCTCGACGAACTGTCTGCAGCCGATGCGTTGTTCGATGTGCCGCCCGCGCCGGTGCCCGACGCTGCGCCCGCTCCAGCCTGGCAGCCGGCCGCCGTCCCCGTGCGCCGTGAGCGGCGGCGCTGGGGCGCGCCCGCGCTCGCAGCGGGTGTGGCGGTGCTTGCCGTAGGCGGCGGCTGGCTCGCGCTCGATCACGGCTCGATGCAGGAATATGCCACCGGACCGGGGCAGCGCCGTGCGATCGAACTCGCCGACGGCTCGCGAATCGTGCTCAACGGCGGCACCCGGTTGGCGATCAATCCTGCCAACCCGCGCTCTGTGACGATGGCGGACGGTGAGGCGCTGTTCCAGATCCGGCACGATGAACGGCGGCCGTTCGTGGTGACGACGGCGGACGGCACTCGCCTGATCGACGTCGGCACGACCTTCAATGTGATCGGGCAGGGCGGCGCCTTGTCGGTCGAAGTGGCCGAGGGCGCGGTCGTGTACCGCGGTACCGGCGCCGAGATGCGACTGGATGCGGGCGAAATGCTGACGCGGGCGAACGCCGCTGCCCAGCCCCGCAAGGCTGCCGTGGATCCCAAGACGGTCGGGTCGTGGCGGACCGGGTACCTCCAGTTCGCCGATACGCCGCTGGCCGAACTTGCCGCCGACCTTTCCCGCAACCTTGGGGTGCCCGTGACCATCGACGGTCGGCTGGCGTCCCGTCGCTTCTCGGGCACCATCATGACCGATGGTGGGGCCGATGCCGTGATGGCGCGGGTGGGGCCGTTGGTCGACGTCCATCTCGAGCGCCGTGGTGACGGCTGGCTCATGACCCCGTCTGATGGTGCGCGCCCTTAGTCTCACCCCCGTCGCCCTGCTGGTCGCGACCGCCCCGGCTCTTGGCCAGGAGCGCGCGACCGACATCGATGTGCCCGCTGCCAACGCAGAGACGGCGATCCGGGCGCTGGGCCAGCAGGCGCGGATCAGCGTCGGCTTTCGCGACCCCCGGCTGACGCGAATGCGCGTGAATGCGGTGCGGGGGCGATATACCCCGGCGCAGGCGCTGGAGCGGCTCCTTGCCGGTACCTCGGCGCGGGCGGTGCGGGTGGCGCCCGCCAGCTTCGTGATCGAGCGCGCCCCGCCGCGGCCGCCTCGGGTTGTTCCGCAGGCTGAGCGGCCGCGTCCCGCACCTCCGCCGGAGCCTGAGCCGGAGGAGATCATCGTCACCGCCACCAAGCGCGATGTGCCGCTCGCCGCCTATGCCGGCGCGGCGGAGATTATCGCGGGCGAGCGCCTGTCGTTGGCCGAGGCGGCGCGCGGCACGAACCTGATCGAGACCCGTGCCGCCAGCGTTACCTCGACGCATCTCGGGTCGGGGCGCAACAAGCTGTTCATTCGCGGCATTGCCGATTCCAGTTTCGTCGGGCCGACCCAGGCAACGGTGGGCCAATATTGGGGGAACAGCCGCATCACCTACAGCGCGCCGGACCCCAGCTTGCGCCTGTATGACGTCCGCAGCGTCGAGGTGCTCGAGGGGCCGCAGGGAACGCTCTATGGCGCCGGATCGCTCGGTGGGGTGGTGCGCGTCGTCCCCAACGCGCCCGATCTGGCGGCAGTCAACGGGTCGATATGGGGTGGGGTACAGGCGACCCAGCACGGGGATCCCGGCGTGGATGGAGGCGCGGTCCTCAACCTGCCGCTGGTCGAGGACAGGCTTGCGCTGCGCGTGCTGGCGTTCGGGGCGGCAGAGGGCGGCTATATCGACGACCGGCAGCGCCATCTGAGGGACGTCAACCGCGTCAATTCCTGGGGCGGCCGGGCGGCTCTGCGCTTCCAGCCCGGAGACGATTGGACGATCGACCTGACCGGCCTTGGCCAGAAGATCGACGGCAGGGACAGCCAATATGCCGATCGTGTCGGCGACGGCCTGTCGCGCGAAAGCACGGTCGCCCAGCCCTATCGCAACGAGTTCTGGCTCGGCGACCTTGTGGTGCGGAAAGCATGGGGGTCGCTCGAATGGACCTCCTCCGTCGGCTACGCCAATCAGCACGTCTTCGAGCAGTTCGAGGGGCCGCGGCTCAACGCTGCCCGTCCCGACGAGGCACCTGCGCTGGGTGCGATCCAGACGGCCTTCACCCAGCGCAATCGCATTCGCATGCTGACGGCCGAGACCCGGCTTGCGCGTCGCGACAAGGACGGGGCCGGTTGGCTGGTCGCCGCCAGTCTGCTGCACAATCGCGCCCGTGTGCGGCGCCGGATGGGCGAGACGTCGATGCGGGAGATGCTGACGGGCGTTCGCAACGCCGTCGATGAAGTCACTCTGTATGGCGAATATGCGATCGTCCCGATCGAGCGTACGACCGTGACGCTCGGCGGTCGGCTCACGCGCTCCCGCCTGTCGGGCCGGTCCGAGGATGTGGCGCGGGTGGTAGCGCTGCGGGTCGACCCGGGCGCGGGCGATTCACGCGCGGAAACCCAGTTTCTGCCGTCGGCGTCGATATCCTGGCGACCTGCGGACCAGCTGACGCTGTTCGCGCGCTATCAGGAGGGCTTCCGCCCCGGCGGGATCGCCGTGCGGCAGGATTATATCCAGCGGTTCGAGGGGGATCGCGTCGCGACGATGGAAGTCGGCAGCCGGATCGGCAGCGGCCGGGCCGACGCCGGCGTCACGGTCTCCCACACCCGGTGGCGCAACATCCAGGCCGACATCGTCGACGGCTTCGGTTTCCCGACGACGGCGAACATCGGCAACGGCCGGGTGTGGTCGGTCGGAGTATCCGGACGGTGGCGCCCGGTTCCCGGGCTCGAGCTCGACGCGGCACTATACCTCAACGACAGCCGGGTCACCGAGCCTGCCTTTTCAATCCTGCCGCTCGACGCCGGCCCGATCGACAAGAGCCGCCTGCCCAATGTGGCCGACAAGAGCGGACGGCTGGGCATCCGCTATTCCGGGCCGCTCGGGACGGACCAGCGGTTCGATGTCAGCGGCTATGCCCGCTACATCGGCCAGTCGACGCTTGGCATCGGCTCGATCCTTGGCCGGCTGCAAGGGGACTATGTGGATACGGGGCTGGAAGTGCGGGTCGGCGACGATCGTCGTGGTCTGAGCCTCACCGCCACGAACCTGCTTGATGCGCGGGGAAACCGCTTCGCGCTCGGCTCACCATTCCTCATAAGGGACCAGGACCAGACTACGCCGCTCAGGCCGCGCAGTGTCCGGATCGGCTTCGACCTGGCATTTTAAGCGCCCGACGAAGCGGTACTCGGTGACTGGCACCGCCTTCCCAGGTTGCGGACAGGTGTGTCGTTTATCGTTCTGCCCAAGGGCTAACCGCGATCCGGCTCGTTTCGTCCCGCCCTGACGTGTGCCGCCATGCCCTGCACCAGGGCATCGAAGACGATCCGCATGCGCCGCGTCGAACGCAGGTCTTCGTGCATCGCAATCCAGACCGGAAGGTCCGCGTGAAAGACATCTGGCAGCACCGGAACCAGCGTCTCCGTACGCATGGCGATCGCACGCTGCATCACGCCGATGCCGAAGCCCGCCCGCACCATTGCGATCTGGGCAAGGTGATTGTCGGTGCGCAGCGTGAAGGGAGGCAGGTCGGGCCAGATCGCCTTGATCGTCTGCAGAGAGGCGGTGTCGCGATCGAAGCCGATGATCGCGTGCCGGGCCAGGTCGTCCGCCCGCTCCAGCGCTGCTGCGCGCGCCAGGTAATCGCGATGGGCGTATAGACCCAAGGGGACCTGGCCGACCGCCTGTACGAGCAGCGCCTGCTGCTTCGGCTCGGTCATGCGGACAGCAAGGTCGGCGTCGCGTCGCAGCAGGTCTGACGACGCGTTCGACAGCATGACCTCCAGCGTCAGACCGGGATGCGCGATGTGAAGGTCGGTCAGGATCTTTGGCAGGACTTCGGCACCCACGACCTCGCTCGCGCTGATCCGCACCGTGCCCGCAACCGCATCTTCGGATGCCGAAGCGCTGCGCACGAGCGCCGCGGCGGCGGCGCTCATGGCTTCGGCATGTGGCGCCAGCGCCAACGCCGTCTCTGTCGGCCGGAGCCCGCGCGGCGAACGCGTGAACAGCCCCCCGGTCCCCAGCGCTTTCTCGAGATCGGCGATGTGGCGCCCGGCAGTGGGCTGTGTGAGGCCGAGCCTGCGGGCGGCCGCGGACAGGCTGCCTTCGCGCAGGACTGCGGCAAAGGTCCGCCATAAATCCCAGCCCGGCTCATCGCTGCCCATGCGATTATGCATAGCGATGCTGCGCTATTCCGCAATTCCCGTAGAAGCCTCAGGCTCCCATTGTCGCTCTCGATCGAAGGAGATGTGCAATGACCAAGGAAACGGGCAGGGCGCTGGTGATCGGCGCGACGGGCGGTATCGGCAGCGAAGTGGCGCGAGCGTTGCTCGCCGGGGGGTGGCAGGTCCGCGCGCTTCATCGCGACCCTGAGCGTGCGCGAGCGAGCAATCCGGATATCGATTGGCAGGCGGGCGACGCGATGGACGAGGCAACCGTCGTGCGTTCCGCCGCGGATGTGTCGGTGATCGTGCACGCCGTTAATCCGCCGGGCTATCGGAACTGGGCAGGGCTGGTCCTGCCGATGCTCGACAGCACGATCGCCGCCGCGACGGCGACGGGCGCGCGCATCCTGCTGCCGGGAACGGTCTATAACTACGGCCCGGACGCGGGGGATGCCATCGACGAGGATGCTCCGCAGAACCCGGTCACGCGCAAGGGCGCAATCCGCGTCGAGATGGAGCGCCGCTTGCGCCACGCGAGCAGCCGGGGCGCAAAAGCGCTCGTGGTGCGCGCCGGCGACTTCTATGGTCCGCGAACTGGCAACAGTTGGCTCCCGCAAGGCATGGTGCCGATGAAGGGCCCGCTGAAGCGGGTCTTCAACCCGGCGCGCCCAGGCGTCGGTCACGGCTGGGCCTATCTGCCGGATCTGGCCGAAACGATGGTCCGCTTGATCGAGCGGGAAGGGGACCTCGCCGCCTTTGACAGCTTCCACTTCGAGGGAAGCTGGGTCGACGACAATGCCGTCTTCGCACAAGCAATCCGCGAGGCAGCCGGTCGCCCGGAGGCGCCGATATACCGTTTCCCATGGCCGCTGGTCCACGCGGCCGCCCCGTTCAACGAAACGGCGCGGGAAATGCGTGAGTTGATCTACATCTGGCAGCGGCCGCTGCGGTTGGTCGACGCCGAGTTGCGCGCCTTCCTGGGCGACGTGCCCGCCACTCCGCTCGATCAGGCGTTACGCACGACCTTGCAGGGGCTGGGACGCGCGCGCCTCGATCCTGATGGTCGCGCGGTCAGCTAGGCGGCCCTAATCAATCCACAGCGTGTGCGCGTCGATGCGCAGTTTCAGGATCAGGCGGGCCGCGTTTGCGCGGGCGGTGAGTTCCTGCGCACCGGCCTCATTCGCCTGGCGTTCGGCATAGAGCCGGTCGGCGAGGTCGATGGCGCCGAGCTGCTGGCCGCGCGATGCCAGGGCTGCGCTGCGGTCGGCGCGCTCGACCGCGGCACGTGCGGCGAGCCACGCGGCCTGGCGGGCGCGGAATTCGGCGATGTCGGCCGCGGCGTTGCCGCCGACCTCTCGTTCCACTGCGACCCGCTCCGCCCGCGCCGCGTCCGCCTCTGCCGCCGCCTGATTGGACAAGGCGCGGCGGTAGCCGCCACCTAGCGGCACGGAGGCGAAAAGGCCGGCGCCTTTCTCCTCGCCGCCGCGCTCACTGAACAATCGAACGCCCAGCGATGGGTCGGCGAAGCGATCCTTTTGCGCGCGGCGCGCGAGAATGGACTGCCGCTCCGCCGTGCCCGCCGCAGCCGCGATCTCGTGGCTGCGCGCGACGATCAGCCGCTGAAGCTCCTGCAGGCCTTCCGGGGGAATCGTTGGCGGCGCCAGCGCGGGAGCTTCGACGGGCAGGGGCAGGTCGGGGAAGCGGGCTTCCAGCAGCGCACGCGCCCGGTCACGCTGAGCGGCTGCGTCGGCCACCTGCGCTTGCGCCAGCGCCAGCGCTGCGCTCACCTGTTGCAGGTCGAGTTCGGCCGCGTCCCGTAGCTGAACCCGGCGTTCGGTCGCGGCGACCAGGGCGCGTTGGTTCTCGACCAGCCGGACCGCGTTGCGTTCGAGATCGGCGGCGAGCAGCCAGTCGTACCACAAGGTCGCAAGCGACAGCGCGGCCTGATGCCGGGCATCCTCCATCCGGTTTTGCGCGACATCGACGCCAAGCGCCCCCGCTCGGCGATCGAGCGCAGCCTTGCCCGGCAGGCGAAAGGCGCGGCTGATCGTGGCGTCAAACTCGGCGAAATTTCCCTCCCGATCGACGCGGCGGCGCGAGAGCGTTCCCTGGGCGGTGATTTCGTGCGGGCCACGGCGCAGGGCGTCGGCCTCTGCCTCCGCCGCGCCGATCCGCGCAGTGGCCGCCTCTACGCCGGGTGCATTGTCGAGCACGCGAATAACGAGCTCGGCCGGCGGCAGATCGCTGGATTGTGCCATTGCCGGCGATGCGGGGAGCATTGCGCCCGCCACCAGCAGCCATGCCCGCTTCATGCGATCCGCCCCCCATCAAGCACGGCGACGCTGTGCCAGCGGAATGGAAGGCGGCGGCGCGTGTTGGTGGCCACCTCGAGCGCGTGCGCCACCTGGTCCGCCGCAATCTCCAGCACGATCGCGGAGCGCGCGAGCGCGCCGGCGACCCGCTCCACCGTGCCGGCGTCATCGAAGTCACGGCCCAGCACGGTTTCCGCGCGCTGGTGCACCGGCACATGGAGCGCGTCGCGAAGGCCGGTGGCGATCGCCTCCGCATCCACGAGGCCGCAGGTCACGGTGAGCAATACCCGGCTCATGCGGCCAGCTCCTTCCGGCTTTCGCCAAATCGTTCAAACAGGATCGGGAGAAGGACGAGCGTCAGTAGCGTTGAGGTGACGAGGCCACCGATCACGACGATCGCCAGCGGGCGCTGGATCTCCGAACCCGGGCCGGTTGCGAAGAGCAGCGGGACAAGGCCGAAGCCGGTGATGCTGGCGGTCATCATCACCGGCCGCAGACGGCGTTCCGCGCCGGTCCGTACCGCCTGCGCAATCGGCATGCCTTCTTCGCGCAGCTGGCGGAAATAGGCGACCAGCACGAGCCCGTTGAGCACCGCGATGCCGAGCAGCGCGATGAAGCCGACCGAGGCAGGGACGGACAGATACTCGCCCGTCAGCCACAGAGCGACAATCCCGCCGACCGCCGCAAAGGGGATGTTGGCGAGGATCAGCAGCGAGCCGCGCACCGATTTCAGCGTCACGAACAGGACGAGGAAGATCAGCAGCAGGGCGATCGGGATGACGGTCGCCAGCCGGGCGGAGGCGCGCTGCTGGTTTTCGAACTGCCCGCCCCATTCGAGGCGATAGCCTTGCGGCAGCGGGACTTCCGCAGCAACGCGGGCCCGGGCATCATCGACATAGCCGACGAGGTCGCGGCCCGAGACGAACGCCTGCACCAAAGCATAGCGCGAGCCGCTTTCGTGATCGATGCGGATCGGCCCTTCGGTCTTTTCCACCCGCGCCAGATCGCTGAGCCGGGCAAGCTCGCCGCTGGGGGTCGTCACCTGGAGATCAGCGAAGCGGGTGGCGTCGTCGCGGGTGCCGTCGTTGCTGCGGATCATCACGGGGACGCGCTTCTGCCCCTCGGCGACGATCCCGGCGGGCAGCCCCTCAAGCTGGGCGCGAAGCGTGTCCTGCAACTGGTCGATCGGCATGCCGGCGCGGCCCGCGGCAGTGCGATCGATGTCGAGCTGGAGATAGTCGATATTCTCGTTGGCGACGGTCAGCACCTCGGCCGCGCCGGGGGTGGACTGGAGGACGTGCTGGATGCGCCCGGCGAGCCCCGCCAGCGTCTTGAGGTCCGGGCCGAAGATCTTGACCGCGAGGTCACCGCGGGCGCCGGTCAGCATCTCGGCGACGCGCATCTCGATCGGCTGGGTGAAGCTGGGGTCGAAACCCGGCATCCCTTCCAGCGCGCGCCGCATCTCGGCGACGACGAACTCGCGATCGCCGCGCCATTCCTTCGCCGGCTTCAGCGTCACGAACAGGTCGGTTTCGTTGAGCCCCATCGGATCGAGGCCGATCTCGTCGGTGCCGGTGCGCGAGATGACGCCGGTGACTTCGGGCACCTTGCTGATCAGCTCCCGCTCGACCCGCGAGGTGAGATCCAGCGAGCGGTCGAGACCGACGGTCGGCAGCTTGGTGATCTGGATCACCACCGATCCTTCGTCCATCGTCGGCATGAACGTCTTGCCGACCGCGCCATAGGCAAGGCCCGCAATCACCAGCCCCACGCCCGCCAGGGCATAGACCAGCTTCTTGCGCAGGAAGGCGGCCGCCAGCAGCCGGTGGTAGCGCGGGGCGAGTTGCCGCATGACCCAAGGCTCGCGATGATGGCCGCTCTTGAGGCCGTACGAGGCGAGCACCGGCACCAGCGTGAGCGCGAGCAACAGCGAGCCGGCGAGCGCGAACATGATGGTGAGGGCAACGGGGGCGAAGAGCTTGCCCTCCAGCCCCTGCAGCGAAAGCAGGGGCAGGAAGACGAGCGCGATGATGACGATGCCGGCGGACACTGGCACGACCACCTCTGCGGTTGCCCGATAGACGATGTTGAGGCGCGGCGCGCGATCCTCGCCCGGGCGGTTCAACCGGTCGACGATATTTTCCACCACCACGACCGCGCCGTCGACGAGCAGGCCGATCGCGATGGCAAGGCCGCCCAGGCTCATCAGATTGGCGGACAGCCCCATGCCGCGCATGAACAGGAAGGTGGTGAGCGCCGCCATCGGCAGCGTTGTCGCGACGATCGCCGCCGCGCGCCAGTCGCCCAGGAACAGGATCAGAAGGACGATGACGAGGATCGTCGCCTCGATCAGCGCCTTTTGCACGGTCTGCACCGCGCGACCAACCAGGTCGGAGCGATCGTAGAAGATCGTGATCTTCGTGCCCTTGGGAAAGCTGCGCTCCAGTTCGGCCAGGCGCTCACGCACGCCCTCGACGACCTGGCGAGAATCCGCGCCGCGCAGTGCCATGACGAGGCCCTGCACCGCTTCACCCTTGCTGTGCGCGGTCACGCCGCCGTAGCGGGTCAGCGATCCGGTGCCGACGGTGGCGACATCGCCGATCCGCACCACGCGCCCATCGCGCGCGACGACCGCCATTTGCTCGACATCCTCGACACTCTGGATTGCGCCCACCGCGCGGACGATCAGCGCCTCCTCGCCCGCCGCGATGCGGCCGGCGCCGTCGTTGCGGTTTCCGCGAAGGATCGCATTCCGCAGATCGTCGACGGACAGGCGCGCGGCAGCAAGCGCCGCGCTGTCGGGACGGATCTCATAGGTGCGGACGAAACCGCCGAGCGCGTTCACATCGGCGACGCCGGGGACGGTGCGCAGCGCGGGGCGGATGGTCCAGTCCAGCAACTCGCGCTTCTCGGCGAGCGACAGCGGCCCGTCGATGGTGAACATCAGCACGTCGGACAGCGGCGTGGAGATCGGCGCCATGCCGCCGGTCACGCCTTCGGGCATGTCGGCCATGACGTTCGCCAGCCGCTCGCCCACCTGCTGGCGCGCCCAATAGATGTCGGTGCCGTCGGTGAAGTCGATGGTGATGTCGGCGATGGCGTATTTGGCGGTGGAGCGCAGCGTCGCCTGATTGGGCAGGCCGAGCGTTTCGAGCTCGATCGGGGCGATGACGCGGGTTTCCACCTCCTCCGGCGTCATGCCGGGCGCCTTCAGGATGATCTTGATCTGGGTCTGCGCGATATTGGGATAGGCATCGACCGGCAGCGAGGCATAGGCGAGCGCGCCCAGCACGCCGACGATCAGCGTCAGGCCGATCACCACCAGCCGATAGGACAGCGACCAGGCGACCAGGGATCGCAGCATCAGTTCTGCCCTGCGATCGACTTGAGCTCACTCACCCCGGCGACGGCGATCTGCTCCCCGGCGCGAAGGCCCGCGCGGATGACGATCATGCCATCGGCGCGGTCGCCCGTTTCGACGGTGCGGACCGCGGCACCCTTGGGAGTGCGGACGAACACGCTGGGCTTGCCGTCGACATCGGTGACGGCGGCAGCGGGAACGGCGATCGCGCCGGCGGGGGCGGGAGCGAAAAGGGTTGCGGAGACCGCGCGACCGGAGACCACGCCGGCGCTGGCGGGCACGCGAGCGCGCAAGGTGGCGGAGCGGGTCTGCGGATCGAGCACGGTGCCCACGCTGGTCACTTCGCCGCGGATGCCGTCGCCGGCATTGCCGGGCAAGCGCACGGTCATGCCGGGGCGCACCTGACCCAGCAGTCGTTCGGGCAGTTGGGCGGTCAGTTCGTAGCGGCTCTGCGCGTCGATGACATAGGCGGAGGTCGCCTCGCTCACCGGGCTGCCGGTGGTGATGGTAGCCGACGTGATCTTGCCCGAGATCGGCGCGGTCAGCGTGTAGCTGCCACGATTGGGCGATCCGTTGACGAGGCGGACGATACGGCGCTGCTCGTTCAATTCCGCCTCCACCTCACGCAGCGCGGCGCGGGCCTCGTCGGCACGCGATCCGGCGATGACGCCTTCGCGGGCGAGCTGACCCAGGCGGCGGTCGTTGGCGCGGGCGACGGCGACGCGGGCCGACGCCTGGTCGATCCCAGCGGCGAGCGTGAACATTTCGCGTGCGGCAACCGTGGCGAGCGGCTGGCCGGCGCGCACGCTGTCGCCCTCTACCACCATCGTCCGGGTGACGACGCCGGGGATGACGGCGGCGACCGCGACGCGGGCGTTGGGCGGAGGGGCGAGGGTGGCGGGGACGGTGGCGATCGGCAGTTCGCTGACGCTTTCCACCGGCGCGAAGGTCACGCCGATGCGCGCGAAATCGGCCGCTGAGAGGGCGAGCGGGGACGTGCTCGCAGCGGCCGATGCCGCCGCATTCCCCTGCTCGGGGGCCGCACTCTCAGGCTTGTCCCCACAGGCGGAAAGCGCGCCGAACAGCGCAAGCAGCAACGGCCATCGCCCGGTCCGGATCATGTCAGTGCGCCCCCGTATGTCTGTTCACATGGGCGCAACTAGCTTCGCAACCTGACAGGATGCTGTCAGAACGCAGCCATGCGAATCCTGCTGGTGGAAGACGAAGCGGCTCTGGCCCAGCGTGTGGTGGCCAATCTTGGCCGGCATGGCATGACCTGCGAATGGCTCGGCACGGGCGAGGATGCGCTTGGCTTTGCCGCAGACGGGTTCAACGTGATTGTCATCGACGTCGGTTTGCCCGGGATGTCGGGCATCGAACTGGTGCGTGCCCTGCGAGCGAAGCGGATCGCGACCCCGATCCTGATCCTGACCGCACGGAGCGGGTGGGAGGAGAAGGTGGAAGGGCTGAATGCAGGTGCCGACGATTTCATCGTGAAGCCCGTGCGGACCGAAGAGCTGGTCGCCCGCCTTCACGCGCTCGCGCGGCGCTCCGTCGGGCTCAGCGCAACCCGGGTCGTCTCGGGTCCGATCGCGATCGACACCGCGTCCGGCGAGGCCTGGCTCGAGGACGCGCGGCTGCCATTGACCGCGCGAGAGTTCCACCTGTTGCAGCTGCTGCTCTACAGCGGGGGCCGGACGCTCACGCGGCAAAGCATCCTCGACAGCCTCTACACGCTCAACGAAGATCGCGACGAGAATGCGATCGAGGTGCTGGTCGGCCGGCTGCGCCGGAAAATCGGGCGGGATCGTGTCGTCACGGTGCGGGGCATCGGCTATCGGATCAGCGCATGAGCCCGCGGGTGCACAACAGCCTTCGATTCCGGCTGATCTTTGGATCGGCCCTTGGCGTGATCCTCGCGGTCCTGCTCGCAGGGCTGTTCATTGGCTATCTCTATCGCAGCCACACTACGGACCGCTTCCAGGTTGAGCTCGACCACCATTTGGACGAACTGACTGCCCTGGTCGAATTCGATCCGCAGAATCGGCCCTTGGTTCGCCAGCCGCTGTCCGATCCGCAATTCAACGTCGGCGGTTCGGGCCTTTACTGGCAGGTAACAGGGCCACGCGGCATCGCCTCCTCACCCTCGCTGCACGACGGGCTTCGCCTGATCCCCGCAAAGGACGACGCCTGGCACTATGTCCGGGCGGGCGATGAGGAAGTTCTCCAGCGGAGCGCCCATGTCGTGCGGGAAGGGCAGCCGCTGATCATCACGATCGCATCCGCGCAGCATCTGCTGGAACAACAGGTGGAACGGTTCCGGCTCGACCTGACCTTGTCGATGACGGTGGTCGGCCTCCTCCTGCTTGGCGGTGCCGCGTTGCTCGTCCGGTTCGGCCTTGCGCCGGTACGACGGCTGGGCGAGGAGGTGGAACGGCTTCGCAATGGCGAGATCGAGCGGCTCGACCCGCATGTTCCGGAGGAGTTCGCGCCGATCGTGACGCGGTTCAATGCCTTGCTGGTAGGCCAGGCGCAGTTGATCGCCCGGGCACGAACCGAATCCGGCAACCTCGCGCACAATCTTCGCACCCCGCTCGCGCTGATTGCGGACGAGGCGGAGCAGCTGGCACTGGCGGGCGAGACCGAGAGCGCCGAATTCCTGCTCGACCGATGCCGCGCGATGAAGCACCAGATCGACTATCACCTGGCCCGCGCCGCGGCGGCGGGAACGCGCGGAGCGGGGACGCTGACGGAAGTCGAGCCGCTGCTCGCCCGCATTCTGGCCGCGATGCAGCGCCTGCATGCCGACCGGGCGATCCGGGTGGTCACGAATATCCCGCCGGGCCTTCGCCTGCCGTGCGACAGCGGCGATCTTGCCGAGATCCTGTCCAACCTGATCGACAATGCGTTCAAATGGGCACGGACCACCGTGACGATCACCGGCTCTACCGACCATATCGAGGTCGCCGACGACGGTCCCGGCATCCCTCCCGACCAGCGCGCCCTGGTGACAGCCGTGGGCACGCGGCTCGACCCGGCGACGCCCGGCGCGGGACTTGGCCTCGCCGCGACTGCCGATCTGCTTCGCTTCTACGACGCAGACCTGGTTCTGGACGAAGCTTCAACGGGCGGCCTGCGCGCTACGCTGAAGTTCTGATCCATAGGGCCGGTGGGGCTGTCGGGACGACCCCGGTTCGTACTTACAACCGGTAATATTGCTCCCATTCCGGCCGCGGGGTGTCGCCGAACAGCAAGGCATCGGCGACCTTGTGGTTGGTAATCCGACGGCTGCCCGGGTCGAAGCTCAACTTTGCATTCGTCCGCTGCGCGATAACGCCCAGCGCCATCGTCTGACACAAAGGTCCCGCGACAAGGAAGTTGGAATGGGCATGCTCCTGCCCCATCACGGCGCGCAGGAAATTGCCGGCATGGCTGGTGTCATAAGCCGGCACCTTGGGCAGCTTTCCGCGCAGGTCGCGGCCCGCAGCGCCCAGGATCTCGAGCTCGGAGGCGTGCGACCCGCCCTTGAAGGTCAGGCCTTCGCCGTAGATCACCTTGCCTGGCGCCAGACGCTTGGTCTCGATGCTGCCGGACGTGGGCGGCGGGATGTTCGGATCGACCACGGAACTGCCGAAGTCGGCGGGCAGGGGCGGCAAATTCTGCTGTCCCTCATACCAGCTGAGCTCCACCGGCGGCATCGCGCCGCGTGCGGGAAAGCGGAACGCCAGGGTCGACGCTTGCGGAAAGTAGAAGCGGCTTGCTCCCTCGATCTTCACGCTCTCGACCTCGGTAGGCAAACCCAGGCGCAGGAACTCGTGCGCATTGTCGAAGATGTGGGCGCCCCAGTCGCCCAGGGCGCCGTTGCCATAGTCGAACCAGGAGCGCCACTCGCCGACCATATAGCCGAAGTTGTACGGATGCGGCTTGCTCGTTGCCTGCCACACGTCGAAGTCGAGGTCCGCAGGCACCGGTTGCGTGGGCAGGAAGCCGGTCACCGACTTCCCATGCCAGCGGCGCGGGCTGTTCATGAAGGTGGTGATCCGCTTGACGTTCTTGATGATCCCCGCGTCCGTCCAAGCCTTGAACTGGAAATAACCGGGACCGGAATGGCCCTGGTTCGCCATCTGCGTCACCACTTTGTACTTGGTGGCAGCGTCCATCATGAGCTGGATCTGGCGGACGCTGTGGCCCATCGGTTTTTCGCAATAGATGTGCTTTCCCATCGCCATGGACTGCATGGCCACGGGGAAGTGCGAGAAATCCGGGGTAGCGATGCTGACCGCCTGGAAACTGTTGCCGACCTTGTCGAACATCTCGCGGAAGTCGCGAAAGCGCGGGACGTCGGGGAACATCCGGATGACCTCGGCGGTGCGAGCGTTGCCCATCTCTGTGTCACAAAGCGCGACGACGTTCGCGAGGCCGCTGTTGTGGAGATCCTTGACCACGTCTGCGCCGCGACCGCCGATGCCGACGCACGCGATGTTGACCTTTTGGCCGCGCGATTGCGCGCGAGCGATCGATGGGGCGAACAACGCGCCTGCTCCGGTGATGCCGGCGCCGCGCAATAGCCCGCGGCGGCTGGTCGGAAGTCCCTTGGCCGGCATGTCGTTCCCCATCCGTAGTTCCTCTCGATTTGACGGCTTCATGCCGAGTTATTGCCGGTCCCTGTCAGGTCCGGCCGTACTTCTGGATTTGGGCGGATGGTCGCACGGCCCACAGAGCGGGGGCGACTAGGAGCGAACTCATATCAGACTACTCCCTCCCCAAGACGGCTTAGATCATCTGTCCCATCGCCTTGCTCCACTCGCCTTAAGGAAGGAGTGAATGCCGCGGCGACATCTTCGGATCACGTTTCCGTAACGCTAGTCATGACATCGACCCCCCGATGGGTCAACATTGGCCTGACAACAATACCCGTATGCAGCAGATCAGTTGTCGCGGCGGCAGCTTGCCAGCACGGCGCTTTGGCGAGCCGTCTGCGCTTTACCTAGGCGCGACGAGCGCGCTTTGCAGCTTCGGCCTCTGCAAATCTGGGTGGAGGACCCGTAGACGTGGCCCGTGCACTCCTACTGGTCTGACATCGTCGAGAAGCTATCGGATAACTCCGGTGGCACTATGTGTGTGGCATTTGTTCTCGAAGGAGGTGCTCCCCTCATAGCGCCGCGCTGCATCGAGTTGAGCGAGCCTATTGCGAAGCCAGTCCCCGACCAGCGAGACGATCCGAGGCGAGCCGAGGTTCGGACCGAGCCCCGCACTCTCTTCGAAGCTTCCGCTCGTAGCCCCTTCCTGGAACCAGTGGCTCAATCCATCGAGCACCACCACCTGGCCGCACGGATTGCCGGCAAGCGCCGAGCGCGCTGCGGGCGCCTCCCGCGACGCGACAACCTGGGGATCAAGCGTGCCGAACACCGCCAGTACCGGCACCCGCAACGCGCGCAGATCGGAGGCGGAGCGCAGGCGCGGTGCCCGGGCGACCTCTTCGGTATCGATCAGCGCCAATCCGACCTCGCTTTCGGTGCGCGTGAAACCCGAAGCCTGTAAGCGGGTGACCAGCGTCGCGCGCAGAGGCGCCATTGACGCGGCATCGAGGTTGTCGACGCGACCCTTGATGAAGGCAATTGCGGCATCCACCACAGGGTCAATCGATGCCGCCGGACGGCGCGCTGCGACCATCTGATCGCGCAGCGCCTGGCGCAGATATGGGAGTCCGTCGCCTACCGACCCCGAGAGCGTAACTACCGTCGCGATGGAAGGATCGGCGGCGGCCACGGCGGGCGCGATCACGCCGCCCTGGCTGTGTCCCACCAGCGCAACACGGCGCCCGTCGATCTCCGGTCGGCGGCGCATCGCGGCAACCGCCGCGGCCGCATCGGCAGTCAGCCGCTCGATATCCTCGCGATACTCGCCGGTCGACTGGCCGATGCCGCGCTTGTCATATTCCAGTGCGGCGATGCCGTCCGCAGCAAGTCGCTTCACAATCTTCGAAAAACCACCGCGACCGTTGCGCCCGTGTCCCTGGATCAACACCGCGATCGGCACCGGCCCGAGGCGCCCGGCCGGTAGGTGCAGCGTTCCTGCCAATGTCACGCCGGGTTCGGATGGGATCGTCACGTCCGTGGCAATCGATACAGGACGGAAGCTGGCAAAGGCCTTGGCCACGGCGTCTCGATCCGGTGTCCCGCGCTGAAACGCGACTGGGCCAAGCGTCACACTGGCTGAGACGAGCCCGAGCGGGACCGTCAGCGATTGGCTATCCGCAGCTAAAGCGGAGGGTGCGATGCCGCTGATTCTGATCTGCTGCCAGCCGGGAGTGAGCGTCACCTCCGCCTCGGCGAAGCGCGCGTAATCCGGTGCGCCGCCCTGCAGGCCGACGGTCACCGCCATCGGGCGTTCCGCCCGCGCCCAGAACACCGCGTCCACCGTTCCCCAGCGGCGAGCGCTCCTGGCACAGGCAGTGTGGCGCCGCTGGACCAGGGCTGGTCGGTCACGCCACGGGGATCAACCCGCACCGTGCCTTCCCCGGGCACGCCGGCATCACGCATTCTGGTGTAGGCGGTGCCATATACCTGCCATTCGGACGCGGACAGTAGCTGCACTTCCTGCGACCGCGCCGGCGCTGGTACGGAGATCGCGAATGCCGCCATCGGAAGTGCCCAGCCGAGTAGACCCGTCGATCCTGACCACGTGCGTGTCATCGGCCTTCTCCCTGTTCGGCTGCGATCAGCCTGCGCATCTAGGGCGATGGGCGGCGCGACCGAGACATGTCCGGAGGACAACAAATGTAGAGTAGAGGGTCAAGTCTTTCGCGTCAGGAAGCGAACATACGAAACCACCGAACGGCTTCCAGCGCGCGCTTCGCTTGCGCCTCACGAAGAGCTTTGCACGGAGCAGTACCCGGCTCTGTCGCGAGGTTGCGGTCGGCAGTGCAGAACACGCGGTGCCGGCAGAATGGGCGGTAGTCGCCATGCACGTAACATGTGAATTGGCGACATGCGCATTCGCGGGATGCCGTGCCTCACGCGGAGAAAAATATCACTTGGTGACGGAAGCGGCCTCGATGATTTTCACTACGGCGTCGGGGTGGGAGAGCATTACCGCGTGGCTGCTGTCTTCCTCGACGATCTTCGCCTTGGCACGCAGCGCCATCTCCCGCTGCAGCGCTGGAGGCACCATTCGGTCCTGCGTTGCCAGAAGGTAGTAGACCGGCTTCGACTTCCAGGCGGGCTTGGTCACGGTACCACCGATCGCGCCGACCCCCCAGGGCACTTGTGAATTCGCCATGTAGCGAGCGAGCGCCGGATCGACGTCGGCTGCAAAGGACGTGGGCATCTTGGCTTTGTCGAGCAACAGAAAGCCATCGTCCGGCGCAAGCACGGGTGCTGTCGGCGTACCAGCGGGTTGGGGTTTGGAAGCGAGGGTCTTTGTCGACTCTCCCGCGTCGGGTGCATACGCGGCGATATAGACGAGGCTGCGGACCCGCGCGTCGTTGCCAGCTGCCGTGATCACTGCCCCACCATAGGAGTGGCCGACAAGTACCACAGGATGCTTTGCTTGAGCGATCACGCGCCGGGTGGCGGCAGCGTCTCCGTCGAGAGTGATTGTCGGGTTCTGGACAATGAGAACCTCGTATCCGTCTTTCTCCAGCCGGTCATGAACCATTTGCCAGCCGGATCCGTCGACGAAGGCGCCATGGACGAGGACAACGGAAACCGGCTTGTCGCCAGGCTGCGCAACTGCAGACGTGCCGGCAAGAACTGCCGCGGCGGCGAGTAGGACTTCGGCGCGGGACATGAAATATTCTCCTGAAAGGTCGACTTCGACTCCCCGAAAGGCTCACGCACCTTCATCCATGACGCAGTACATCTCCACAACGGGAGATCGGGAGATAGGCTTGTGCAGCAATGCGGACAGGACTTGCCTGTGCCGTACCGAGAGGTTGCTGGTTCATTCCAAGCCGGAGCTAACCGTCTAAGCATGGAGCAGGAAGATGACGTCGAGCAAGCAAAGGACATAGAGCAAGCAGATGGCCAGCCTAACCTCAGTAACCGGGGTGAGGAGACTCCCCATCAACAGCATGGACACGAAGAATGCCACACCTATCGTGATGCCTGTATAAGGGTTTATCAAACAGGAAAGAAATAGAAGCGCCGTCACGAGGCAGGCAGCGCATGCGCATATTGCGAAGGACAGGGTGGATCTATGGATCAAGTAGACTTCCCTACGATCAGGGCGCTGATCAGGCTATCGCGCCCCCGCTAGATTGCCGATCGGCTGTCATTTCGGGCATGAAAAGCTGCAGAATAGACGTGTCGGCAACGCCGGTATCGCGGCAGCGGGATCCTTATTGCTACACGCGCAACGGGCTACAAGAAGAGATTACGAGAAGTGCTTGTGCATCAGAGCGTCCAGCAACCGGGCGTGCAGTCGACAGCAACCTGCAGAGCCCACAAGCGGCGAGGCTGCGTTTTCAAGTGGCGATTGCTGCACAGGCCAATTTCGGAAATTCGCGTTGTCGGGGATGGTGGGGCCGTGTTGAAGGACGGCAATCGGCCGAAGCGAGGAGCGCGTTCATGACTTCACCAGTGGAAGAACTGGCGATCAAAGAGACGCATGATCCTGGCTTGTCCAGTAACACGAGCGTAGAACGAACGGAGTTCGCACGGTCCGCGGCTTCGATGTCCGGAGTTTATTTCCCGCAGGACGCAGGGGCCGCCCTCTTGAGTAGCTACGTCCCCCCGCGGCATGCGAGATCCGTTATCGCAGCCCGTAAAGCTGCATTCGCTACAATCCTCCCCGCGCGAAGCTAGGCGGCGGGACATGGACGGTGTAGTCGGGCGGTGGGCGCCTGCCGATTGGCAACGAGAGCCAATGCGCCTCTATCATGCTCCGGGCGCAGCGTCACAGGCCGCCCATATCGCGCTGATGGAAAGCGGCATCCTCTTCGAGTTGGTAAAGCTCCAATCGGCAGAACCGGATTCCGAAATTGGGAGCCGATTTCATCGCCTGACGCCGTTCGGCGAAGCGCCCCTGCTCGAGCTGGCAAATGGGTCCACCCTCCGTGAAGCTCCTGCCATCATGGGTTTCGTTGCGGATCTCGCACCGGAGCTTGAACTCGCGCCGAAGTGTGGAACCCTGGCTCGGAGCCGGTTGGCAGAATGGCTGCACTTCTTATCCGGGGAGGTGTTTTTCC
>NZ_JASNVZ010000020.1:0-67876 GCF_049311085.1 Sphingomonas sp. 3-13AW | reverse complement strand
TGTTGGAAGCCAGCGAGTTCGTGCGGACGCTCCAGCATCGCCAGGGCATCCAGATCGCCTGCCTGGAGGAGATCGCATACGAGATGGGCTTCATCTCCGCCGAACAGGCCCGGGAAGCCGGCGAGCGTTTCAAGAAAACCGCCTATGGGCGTGCGATCCTGAACGCGGTGGCGAAGTAACCCCATTCCCCTGCAGGACGTTTCCACGGAAATGAGGCCCATGGGCGAGGAACTCTAACGTAGCACAACGCGGCCTCCCGACGGCGGCAACCGGTGGCTTTCGCAGCTACGACTCGTACCTCCGACAGGTTCGGCCTGAGAGTTCGTGCTTTCGAGTATAATTAGGCGCCAGGCTCCGCGGCCTCTGATTTGGATCCGGCCCCTGATCCAGGCTGGGTGGCTCTAGGCAGTTCGGGAGCACGCGGGGTGATGACGACGCGTACCGGGTTCGACTTGCGTCCCCGGCGGGCGGGCTCGGCCGCAGCGACGGTCTCTACCAGTTCAAGCTGATAGTCGGGGATCGCGTTCGTGCCCGCGATCTGCTTGAGCGCGTTGCGGAAGTTGGCGAGCGGATTCTGATAGCCGATCTGGAGGCGGAAGGTCGCAAGGTCGACCTCCACCCGATCGGTATCGCAAGTGGAGCGCGCCACCTCGTAGATCCGCCGCTCGATCGGTCCGAGCTGAAAATAGGCGTGCGCATAGTTGAGCACCTGACGATCGCGCAGGATCGCCCGGAACAACCAGTCGCACAGCCGGACCTTTACCGCCTTCAGCCGCCGCTCGCCGCTCCGCGTCTTGGTATAGTGAAGCTTGGCTTCCGACAGCCAGGAGAAGAAGCCCTCTTCGCCTTCGCCGCCGGCCTCGATGTTGGTCTTGATCTGGGTGCCCTGCAGGCGCTCCAGCGCCTCCGACAGTCGCCCGTAGGATCGCGCCGAATGGTTACTGCCGGTGACGCTGAACAGGTCGTGCGCGGTGAAGACGAAATCCTGCGCCACCTCTTCGCCTGCCTCGATCTTCGCGGCCATCAGACTGGCGATGTAGAGGACGATTTCCTTGTCGTAGATCGTCGCCACGCCGCTAGCGCTAGGTCGCACCTCGATCGAGACGCTCTCGGTATTGTAGGTCAGCGGCTTCATCCACGCATTCTTCGCCAGCGCGAAAAAGGGGAACGCCATCAGCGACCGCTCGCCACGGATCTCGCCCTGCAGCGGGCTGTCGAGCAGGAACAGCTCGCCCTGGGGTACGGCCTTGGGCTTGCCGCTCTTGGCGCGGGGGGAGGGCGATTGGGTCATGGGCTATTTCTACTCGAAAGCACGAATCTGAACACCCTCATGCGGAGGTGTCTGAGAGGAAGGCCGCCGCTAGGGGCATCCCGTTCGTGCTTTCGAGTATGAATTCCTTCGTGCTGCGCCCGGCCGCCTGCTTCCTGGGGAACAGTCGAGCGGTTCGGTGTCGACATGTATATGCTCATACACCGAGACCGGGTCATGCCATGACCCACCATCCGGCGGCGGCCGGACAACACCATCCAAGGATGGTGCCTCACCCAGACCTAGAAGCGAATCCGCACAGGGGATGGCCTTAGAGGCCCTCATAGCATCGCACTCTTGCCGACCCGGCACCTAACCGGCATGATCAATCTATATTATGTACGAAACACGCATTCTTATCGCCCTGGCGCTCATCGCCGGAGTTGTAGTTGTCGGCACCTCGTGGGGTACGATCGCGCTTCGGCGGCGACGTCTCCGCCAACTACGCCGCCGCGGGATTAAGACGTACGGGCATTGAGCCGTATCATCACTTAGCCTCCTGCCGCTTCGATCCCGATATCGCAGTCAGCACGTACAGCCTCAGCGGCGGTTCCAATCCCGCGCTGCCATCGGCCGCAGGCGCACGCCCAGGCTGATCACCAGCGGCCAGAAGAGCGTGTTGGCGACATCTGACAGCGTATCGGCCCAGCGCATGCCATAGACGAGATAATCCATGATCTCGTTACCCGCTTCCGCAATCACCACCGCTGCAAAGGGGATGAAGGTGCCGAGCGAGCGGCCGCTTACAAGGCGCGTCAGCAACAGCACGGCAAGTCCTGCATGGATGTGAAGAATGGCGTCGGGCGCTCCCGTGCCGTCGCCGATCCAGGTGATCCAGGAATGATAATATTCGGGAAGATTCATCGCCTCGTCAGACGCCACCCTGCCTAGGAACGCAAGGTTCAAAGCAGCAGGACGTGCCGTGCCGATAAGCCGACGACGTCACTTGCGGTTCGTCGCCACCCCTGCAAACTGCGGCTCCCCCATCAGGAGCTCTTCATGCCCGAGATCACTACCACCCCATTCGCGGACCAGAAGCCCGGCACATCCGGCCTGCGCAAGAAGGTGGGGGTGTTCCAGCAGCCGCATTATGCCGAAAACTTCATCCAGTCGGTGTTCGACGCGATTGCGGCGCCGGCGGGGGCCACGCTAGTAATCGGTGGCGACGGACGTTTTCACAACCAAGCCGTGATCCAGACCGCAATCCGCATGGCCGCGGCCAACGGCTTTGGCCGGGTAGTTGTGGGGCAGGGGGGGATCCTGTCGACGCCTGCCGCCTCCAACCTGATCCGCAAGCGCCAGGCGCTAGGCGGCCTGATCCTCTCGGCCAGCCATAATCCCGGCGGCCCGGACGGCGACTTCGGTATCAAGTACAACGTCGCCAATGGCGGTCCGGCGCCCGAGAAGATCACGGACGCGATCTATGCGCGCACGACGGTGATCGACCGGTATCGCATCGCCGACGCCCCCGATGTCGATCTCGCCACGCTTGGCGAACAACGCGTCGGCGAGCTGGTCGTCGAAGTCGTCGATCCGGTTGCCGGTTATGCCGAACTGATGGAAACGCTGTTCGACTTCGCCGCGATCCGAGATCTCATCGCCGGCGGCTTCCGCCTGAGCTTCGACGCGATGCACGCGGTGACCGGCCCCTATGCCCATGCGATCCTGGAAGCGCGGCTCGGCGCCCCCGCCGGGACGGTCGTGAACGGCACCCCGCTGGAGGACTTCGGCGGCCATCACCCGGATCCCAATCTGGTCCATGCCCACGCGCTCTACGAGCGGATGATGGCCGCGGATGCGCCGGACTTCGGTGCGGCCTCGGACGGCGACGGCGATCGCAACCTCATTATCGGGCGCGGCATGTTCGTGACACCCTCGGACTCGCTCGCAGCACTGGCGGCAAACGCGCATCTGGCGCCTGGTTATGCCGCCGGGCTGAAGGGCATCGCCCGCTCGATGCCGACCAGCCAGGCTGCCGACCGAGTTGCCGCAAAGCTCGGAATTCCGCTGCACGAGACACCCACGGGATGGAAGTTTTTTGGCAACCTGCTCGATGCCGGCATGGCGACGATCTGCGGCGAAGAAAGCGCCGGCACCGGATCGGACCATGTCCGCGAGAAGGACGGGCTGTGGGCGGTGCTGCTGTGGCTCAACATCCTGGCAGTCCGGAAAATCCCGGTCGCCGCGCTAATGACCGAGCATTGGCAGACCTATGGCCGCACCTACTACGCACGCCATGATTATGAGGGCATCGCCACTAGCGGTGCCGATGCACTGATGGCGAGCATCCGGGGGCGGCTTGCGAGCTTGTCGGGCGAGACGGTCGGCGAGCTGGTGGTCGAGGCGGCGGATGACTTCGCCTACACCGACCCCACCGATGGCAGCACCAGCAGCCACCAGGGCGTCCGCATCCGCTTCCAGGGTGGGTCACGCATCGTGGTACGCCTGTCGGGTACCGGTACCGAAGGCGCGACGCTGCGCGTCTACCTCGAACGCTATGAGCCCGCGAAGGGGCGGCTTGATCTTGTCACCGGCGATGCGCTGGCGCCGCTGGTCGCCGCAGCCGAGACGTTGCTCTCGATCCGTGCCCATACCGGGCGGCAGGCACCGGACGTCGTCACCTGATGGCTACGGCCGCGGATGCGAACTAACCTCTACACCTTGAATTCACCGAGTACGCACCAGCAACACCGACCAGTTTCCATCGAGCGGCCGGTCGCGGGCCGCGAGAATGGCCGGACGCTGCGGTCGCTCGCTACCAAGGCCGGCGATCGCGTGGCGGATCGTCGTTACTCGGTCGCCCCATGCCGGATGGGAGCGGCTGCGCAGGATCCCGCCGGCATATTTCGGCCCGAAATCCTTCCAGAACCGCACTGCCCCTTCCGGGTCGTAGCCGGCGTTCGCGAGCAGCGACACCGACAGGATATCAGCCTCCAGCTCGGTCTGGCGGAAATAGCGGACGTTGCGCCCGAACCCCGAGAGCATGCCATAATCAACACCCTTCGCGGTCAACCGCTCGCGGTGGCGCAGGATGTTGTGCGCGAGTTCATGGGCAACCACTGCCGCCAGCTGCTCCTCCGGATAGGTCTCCAGAAAGGGGCTGCCGATCTGCACCATTTCGCCATCCGCCTTGGCGGTCCACTCGGTGCCGATCTCGACCTCGAAACGACTGCGGCAGGCCGGCACCGGGCGAACGGTCCTGGTGTACGGCGTCCCGCTCCTGCGGCCCTGCACCTCCAGAGGCTGGGTAGACGGGAGCTCGGCAAGCTGCGCTGCGATCCGTACGGCCGAAGCGGTGGTCGCCTCGGCCTCGGGGTCCGGCGGCGCAAACCGGGCGGTGCCGATCGCGAGCAGCGCGTCGTCGGCGCGGATGCCCGCCTCCGCTGCGGGAGAGCCTTCGATCACCGCCTCGACGCCGACCGGGCCATTCAGCTGGAAGTAGCGGATCGCGGCGGCGCGCAGGTCGCGGGAATATTGGTCCGGAGTGTGGAGCACGAGGCCCAAGCCCGGTTCCTGGCGGTCGCACAGCGCAGCATTCGCGGTCGCCAGGCGATAACCGATGCGGGCAAGCAGGGTGTCTGCCTGGCGGACGGCAGTGAACACCGGATCTGCCGCCACGGCCGGAAGCACGGCAAGCCAGGCTGCCAGCGCCGTACCGATGCTACGAACGAGACTTGCACGCCGAGTGCGCCGCACCATCTGCCGACATTCCCTATTCATGGCAAAGGGCCTAGTGCAGTCTCGATGCTCACGAAACTCCTCTTTCGACGTCCAAAAAATGCAGCGCCGGTTGGCAGGGCCCCAGAGGGGCGTAGGCTCTATGCCATTGGCGACATCCATGGTCGGCTCGACCTGCTCGAGGGATTGCTAAGCCAGATCGTCCGCGACGACGCGGAGCGCGGCGGGCCGGTGGGGGAATTGATTTTCCTCGGCGACCTGATCGACCGGGGCCCCGATTCCGCCCAGGTAATCGACCGGCTGATGGCCCTGCAGGCCGAGCGCCCCAACGTGCGGTTCCTGCTCGGCAACCACGAGGAAGTGTTCCTTCACGCGCTATCGGGGGATGCGAAGGCGCTGCGCCTGTTCAACCGGATCGGCGGCGCGGAGACGATCCTCAGCTATGGTGTCAGCCCGCAGGCGTACGCAGATGCCGATTATGAACAGCTTCACCGCTTGCTGGTCGAGGCGGTTCCCGCGTCGCACCGCGAATTCCTCGAATCGTTCGAGGACATGATTGTGGCCGGGGATTATGTCTTCGTTCACGCGGGCATCCGCCCTGGTATCGCGCTGGCGGACCAGCGGCCCGCCGACCTGCGCTGGATCCGGGACCAGTTCCTGAACGCACGCATGGCACCTGAGAAGCGGGTGGTGCATGGTCACACCATCTCAGAGGAGGTTGTCGAACTTCCTCACCGTATCGGGCTCGATACCGGCGCCTACCGGACAGGTATTCTTACCGCGATGGCGTTCGAGGACGAAAAACGTTGGGTCTTGCAGGAACATGGAAGCCGTGTAGCCGTTGCAGCCTGATCCGGGTCGTTGCATTTAATCAACACCCGGGTCAGTATTCTACTGCAATGCAGTAACTGGGTTGTGCCACGTCAGGGCCGATGGTATCGGCCCGCGGGATTAGATTTAACAAGGGAGCGTACACTATGCGTATGGGCAAGCTGCTTACCGCCGTCGTGGCATCGTCGCTGATCGCGGCACCGGCTATGGCCAACGGCGCTGCGTCGCTGTCGGTTGCTAAGAGCGTCAAGGCTTCGACCTCGGCTAAGCAGTCGAACGAGCTGGCCGGCGGCGGCATCTTCATCGGCGTCCTGGCGGCCGCTGCTGTGATCGCCGGTATCGTCGTCGCAGTCGACAACGACGACAAGTCCGACAGCAACTAAGCTGTCGACACTTTCGAAAGAAATGGCGGCCTTCGGGCCGCCATTTTTTTGGTCTCAGATGCCGCTTTGACAAGCGCAATCACGAACCTATCGCATACTGTCTTCCTCTATTTCATCCCCGGTTAGGAAGATGCGGATCTTGCTTTTCTGCGCTCGCGCAGCTCGCGTTGCGCTAATATCCGGATCGCGTTAGGCCGCATTCAATGACCGATGCATCCCCTGTCCAACTTATCCGCCCCAAGCGCTTTGGCGATGCCCGTGGCTGGTTCACCGAAGTCTATTCGGTGCCCGCATTCGAAAAATTCGGCATCCAATGCACCTTCGTGCAGGATAACCACTCGCTGTCGGTGCCTGCGTTTACCCTTCGCGGCCTGCATTTCCAGACCCCACCGCGCGGGCAGGACAAGCTGGTTCGCTGCATCCGCGGGCGGATTTTCGACGTGGCGGTGGACGTCCGCAAGGGTTCGCCGACCTACGGTCAGTGGGTTGGTGCCGAGCTTTCGGCCGAAAATGGGCACCAGTTGTTCATCCCGATCGGCTTCGCGCACGGTTTCGTGACTCTCGAGCCTGACTGTGAAGTCACCTACAAATGCTCGGACACCTATGCGCCCGACCATGACGGCGGCATCCGCTGGGACGATCCGGCACTGACCGCTGTCGACGGGTCGACAGGCGGCATCGCCTGGCCGATGCCGGCAGGCACCACGCCCGAGCTTTCGGCAAAGGACGCGGTGCAGCCGCTTCTCGCAGATTTCGACAGCCCCTTCCCTTATGATGGCCGCCCGCTGGCGCCGCTCGCCTGAAGGAAACCCGCATGCGTATCCTCGTCACCGGCGGTGCCGGTTTCATCGGCTCGGCCCTTGTCCGGCACCTGATCGAAAACACCGATCATGAGGTCCTCAATTTCGACAAGCTGACCTACGCCGGCACGCTCACGACAGTCGAGCGGGTTGCCCAGTCGAACCGCTACCGCTTCGTCCAGGGCGATATCTGCGATGCCGAGGCGGTGCGCGCGGCAATCGCCGAGTTCAAGCCCGAGGTCGTCACCCACCTGGCGGCCGAGAGCCACGTCGACCGCTCGATCGACGGCCCGGGTGCCTTCGTGCAGACCAACGTCGTCGGCACCTACACCATGCTGGCCGAGGCACGCGCCTATTGGCTGGGGCTGGACGAGCAGGCGAAGGCGGCCTTCCGCTTCCACCACATCTCCACGGACGAGGTATACGGCTCGCTGGGCGACACCGGCCTGTTCACCGAGGAAACGCCCTACGACCCGCGCTCGCCCTATTCGGCAAGCAAGGCGGGTTCGGATCACCTCGTCTCGGCATGGGGGCATACGTTCGGCCTGCCGGTGCTGATTACCAACTGTTCGAACAACTACGGCCCCTATCACTTCCCAGAGAAGCTGATCCCGCTGATGATCGCCAAGGCGCTGGATGGCGCGCCGCTGCCCGTCTACGGCAAGGGCGACCAGGTGCGTGACTGGCTGTACGTCGAGGATCACGTTCGCGCGCTACAGGCCGTGTTCGAGCGCGGGACCCCAGGCCGTACCTACAATGTCGGCGGCCATAACGAGCGGCAGAACATCGAGGTGGTGCACACCGTCTGTGCCATCCTGGACGAGCTGAAGCCCCGCGCCGACGGCAAGTCCTATGCCGAGCAGATCACCTCGGTCGCCGATCGCCCGGGCCACGACAAGCGCTATGCGATCGACGCGAGCCGCATCGGCGAGGAACTGGGCTGGACGCCGGCCGAAACCTTCGAGACCGGGATCCGCAAGACCATCGAATGGTATCTCGCCAACGAAGCGTGGTGGCGTCCGCTGGTCGCAGCCAAGGCATCCGAGCGTCGCGGCGTCGCCGCCTGATCTCCGTAGACCTGTCTACCTGTCGACATAG
Source organism: Sphingomonas sp. 3-13AW (assembly GCF_049311085.1). Lineage (NCBI taxonomy): Bacteria > Pseudomonadati > Pseudomonadota > Alphaproteobacteria > Sphingomonadales > Sphingomonadaceae > Sphingomonas > Sphingomonas sp. 3-13AW. The sequence goes on along the minus strand of NZ_JASNVZ010000020.1, from coordinate 59,777 downwards.
GAGTTGCGGTTGAGCGACCTTCGATCCGTTCTCGTCACCGGCGCCGGCGGGCAGCTTGGCACCGAGCTGCAGCGCTGCCGCTGGCCCGAAGGCTGGCAGGTCGTCGCAATCGACCACGACACGCTCGACCTGCGCGATACCGCGGCAGTCATGGCCAAGGTCGCCAGCGGGGACGACGGGCGCCCCTGGGCGGCGGTCATCAATGGTGCAGCCTATACCGCGGTCGACAAGGCGGAGACGGACCTGGTCACCGCCTGGGCGGTCAACGCGATGGCACCTGCCGCCTTTGCACAGGCTTGCGCGGAAGCGAACATCCCCTTGGTGCAGGTATCGACCGACTATGTCTTTGCGGGTGACCGCGAGGGTGGGTGGGAAGTCGAGGATCCCGTCGCCCCGCTCGGCGTCTATGGTGCCTCAAAGCTCGGCGGCGAGCTGGCGGTCCGCACCTCCGGCGCGCGCCATGCGATCGTACGCACCGCCTGGGTGGTGTCGGCGCACGGGCATAACTTCATCAAGACGATGCTGCGGGTAGCGGAGAGCCGGAACACGCTGAGCGTGGTCGACGACCAGATCGGCAGTCCCACCAGCGCCGCCGACCTTGCCCAGGCGCTGATGACCATCGCGATCCGCCTGGTCGAGGATGCGGAGGCGCCGACCGGCACCTTCCACTTCAGCAACGCCGGCGCCGTGAGCTGGGCCGGCTTTGCATCCGAAATCTTCCGCCAGTCCGCGTTGCGTGGCGGTGCCACCGCCAGCGTCATGCCCATTACCACCGCTGACTATCCCACCCCCGCCCGACGCCCCGCCAACTCGCTGCTCAGCCACGACGCCATTCGCGTCGCTTATGGCATCGAGCCGCGTCCCTGGGCGGAGGCCCTGTCGGACATCCTCGACGAACTGATCGGAGCTGCGAAATGAAGGGTATCATTCTGGCCGGCGGATCCGGCACCCGGCTCCACCCGGCAACGCTGGCAGTGAACAAGCAGCTGCTGCCGGTCTACGACAAGCCGATGATCTATTACCCGCTGTCGGTGCTGATGCTCGCCGGCATCCGCGACATCCTGATCATCTCCAGCCCCGAATATCTCGACAACTACCGCCGCCTGTTCGGCGACGGGTCGGCGTTTGGCCTGGCGGTCCAATATGCCGAGCAGCCGAGCCCCGATGGCCTGGCGCAGGCCTTCACCATCGGCGCGAACTTTATCGGCGACGACAATGTGGCGCTGGTGCTGGGCGACAACATCTTCTTCGGTGCGCACCTGACGGACCTGCTGGCGAGCGCCGTCGCGCGCAAGCACGGTGCCACGGTGTTCAGCTACCGCGTCGAGGATCCCGAGCGCTATGGCGTGGTCGAGTTCGGCGAGGGCGGGCGCGCCGTCAGCCTGGAGGAAAAGCCCGAGGTTCCCAAGTCCCACCACGCGGTGACCGGGCTCTATTTCTACGACAACCGCGTCGTCGAATATGCCCGCAACCTCAAGCCCTCGCCGCGCGGCGAGCTCGAGATCACCGACCTGAACCGCCTCTACATGGAAGCGGGCGATCTCTACGTCGAACAGATGGGCCGCGGCTATGCCTGGCTCGACACCGGCACCCACGACAGCCTGTTGGAAGCCAGCGAGTTCGTGCGGACGCTCCAGCATCGCCAGGGCATCCAGATCGCCTGCCTGGAGGAGATCGCATACGAGATGGGCTTCATCTCCGCCGAACAGGCCCGGGAAGCCGGCGAGCGCTTCAAGAAAACCGCTTATGGACGTGCGATCCTGAACGCGGTGGCAGGAAGAGACTGAGAGGCACGGGGGCTGCCATAGCTCGTCCCGGGCGACGATAAGTCGGACGAGATACGATCCTCCTTATCCATAATGCCGACGAGACCGGTTTTTCGGGCAGGGCGAGGAAGATTTCTTTCCGGCTGCCTGAATTTCGCCGGTCGTCGGCATTTTGGTTAAAGACGTATCGATCTGTCACGGATCTGCCGTCGACTGACCTGATGCGGCTACAGGTCGTTGATCGTCATCGTGATGATCCCGCGGATGAGCAGGTGCACGGCCATGTGAACTCGGTTCCCAGCGCCCAGCTTGTTGCGTACGTTGTTGATATGTTGTTCGACCGTTCGCGTTCGGCTGCTCAAAATGTCCGCGATTTCTCTGGCAGAAAACCCCTTCAGCATGAGGCGGCACACCTCGTCCTCTCGTGGGGTCAGCGGAACGTTTGGATCCCCAATCATCTTCATTTTCCTGGATCTGTTTAAGACCCAAGGGCGCTCAAGCCCTGTGCAGGCGAGCGCTGAGCGCCTGCACATCCGTAAATTTACCTGGCCGTTTCCACGGATTCACAGGCCTGCCGTCCTCGATAGGTTCGCGCGCATCTGAAGCGGAGCGAACATGAACGACCCCAAACACCCCGTCAGCGATGCAATGCTGGATCGCCTGCGTCTGGAAATGTCGCACTATTCGAACTTCGTCGATCTCATCCTCGGTGATCCCGACAGCCGGTACGGCGGCGAGGACGGTCGGATGACGCTGATCGAGATCCTCGGCCTGCTGATCGGGCTCACCGGGTCGGAGGATGATGCCATCGCCTGGATTATGAATTCGGGGGGCTATACCGACGCGGTAAACGACGATGTGTGCGTGGGTCTGGCGCACGGGGGGTTCTGGACGCTGGCGGCACATTGCGACTGGCTGCAGGTCATCTACACCTATCGGGACCTGTGCCCCGAGTTGATCGAGATCCTCTTTCGCAGCGGCGGCACCCAAGCGTGATACGCCGTGACCGCATCTGATGTAGGCCTAGCGCTGCTGCTGGGGGGTGCCGCGTTGCTTGCGGCAGGCGAGATCGGCAAGCAGCGGCGGGTCCGGGGCATCGGCTTGGGCGTGCTGCTCACCGGCTGCGCGATGACGGTCATCGGCTTGCTCGCACTACCTATAGCGGCCTGCAATTGATGGTCGCTCAGACGCACAATAATGGGCAGGACTGTTGTATGAGAAATGGAGGCCGCTATGGCGACCGTGCGCAAAACCATTACCCTTACCGAGCAGCAGAATGCGTGGATTGCCGCGCAGATCGACGCCGGCAGCTACACCAACGACAGCGAGGCGATCCGTGACCTCATCCGACGCGAGCAAGAGCGGGGCCTTGAGATGGAGAGCATTCGTCAGGCGCTGATCGAGGGCGAGCAGAGCGGGGAGCCAGAACTGTTCGACTTTGCCGCATTCAAGCGGCGCAAAGCCGAGCAGCATGGCTGAATACCGGCTCAGTCCGAGGGCGCAGCGCGACCTCGACGCGATATTCGACTACACCGTGGCGCATTGGAATTTGCCCCTGGCAATGCGCTACACCGACCTTACCGAGGCCGCTTGCGCCGATCTGGCCGAAGCGCCGCAGCAGGCGCAAGGCTGCGCCAATATCCGGCCGGGCTATCGGCGGCGTGGCGTCGAGCAGCACGTTATCTATTTTCGGCCGACCAGCTGTGGCATCGCCGTTATCCGCATCCTGCATCAGCGCATGGATACAGTCCGCCATTTGTAATGGCGCTCCAACCGCAATGCCGAAAGCGCCCACGCGCAAAGCCTTACCTGATTCACCTTGCAGAGGCGGCATTCCCGGCCAGTTTCTTATAATGGCGTCCTAAGGATGCGACCCATCAGTCGGGAGAGATCATGTCTGCTAGCTAGATTTGGCCTCCTGCCACCAGGCGGCCGAGCAGGGCGTTCACGCGGGTCTGCCATCCGGGGCCGCTGCCGCGCAGGTGTTCGACCGTCTTGGCATCCAGGCGGATTTTCACCTCGACCTTGGGCGCTTCCGATTTCGGCCGCCCGCGCCTGGAGGGCGTCATCTCGGCCATGAACGCGGCATCCAGCGGCGGGTTGTCGTCGTGCAACTCGGGATCAAACTTGGTCATAGTAGAACCTCACCTCGTGTCTCTCCGCCGGTCGCAGGCTGATGGCGCGCACCGCGTCCTCGTGGGAGCCTTCGGTGAACACCAGCACATGCAGGCGATCGCCAATCAGGCCGAGGGCGACGAACCGGACCTCGCCATAATCGAAGCGGTCGTCCTCGCGCTCCAACGCCGTGTCCCAATCGAACCCTTCCGCAGCCAGCAGGGACATGTCATGCTTGGCGGCATTGGCGCGATCCTTGGCCGGGTCGAACTCGATCTCCACGATTTTACGTACACCCATTAAATCAGACGCACAACAATTATCGTGCACCCATAAATTGAGGGTCTATTGCGCCTGCAACGGCACCCATCCGCCCTTGCAGGTGTGGGTCTTGGCGTTCCAGCGACCGGCGCAGCCATACAGGTGCTGCTCAATCTTGGGTTTCTCGAGCCCAGCGGTAGGCGAGGGCTGCCGCGAAGATCTGTCCAGGCCAATCAGGGCCGCGTAGAGCCATCCTTGAGGCGGTCCCACCACATGGCCGTGCTGGCCCGCTGGAGCGCCCTGCGGCCCGTTCGAGGTCTTGGACCTCAGATCCCTACCGTCCGGCCCCAATCGGCACGCTGGCGAGCTTCCATCTTGCGGTGGGACGGTAGGCCGGTCCGCCGGTCGCAGCGCGACGCCGGCAGCGGCCTACCGTGCGGGCGTGGAGATCGCGGACGAGCGCACCGGCATCGTCCAGGACTACACCCGCATGCAAGGCATCGAGCATCGCGAGATCGTGGCCCCCGCCGATGCGCCCGAGTGGGTGCAGGACCGGCGCAAGCTGCCATGCCGTTGTCGCGAAAATGCTGGCATCCCGGCGTCGCATATGTCGCGCTTCTGCAACTACGTCACTGTGCACTGGTGGAGAGCGGCCGTTAGCCTGTGCTTCCCAATGCCCAGGCAAAGAGCAGTGCCGTAGCTGCTCCAAGTGCGCTCCTGACGTTATGCAGCTTCCCCCACTGCACCAGCATCGTCCGGCTTGCAGCGCCCGCTTCGCTTACCGACATCGCCATCAAGCGCCTGTTGACAGGCATGATGACAAAGAGCGTGAATGGCCAGTTGGCGAGCAACAGGATGCTTCCAGCAAACCACCGCCAATCCGCCGAAAGATACCCAACGATCAGCCCCGCCGCGCCCCCGGCAATCGCTAACCCGGACTGGATGGGTAGCGCTCGCTTGTAGCTGGGCTGCCACTGCGCCAGCAGAGGACCATCTGCCAACTCAAGACGCGCAGGATGTTCGACGAGACTTATGTAGAGTGCTGCGCCGGCGAACAGCGTGGCGAAAACGAGAGCCGCTATCGAGAGTTGAAACATCGAAGTTCCTCGGCATCAGCCGGGAAGACGCGAAACCCGTGTCAGCGCCTTCCCAAACGAGTTGGGTTGACGCCGTGGCTGGGAAGAACCCGATGAACGGGCGCAGGAGCTACCGACCTGCAACTCTATTTTCGGCGTCCGGAAGGTGCCCGGCGACGATAACAATTGCAAGGTCCCGAATGTCTGCAATTGGCGAGCGAACTGCACGGCCTTGTCGCGCATATCCTGAGTTTCGGGCCTGGCGTATGTCCCGCCTTTTGCGACACCGAATGCGCTCGCATCGTGCGATCGCTCTTAGCGGAAGCTCTCGTGCTCGGAGCGGCAGGCGCGCGATCTCGCGACCTATCCCCGTCGCGCTACACCGATCAACGCGGTGGAAGGGATCGGAAGCTCGGGCCGCCCGCCGGCGATTCGACGCAGTTCAGAGACAATCACATCTTTCTGCGTAGCGTCCAAGCTCGTCCAGTCGGGTGATGGGCCAAAAAGCGCGTCGAGATCATCCAACATCGCCATGTTCAGGTCGAAGTCGCGGGTCACTCGCTCGATGTGCGGATCACGATAGCCTGCTTCGACCAGTTCGCCGGAAAGGCCCTCTAACGTGCTGAGGATCGCCATCGCCTCCGGCATGGGGGACAGATCACGCTCGGGAAACAATCTCCGGATCAGCTGACCGAGCAGCATGAAGGCGCCGGCGCCACGGTCCTGCCACACCGCGACGACGCCGTATCCGCCGGGTCGTGTGACCCGTGCCATCTCGGCTAGTCCCTTGCGCCAGTCCGGGAACATGAACACGCCGAAGATTGAGAACACCGCGTCGAAGCCGGCGTCGGGCAGATCGAGCGCCTGACCGTCCATCACCCGCGCTTCGACGTGCGGCACCGCCTTGGCCGCGATGCGTGCGACCATGCCTGGCGAGAAGTCCGTTGCGAGAACCTGCGCCCCCGTCCGCGCAGCGGCAAAGGCGAGCGCGCCGGTTCCGGCTGCAATGTCGAGCACGCGGGATGCGGGCGTCAGCGGTACATGGGCCAGCGCGGCCTCGACATAGCGGGCCGTGTAGGGATGCGCCGTCTTCTCGTATCGGTCGGCCGCGCTGTCCCAGTGGTCGACCTTGTTGAATTCACGCATCGGCTATGCTCCACGACTCACGCAACCCATTGGGTATCGTGATGGCAGAGGCTTGCCAAGTCGAAGCCAACAACGAAGGTGGCGTCATGCGGAACGACGGTCGCCTCTCTCGTATGTTGCACGTGCTGATTCATATGGCGCGGCACGATGGTCCGATGACCTCCGAGACGATCGCCCGGATGCTCGGCACCAATCCTGTCCTGATCCGACGCACGATGTCGGGCCTGCGGGATGCAGGTTACGTCAGATCGGAAAAGGGGCACGGCGGCGGTTGGGCTATCGCGGCCGATCTAAATGCGGTGACACTGCTGGACGTGCATCGTGCTGTTGGCGGCCCCCGCCTCTTTGCAATCGGAATCGAGCATCCCGAACCCGGCTGCCAGGTCGCCGGCGTTGTCAACGAAGCCTTGGGCGACGCGCTACAGGAAGCAGAGCGGCTGCTGGTCACGCGCTTGGAATCGATCAACCTCGCCGCACTCATCCAGACCTTCAATGACCGCTGCGTTGGCGGCAACTAGCTGGACCAGCGCCCTCAGCGGGAACGTCCTCCTTTCCGGCGACCCGGCGATAGAGCGCAACGCGCGCTCGGTGCGAGCTGCCGCGGCGTTGTCGCGAATGTGCTGAGTTCCCAGCGTCGCGGATGTCGCCCTTCTGCAACAACGTGATGGCGAGAAGTGGGTGGGAAGCCGCCCTTCGGCTAAACGCCTTTACCCCAAGTCGCGAGCCAGAAGAACGCCGCGCAGAATGCCAGCAATGATGCCCCGACGGGGACGATGCCGGGCAAAGGACGATGTCTCGCAAAGCGGGCGAGGAGCAACGTCAAACCGGTCATTGAAACAGGAATTCCTAAGAGCGGTAGGCTATCATAGTTGAAGCCAAAGCCGTCTTCGTAGAACCCACAATGCCAGAACAGTGATGTTGCGAGAATTAGCGGCACCAGCCAGAAAACGCATCCGAGCGCCGATAGGATGTAAGTTCTCATCCGCTGAAACTAGCGGCCACCAAAGCTTGTCCGCAATGGGGTCGATTGCGGCCGGTCCGCTTTCGTCGCGCTCATTCAGCGCCGGAACGGCTCGAAGTGGGTGGTTAGCTGTCCGTCCGCTTTGGACGATCCTTGGCCATCCCACCGCAAGACGCAGCGTCGTTCCGTTTTCCTGCTTGAACGACGAGCCGAATGCTCCGCCCGCCCACGTTGACCGAGGGCAGCACAGATGCCTTCTTGGCGCTGTCGAACCGAAGCGCGAGCGTTGAAGCGTTCAGCCAATGAAGGTCGACGCCGTAGGCACATTCACTTCGCGTCGCCCCGTATAGGGTTCCTGCGAAGACCGGCCGTTCGCCTTGGTGATCGGCAGGGTGTAGTTCGACCACATAGCCGAGCGACGTTGTCGCGCCGCCGTTTGTTTCGAAGAGGATCGCGTGGATGCGCCGATCAGGTGAGTTGGCCCAAGCGACTTCCTCGCGAGACGGCTGTCCGAAAAGCCCACCGCAGCCGCTAAGGATCATGGCAACGAGGACAGCAGCGCGTCGCATCATCAGAAATCTATCGGTTCCTCCAACGGCAGCAAGTGGGCGCAAGCGACCATTAATCCCGTAGCAGTACCCAGTCTCCACCAGCCCATTCTTCGCACCATTGCATGCCGGCAAGGCTGACTTGGCGATGACCATCATCACCGCCGGGGAATTGGCGAGTTTCATGGACCGCGTTGCCCGTGAACAATCGGAGCAGCCACCCGCCTTCATTGGGGTCTATCTCGAAATAGAGCTGATCCATGATCCTCTCCTCAATGGGTGGCGAAAGCCTGTGAGAGATCGCGGGCACCATGAAGGACGCGAACGATCTGAACCCCTGCATTGCCGGCCACGAAGAAGATCAGATATCGGCCGTGCCGCGCACTTCGCAGGCCGGTCGCCAACTCATTGCGGGCCGGGAAACTGCTCGGCCGCTCAGCGATCGTCGCCATGGTCGCCTCGATCTCGGCAATGAACGACAGAGCACGCGCGGGATTATCGAGCGCGATGAAATCGCCAATCTCGATCAGATCGGCCGTGCGGCCGGTAAAAGTTGATACGTCACGGCGTCAGGCTTTGTTGGCGTAACGCGCGCGTAGCTCGGCGAAGACTTCCTCGGCCGGAATGCCGGGGCCGCTGTTCAACCCCGCCTGGATGGCTTCGCGCAAGGATACTAGATCGCGCCGCTCAATGTCGCGAGCGCGCGTCCACTCGCGCAATGCCTCGCGAACGACCTCGCTGGTTGACGCATATTCGCCACCCGCAACGGTCTGGCGCAGGGTAGCGGCCATCTCAGCCGGCATGGTGATAGTCATGCGTTCGATCGCTGACATATGAAGCCTCCTCTAGTTCGGCATCACATTTCATACTTATGAAGCAGAAACCAATGGTGCTCGCTTGACTGCACGCCATAGGGTGGAACGATCGACACCGAACAGGCCGGCCATGCTGGCGAGAATTTCGCGACCAGCGGCAATCTCCTCCTCGGCTTTGCGGAGCTTGGCTCCGGTGAGCTTCACCGGGCGGCCGAGGTGACGTCCGCGCGTGCGAGCCGCCCTCATGCCGGCGCGCGTCCGCTCGACGATCAGTGACCGCATGGTAAGCGCCTGGTCGAGGCCTGGGCGGGAACGGGCGGCCCCGGAAACCCCCTCGTCCTCGTGGATGATGCTGCACCCGGCCGCCTTCAGCGCATCGCGCTGAAGGTCGAGATTTTGTACGCTGGAAGACACCCGCGCATAGCCGACCGCATCCGCCGACCATGCGTCAGCGCATCATAGCGGCAATGTTCGTAATGGCTTTGGCGGTGACAGGCGTCAGCAGCTACGCGGGATGGCGGATCTTCAGCGCAAGCTGCCATGGCGTTGTCGCGAATGTGCTAAGTTTTGCGACAGCCTGTTGTACCGCCGATCAACCTCGTGGCCGAGTGTCGCAAAAGTCTGTTGCATATTGTCTCCGTTTCGATGCACATTTGCGACATGCTTATTGGCTATGCGCGCGTCTCCACGGACGATCAGGATCTGCGGCTGCAACGTGCCGCGCTGAAGGATGCCGGCTGCCGACGCACATTCGAGGAGAAGGTGTCGGGCGCGAAGCGTGACCGCCCCGAGCTCACGCGGATGCTCGATCAGATACGAGACGACGACATTGTCGTAGTGACCCGCCTCGACCGGCTTGCACGATCGACCCGTAACCTGCTCGATATAGCGGAAAAGTTAAAGGAAGCAGGAGCCGGACTTCGGTCGCTTGCCGAGCCGTGGGCCGACACAACGTCGCCTGCTGGCCGAATGGTACTGACCGTGTTTGCTGGCATCGCGGAGTTCGAGCGTGAGCTCATCCATCAGCGCACTAGCAGCGGTCGAATAGCTGCAAAAGCAAGGGGCGTACGTTTCGGACGTCCGCCGAAGCTTACCCTTGATCAGATTGCGCTAGGAAGTGATTTGGTCAGAACAGGAAAGTCAGTTCGCGAGGCTTCGAAGCTTCTTAACTGCCACTATGCTACCTTATATCGTGCATTGTCAGCACTTCGCTAATTGGTTTTCATTAAAAATAGCGATTTGATACGCGACGATCTGAAAATATCCACAAATGCTCAACGTTTTTATCAATGTATCAATTGTGCCGCATCCCTGGGTAAGTGCACAATGAAGGGGCTGTTCGACCTTGCTGCCAAGCTGGCTGAGCGCGGCATCCGATGGTCGAAACGCACACTAGCCTAAAGATCAGCCCGAGCGAAAGCCGGCAACCATTACGCAAACGCTCGTTTGTAGAATGTCCCGTTTTTCCATGTCCAACAGGCAATTTCGCAATAACTCGTTCGGGAATATATCCGGAAAAGCAACATCCTCGCTGCGATGGGTACCATCTGCAACATTGGGCGCTGTGTTCCATGCTTTGGCAGACCCGACCCGCAAGGAGGTGCTCGATACCTTGGCCAAAGGCAATGCAACGAGCTACGTTACTGAAGGCGCCTGCTCAGTCACGCTGAACTAGCAGATGGGCTCCGAATCGCTGCCGCAGGCGTCGTACCGGCGGCAGCGCAACCTTCAGTGAGATCCATCCCATGAGCGTGCCGAGCATCGCGCCCAGCACCGTGCACAGCAGTTGCAGTTCAAGCGGCAACTCCTCAGGCCGAGCCCGACCGAACGCTATGGCGAGAGCGTACAATATCAGAAAGTGCCACAGGTAGAAGCCGTAGGAGACCTGACCTATGAAGCGCAGCGGCCGCCATTCCAACAGCTTCAACAGCCAAGCCCCGCTAGCAGACGCGTAAAGATAGGCGAACACCATCAGCAACCCGACGCCCTGACCGGTGTATACCAGAATTTCGTGCGGCTCGCCGCGCAAGCCGATAAGAGCGCCGAAAGTGAACAGGGCGACGAGCAGCGCGCCGACCAAACCGATCAAATGTCCTCGCCTGGCCCACGCCTGCACAAGGTCGCGGCGGTAATGCAGCCCGGTCGCGAGCAGGCAGCCGAACGCGATAGAATCGACCCGGGCTTCGGAGGCGAGACGGGCGTAACTCAGCGGCAGGCCTGCCCCCAGCCCGACCGTCCGGATCAGAATCGGCAGGAGGACAAGGGTCCCGCACAGCGCCACGACGCGCTGTGCGTGTCCGATGCACAGCGACAGTAGCAGCGGCCATGTGAGATAGAAATGCTCCTCGACCGCCAACGACCAAAGGTGACCAAGCCGGAAGGGACTTTGCGGGTCAGCGGGCGAGAAGATGTCAACATAGTTCGTGAAGTAAAACAGCGCCGCCGACAGATCGAGCAGCCCGTGCGGCTCGAACAGCAGCGCTGATCCGATCGCGGCGACGGCGACGTAGAGGACGAGTTCGGGCGTTAGCCGCAAATAACGGCGCACATAGAAGTTGGTAATGCTGAAGCCTCCGCAACGCGCGGCCGCCTCGCGCAGCAGCAGGCCGGTGATCAGAAAACCGCTGATGAAGAAGAACACGGTCACGCCCAGACTAGCCGGTGCCCGTGGTATACCGGCATGACCGGCGACCACCGCTAGCACCGACAGCGCGCGGAGACCGTCCAGGCCCGGGATGTAGCCGCCCGCCGGGGCGGAAGCATCAGCCATTGACGGGCGAGCTGCGACGAAGAGCCGACACGGTGCTCCTCTGCTCGACCACATCATAGGCCGCCACCGAGCCCGGCCGCCAATACCCGCCATCCTGCTTCCCCCTGTTCCGTGACCGGTAGCAAGCGCGCGTCTGGCAAGCAACGGTACGGGTTGTGCCACACTGTCTGCCGGACGTGCTTGCCCGCGTACGTCCGCTTTCGTACAAAGCGGCGGGGCGGCATGACTTGCGTGGCGCGTGGGGTGTCATACGCGGGGGGTTGGTTACATGCCTATACGGATCGGCATCGACGGGCATGTGCTCACCGGGCGATTCCAGGGAACCCGCACCACGCTATCGAGCCTGCTGCGTGCCGTTGCGCCCAAGCTAATGGACCGTACGGCGATCGTCTACAGCGATGCCCCGGAGGAGGCACGGGAGCTACTCGGCACCGAAACTTACGAACATGCCGCGCTTAGCCATTCCAGTTCGATCCGGCGGCTGCTGCGCGTGTTTCCTGCGCTGTTCCGGCGCGACCGGGTCGACCTGGGGGTGTTCCAGTACATGGCCCCCCTTACCGGCCGGCACATCGTATTCATCCACGACCTGCTGCCGATTACGCACCCGCATCTGTTCCCGCTCAAGGTGCGTGTGCGCACGCACCTGTTCTTCTCGCTGTCGATCCGCCGCGCGGCGGCCGTGGTGGCGGTGAGCCGTTACACGCACGACGAGATCGCGCGGATATTCCCGTCCGTGCGGCATAAGCTGCGCACGGTGCTGAACGGACCGTCATTCCCGCCCGAAACCTATGATGCACCGGCAATTTCCTCGCCCGACCGCTACATCCTCACCGTGGGACGGATTGAGCCGCGTAAGAACGGGGTGTTGTTGGCGGAGGCGTTCCGCCGCGCGGCGGTGCCGGGCGTGCGGCTTGTGATTGTGGGTGCATGGGACCCGGAATTCCCGCGCGGCAGCATAGAGGGTGCAGGCGTGGAAGTACGCCAAGGCGTTAATGACACCGCGCTGGTCGCGCTTTACCGAGGCGCCAGCCTGTTCGCTTATCCGAGCTCAGCGGAGGGGTTCGGCGTGCCGCTGCTGGACGCCACCCTGTTTGGCCTGCCCGTGATCGCCTCGAACCGTACTGCGCTGCCTGAGGTGGGCGGCGATCTGGTCGAGTATTTCGATCCGGATGCGCCCGACGCGGTAGACCAACTTGCCAACCGCATCCGCGGGCATTTCGAAGATCAACCCATCCGCCGGCCCAATGAGGCGGCGCGCGCCGCCCAGGCCGCCCGCTTTTCTTGGGATCGCGCCGCCATTGATTTCCTGGCGGCGGTGGACGCCTGCGCGGAGGCGCGTTGATGGCTGGCCGGCTTATCGTCCTAACGCTCGATCTACCCTACCCGCCCAATTACGGGCACAAGGTCGACCAGTTCAACCGCTGGCGGGGCTTTGCCGAGCGCGACTGGCGGATGCGGCTGATCTGCTGGCGTTCGCCGCAGGACCCAGCGGCGGCGGCCGGCGATGTCACGGCCCTGAGCCAGGCGTTCGAGGCGATCGAGGAACTGCCGATTGGGCACGACCTACTGAGCTTCGCCCGACGACTGGCGCGGCTGCCGCGCTATCCCAGCCACGTCGCCTCGCGCGTGCCGGACGCGGCCACGCGCCGGCGGCTTGTAGCAGAGGCACGGGCATTCCGGCCCAACGCAGTAATCCTCGACGGCATCTATGGCGGCGTGCTGGGCGAGGAGCTGGCGCAGGCGTGCGGGGTGCCGTTGATCGTGCGCGGCCACAATGTCGAACACCAGTATTTCGCGGGACAAGCGCGGACGGTGACGAGCTTCAGGACCAAGCTGAAGTGGCAGCTCGCCCGGCTGGGGCTGGAGCGGTACGAGACGGAGTTGCTCCGCCGCGCGGCCTGGACGTTCGACATCTCGGCCGATGACGTAGGCTACTGGCAAGCGCGAGGGGTAGAGCGCATATCCTGGGCGCCCACCGTCTACCCCGGCACACCGCACGGCACCCTCCTGCCCCCGGCCGAGCGGCGCTACGACGTGGCCTATATCGGCAACCTGCGACTCCCCAACAACCTGGGCGGCCTCACCTGGTTCGTCGACGCGGTGCTGCCAATCCTGCGGCACGAGCGGCCGGGGACAACCTACTGCTTCGCGGGTGCCAACCCATCGGCCGAGGCGCGAGAAATCTTCGCCCGCGCGCCGGAGGTCACGCTCGTACCCGATGCGCCTAGCGCAGACGCGATCCTGGCGAACGGACGCGTGCTAGTGAACCCGATCCTGTCGGGCAGCGGGGTAAACGTAAAGTCGATTGACATGCTGCGCTATGACGCTCCGATCGTGACCACCACAATTGGCGCACAGGGATTCGGCCCGGAGGTAAACGGGCAGTTTGCCGTGTGCGCGGACGCGCCCACCTTTGCTGCTGCGATTGTGTCGGCATTGGCCGACCCGCACCCGCCCGCGGGACGTGCAGAGACGCGCGCGCTGTTCGGCGAGGCGGGCCTGGACCGGCAGATTGCGCTGGTTGAGCGTGTCGCGGGTATCGGCGTCGCACGTGGCTGACCCCGATCGTCGCCCGCAACTGACTCTACTCCAGGCAGGCCGCGGCGTGGCAGCGCTGCTGGTAGTCCTTTACCATCTCGGCGGCTCGATCATCGGCGACCCCAAGTTCTGGAACGTCGAGGTGGATGGCGGCCTGTTTCGCTTCGGCCATGAGGGAGTGGCCTTCTTCTTTGTGCTGAGCGGGTTCATCATCCTGCACGCGCATCTGGCTGACCTTGGCCGCCCCGAGAGGCTAGGTGAGTATCTGTTCAAGCGCGCAACCCGCATCTACCTGCCTTATTGGGTGGTATTGTTCCCGCTGATCGCAATCTACGGGGCGGTGCCGACGCTGGGCAGGCCGGAGATCAGTGCGCCGGCGGTGATGCTGAACAGCCCGCTGCTGGTCGGCGCCACCTCACACGCAACGCTGGCGGTCGCCTGGACGCTGTTCCACGAAGTCGCCTTCTACGCTCTGTTCGCGGTGACGGTGCTGGACCGGCGGGCCGGCGTCCTGCTGCTGACCCTCTGGCAGCTGGCATGCCTCGCCTCGCTGGCGCTGCCGGCTGCGCCACACTACGCGCTGCACCCAATCAACCTGTTGTTTGGAATGGGCATGGCGGCGCGGCTGCTGATGGCGGGGCCGGTGCCCGCACCCCGCGCGATAATGGCAGCTGGCATCGCGCTTTTCGTCACATTGGGACTCCTCCTCAACTATACGCGCCTGATCGACAGCCACACCTCCAGCCTATTGTTCGGGGCGGCGAGCTTCCTGTTTGTGCTGGGCGGCGTGGCGGCGGAAAGCCGTGGTCTGATTGCCGCCCCCGTCGCGCTGACGCGGCTGGGGGACGCATCGTACAGCCTGTACCTCGTCCATTTTCCAGTGCTGTCGCTCTTGGCGAGAATGTTGCGTACCGGGCCTCTGAGCGCCACGCCCGCCCCGGTTGCGTATGTCCTACTTGCTGGCGGAGCGATCGCCGCCGGGCTGGCTTTTCACCATGCAGTTGAGCGCCCGCTGCTGCGGCTGGTGACGCGGCTGGTGAGGCGGCGCCGGGCGCCTGCGCTCACGCAGCCATGACGCGTCGGAACACCGCCTCGTACTGATCGCACGCGACGGACACGGAGAAGCTGCGGGCGCGCTCCTCCTGAACTGCCGGGTCAGCAGGGGTGGCCAGCATAGCCCCAATCGCCGCCGCCATCGCCGCTGCATCGCCTACAGGCACCAATCGGCCATGGCGTCCACGACCCATGATCTCGGCCGGTCCCGCCGGGCAGTCGGTGGAGACGATGCTGCAACCCGCGCCCAGCGCCTCGACCAGCACGTTGCCGAAGCCCTCCCAGGCGGAGCTGAGGACGAAGAAACCCGCCGCCTGCAAGCTGGGGTTAATGTCCGGTAGAAAGCCCGGCAGGTCTACGATCGCGGAGAGGCCTAATTCATCGCGCAGCGCGATCAGCTCCGCACGCAGCGGCCCGTCGCCCAAGATTACCGCGCGCACAGCCGGCCGCTCCCGGTGCACGATGGCCATCGCGCGCAGAAAGGTCGGGAAGTCCTTCTGCGGAAACAGCCGCCCCGCACTGACCAGCACCGGCCCACGGTCGTCCACCGTCCAGGGATGCGCACGCGCCGCGATGTCCTCCGCCGTATAGCTATGCTGCTGGAAGGCGGGGTTGTAGATCACGTCGATGGTCTCTCGCCGCAGGTGTGCGAAACGGGCGAGCGCGTCGGCCAGCCCTGCCGAAACAGCGACGATCGCGTGCGCCCGCGGATAGAAAAAGCGACCAGTCTGGTGCCAGAGCTTCTGCGTCAGGCTCTCGGCGGCATAGTCGGGGTAGGGATAGGTCCGCTCGGTTAACACGTTGCAGGTGCGCGTGCCGGATAGCATGCGCGCGGCAACCGCGGCATTGTTGAAGGCGGGCATAGCGGACAAGAGAATGTCGTAATCCCCCTCCCGCAACTCCGCGCGCAGCGGTCCGATCGAGGCGCGCGCGCTCTTCTTGGGATGGTGAAGCCACTTTACCACCGTGCCCGGCGCGGGATGGTGGTCCTGATCGGTCGGCGATCCGGCCAACACCAGCGTCAGCTGGTGCCCCCTCGCCAGCAGCTCGTGCGATAAGTTGGCGATCATATGTTCCACGCCGCCGGGACGCAGCCCCTCATAGAAAAAGCAGATTCGCAAAATACCCCCTTGTCCCCCTGCTCACTAGCCGCCTCCACTTGGTCGCGACCCTCTGTACTAATCCCGGTCCCGCTTCAGCACCTCGCGGATTGCGCGCAGCCGGGCGTCGCCGCCGGTTCGCGTCGGCTCGATCACGGATCCCTCGCCATATTCGTTCCAGCAGCACAGGATCGCGCGTCGAATGCCCTTGTCTTGCATCAGACGGTGGGCGGCGGCCAGATGGGTGCGGAACTCCGCATCGGTGGGCTGAGACCGATCAACCTCTGGTGTCTCGCTCCCGCCCCAAGGCCGGCGATCCCACCCGGCGGTGAGTGGCAGCAACACAGGCAGGTGCGCCTCGTTGTCTGCCATTTTGGCCCAGATCCGACGATAGATCTGGTCGCGTGCAGCGTAGCCCTCCGCCGGCCGGGCGTCGCCGGGCGCTCGGCTGAAATTGTAGCTGGTGATGGAAGAGAAGCCGCTCCGCGCCGCTTCGGCGATCGTCGGATCGTCGCCGTTCCACACCCCAGCGACGAAATGGAACGGTGGCATCCCCGCTATCCGTGCCGCCGCCTGCGCTTCTCGGACCCAACTGGCGAGCGTTGAGCCGGCTTCATGCGCTTCTCGCGCCATGCGGCCGGTGTCGAACACCATCACCACGGGCCGCCCATCGATACGATAGAAGCGCTCACTCTTGGCATAGGCGATCCAAGCGGCCACGATCCGCCGCCACTCCGCCGCCGTGGTGGACGGCGACCGGCCGTGCCGGCACCACAGGATGGAAGCGGCTGGACCTGCATTCTTCAGCTTCAAATAAGCTTCCAGTGGCGCGTTCGCCTGCACCGCACCCTGCTCGAAATACCAGTCAAACACGACGAATCCGATCCCGGCTGCCCGCATTTCGTCCGCTTGTGCAGCGAGCACGGTAGGATCGCGATCGTCGTACCAGCCCCGCCGCGGCTCACGCTCGGGATAGGGACGGATCACCGCCCAAGTGTCGCGATTGCCGGTGAACGGGTCAGGATGCCAGCCGGGGAAATAGAAGGTGCCGAGTTCGGGCGACGTCGTCGGCGCAGCGCTCGCCGCCCCGGCCAGCAGCAGGACGGACAGCATCAGCCTGAAAACCTTCAGCATCGTTCAGACCCGGCCGTCCGCGGGACCAGCCCGATCAGCCGCCGTATCTCCGTCACCCCCGCCCGATTTAGCAACAGGCTCGCACCGACGAACGCTGGCCCGCCGGCCGCTAACGCCACCGCCAAGACGCCCCATCCCGGTCCTAACGTCGCGCGCACGCCCACAACGCACCCGCACGCCACCAGCGTGGCTGCCAGCGGAAGGCAGAACTGGCGGTGATAGTCGAGGAAACCAACTCCGGAAATTGGGCGAAGCACGGCCGCCCAGCTGACCTCCACGAACACGAGGTACACACCGGCCATGGTTAATGCCAACGTAATCGGACCCACCCGCGCGCCCGCAAACGCGCCGACGGTAACCAGGCCAGCAAAAGCGGTCTGGTAATAGAAAGCGTGGCGGCTGCGCCCCATGGCGTTCATGTAGCTGCCGAGCGGGTTCACCAGGCACCGGACCACAAACCACGCGGCAATGAACGGCATCAGCGCGCCCGCCGCAGCCCACTTTGCTCCCAGCACCGCTGGCAGCAGGTCCGGCCCCAGCAGCGCCAGCGCGCCATACACGGGAAAGCACACGGTAGCCGACATGCGCACCATGCGCAGGTACACCGTGCCCGCTAGCGCGGGTTCGTTCTGGTGCCGCGCGATTACGGGAAGGCCGACCCGGGTGATCACCGGGTTGATCGCAGTCATCACCCTCAAGCTCAGATCGCGCGGCTGAGCGAAGCTGCCAAACGCCTGTTTGGGAAAGTACAGCCCGGCGACTAGAATGTCGATCTGCACGGTCAGCGCCGTGACGATGTTCACCAGCAGGATGTCGAGGCCATAGGGCACGAACCGTGCCACCTCGCTCACCCGGAAATGCAGCCGCGGCTTCCACACGCGTGCCAGAATGGTCCAGCTTAGCCCCAGTTGCGTCAACGCGCTCGCGACCTGTCCCCACACGACCGAATAGGCGCCGTGGCCCCGGAACGCGAGCGCCACCGCGACGACGAACCCGATCGCGGTGGCGCTAGTCTCCACCTTCACAACGTCTCCGAACCGCAGGTCCCGCTCGGCCAAGACGCGCAGTTGCAGGAACAGTCCCTGCGCTACGAACACTACCGCAACTAGGCACAGCATCCCACCCAGATCGGGAGCGGCGAAGGCGCGCGCGAGCGCCGGCGCGGCGACTACCGTCGCTGCCGCCAGCACGAGGCCCGTGAACGCGTTCAGCCAGTAGAGAGAGGACATCTCCGCGTCCGTCACGTCGCGGAACCGGATCAGCGCGGTGCTAAGCCCCGCGTCCGAGATCTGCTGCGCCACCAGCAGCAGGGAAGAGACCAGCACGGCCAAGCCGAATTCCGGCACCGTAACCAACCGCGCAATGATCAGCAGTTGCAGCGTTGCCAGCATGGTGCGCAGCAGGTTACCCACCGCCGTCCAGCGCACGGATTGCAGCCCCGATCCGTTTTTGGGCCGCGTGGTCGCCTCGGGCGGAACACTCGGTCCGGGCGCGGTCACCCCTTCGGTCTGCGCCATCACCGTCTACCCTACCGCTGCCATGCGAGTGGGCAGCGTATAGCCATCATTGCCGACATGCCAAGCGTAGTGCCGCGCGTGCCGGTGACTTGTTGCCCTGATTACGCTACTGGCCTGACCGCGACCCGGTGCCGCTCGCATGAGGTGAGGCTGTTGAAACTCCGTACTTTGTTCGTGCCGTTGTTCCTTACCTTCCTCCTCAGCCTCAGCAAAGTTCAGTGGAGCGAGGTGGACAGCGAGCTGGCGAACTTTACTTCCCAGCAGCAGACCTTTGGCATGCTGAACGACAAATACTCGGTGATGGTGCTATTCGCGGCATTGCTGCCATTCGTACAGTTCATCGGCAATCCCGTCATGCGCGCGGGGCTGCTGCCGTGCCTCTTAATCGGCATGGCCGCGATCTCGGTACTGTGGACATTTGATGTTGGCACCACCGTGTTCACCCTGCTCGTTCTGCTCAGCACACTGGGCTACGGACTCGTCGCCATCAAACTGCTGGGTTATGATGCGACCCTGCGCTGGTTGTGGCTATTCGGTTCCACGGTCGTACTCATATCAGCTGCGCTCGCGGCGACCGGTGATCCGCATGCGATCATGGGGGGCAACCATGAAGGCGCTTGGCGTGGGCTGTTCGGGCACAAGAACACGTTCGGGCCGTTTGTTGGCGTCCACGCACTCCTCACCCTGTACGGTCGCAAGCGACTGGGCCTGCCTTGGCTGGTCGTCGCCACATTCGTGGCGGTGGACGGCTATGTGCTGGTGAACAGCCGCTCCGGCACGGCGCTGATCGCTGCGGCCACGGCGATGCTGGCTGGTCTAATGTTTCTCCCGATCCGCAGCCGCGAACTGCGCGCGATCTGGCGTAGTGTGGGAGTAGTGGGCGTGATCGCCTCAGCCAGTATCCTAGTCATCGCACCGGAAACGGTGTTGAATACGCTCGGCCGCGACACGACCCTGTCAAACCGCACAATCATGTGGGCCGCGGTCTACGACCTTACCTTCGCGCATAAGCTCGGCACGGGATATGGAACCGGAGGGGGCAGCCAGGCATCGATCGAGGTACAAAAGGCTGTCGGCCGTCGCGACGCGCAGGGGGTGCAGAGCGGCTACCTCAACCTCGCGCTGGAGCTTGGCTGGGTTACGGTGGCCATGTTCGTCTTCTGGCTCTTTTGGGAGATCGGCTTTACGTTGGTAAACCGCTCCAGTCTAAACGACCAATCTCTATTTACCGCCTTGGCAGTGAACCACCTAGTCGAGAGCTACTCTGAGTCGTTTGGCGGCATTTATCCTAGCTGGTTACTTATGACGCTGGTTATAGCGCTTCTGATATTACGCAGTCCGCCTAAGCCACAGGCTTGATCTGCTTCCGGGCCAATGGACAAGAGGTTGAGTTACCTTCGCCTGCCGCACGAAGTCCATCGGGCAGTGACCTGCCCCTCCAAGATCATGCTCTTGATAGGCTCGCCGGCTGGAGACGAGGGATGCATGCTCACGCAGCACCGCAATAGTCTGCTCCTCACTGAACCTGGCTTCTTCGTCTATTCCTCGCGAGGGCAACGGGCGCCGATGCTGGCGCCGTGAATGTTGCTTGCCACGGCAAACGCCCCTTCATATGAGGTGCGCCGCAACAAAGCACGGCCAAGGTACCCTAATTGCAACTAACCGTCCGCATCCTGGGTACCCACGGCGTACCCGCTGCCTATGGAGGCTTCGAGACCGCGGCAGAAAATATTGGCCATTATCTTGTCCGTCGCGGCTGGCGCGTGGTCGTTTATTGCCAGCTTCCCGGCAGCGGACCGATAACCTTTGACACCTGGCGGGGCATGGAACGGGTCAACATCCCGATCGACCTGCCCGGCTGGCGCGGGACGTCCAAGTTTGATCTTCTATCGATCAAACATGCCTGCGAGTTCGACGACATCTGCCTCACCTTCGGCTACAACACCGGCATCTATAACTACCGGCAGTGGCTCAAGAAGATCCCTAATATCATCAACATGGACGGGATTGAGTGGTCGCGCAAACGCTGGGGACTGGCCAAGCAGTCGATTCTGTACGTCAACGAGCGGTTCGCCGCGAAATTTGGTGACGTGCTGATCGCCGACCATCCGGTGATCGAGACCTATCTCCGAACCCGGGCCCCCGCGCGCAAGATTACCACCATCACCTATGGCGCCGACCCGATCGAGGACGCGCCGACAGAGCCGGTCACGGCGCTCGGCCTGGAACCGGGCGGGTACTTCAACCTGATCGCGCGGCCGATCCCGGAGAACAACATCCTTGCCATCGTGCAGGGTTTCTCCACTCGCCGGCGCGGGCGCAAGCTGCTGCTGCTGGGCAAGCTGCAGGACGACGATCCCTATCACCGCGCCGTGCGCGACGCTGCGTCGGACGAAGTGATCTTTCCCGGCGCGATCTACGAGCCCGAGCGCGTGCAGGCGATCCGCTTCCACAGCTGCGGCTATCTCCACGGCCACACGGTGGGCGGCACCAACCCGTCGCTGGTGGAGGCGCTGGCGGCGGGCAATCCCGTGGTCGCCCACGACAACGAGTATAATCGCTGGGTCGCGCGCGACGCGGCCGTCTATTTCACCGACGCCGACGGCGTCGCGCGCGGGATCGACCTGATCGTCGACGACCCAGCGCGCGCGGCGGCGATGGCGGCGGCGGCCCGCGCGCGATTCTTCGAAGAGTTCACTTGGGATCATATCGCCGGCCAGTACGAGGACGTGCTGCGGCGGTTCGTGAAGAGTCCCCCCGAACCGGCCGTGGCTGGTCAAGTACCGGAGGTAACGTCGTGATAAAGGTAGCCGTCGTCGGCTTGGGCAAGATGGGCATCTCACATCTCGGCCTCGTGCGCCCAATCAAGGGCGTCGAGGTAACGGCGGTGTGCGATTCCACCGGGTACATCCTGGACGTCCTGTCCAAGTACACCGGAATTAAGACCTATACCGATTACGACAAGATGCTGGCAGAGGCCGATCTCGACGCGGTCATTATCGCCACCCCGTCGCGCTTCCACGTCCCTATGGTCACGGCCGCGATGAACAAGGGGCTGCACGTCTTCTGCGAGAAGCCGTTCACCCTATCGGGCTCGGATTCGCAAATGCTGGCGGACCTCGCGGCGGAGAAGGGCTTGGTGAACCAAGTCGGCTACCACTACCGGTTCACCGGCGCGTTCCGCGAGGTGAAGCGACTGCTCGACAGCGGCGTGATCGGCAAGGTCAGCCACGTACTCGCCGAAGCCTATGGCCCCGTGGTGCTGAAGGCCAAGGGATCGACCTGGCGCACGCGTCGGGTCGAGGGCGGGGGCTGCTTGTACGATTACGCGGCGCATCCGATCAACCTGCTCAACTGGTATTTCGGGATGCCCAGCTCCGTTGGCGGTTCGGTGCTAGGCCGCATCTTCTCGCGCGACACAGACGACGAGGTGTACAGCACGCTCTACTTCGACGACGGTAAGACCGCGCAGCTGTCGGTCAACTGGTCGGACGAGTCGTATCGTAAGATGTCGACCAAGATCTCGATCTGGGGAACGCACGGCCGCATCTATGCCGACCGGCAGGAGGTGCAGTTATTCGCGCGCGAGGGCGCCACCCTGCCGGAAGGCTATTCGCCCGGTTGGAACGCCCGCTACACGACCGAGCTAACGGACGAGGTCGAGTTCTACATCCGCGGCGAAGAATATTCGGCGCAGCTGGAGAATTTTGTTGCGGCCATCACCGCGAAGAAGCCGGATCAGGCCAACGACTTCACCTCGGCGGCGCAGACCGACCGGGTCATCAGCATGCTGATCGCGGACGCGGACGCCGGTCCTAGGGAGGACGGCGGACAACTGGCGCTCCACGCTGCGACGCAGCGCAAGCGCTTTTCCTTCTTCGGACGCTGAGCCGGACGAGCATCGGGGATCAATCATGGACAAACTGCTGTTCGGCGACAATCAGTTCTTTGGCATCAACCACATGTCGGAGGAGAAAGCGCGCGCCCAGGCGATGCGCTTTCAGGAGATCGATGCCATCATCGACGTGCTCGATGCCGCCTATGACGAGGGCATCCGCACCTTCATGTGCACCACCCACGACCGGATCGGCCTGGTCGCGGATCACATGCGCGCAAACCCGGCGCGCTATTCCGACTTCATCTTCTTCCCCGGCATGCCGTACGCGCACAAATACGCGGACGCGGTGACGGAGGAAGGCCCGCTTGGCGCGATGAAGAAGTTCATGCCCGATGAGGGCTTCCTCAACGCCGCGGTGCGCGGGGGCATGTCGCTCGCGCGCAAGGACGTGGAGGGCATGGCCACGCTGATGATCGATGCCGAGATGAAGATGTTCCAGGGGCTGAACACCCCCGTCATCTTCGTGCAAAACGTGGTCACCGACCTGCTGCTAGGCATGGGGTTCAACGAGGCGTTCCGCATCTTCGCCAACCACATCCGCACCCGCTACAACGCGGAGCCAGGCTTCATTACCATGAACACGCCGCGGTTGGTGCCGGTACTGGAGGATCTGGGGATCGAAAACCCGATCGTCTGCTCCAACATCAACAAACTCGGCTTTCGAATGTCGGGCGGGATCGCGGCGTACGAGGAGACGCTGAAGAACCACAAGTTCCGCGCCATCGCCATGTCGGTGTTCGCGTCCGGGGCGCTGGAGCCGGACGAGGCGATTCAATGGATCTGCGAACAGCCCAACATCGAGAGCATCGTGTTCGGCGCTTCCAGCCGCCGCAATATCCGTCACACGCGCGAGTTGGTCGAGCGGTACTGGAAGCAGCCGGTCATGGCCTGATCTTACACCGGTTGGCCTCTCAGATGCTTCTTAAGTCGTTGTTGCGAAGTTAGCCAACGAGCAGAGTGGTTGGACAACTCAGCTGCTGTATGACTCCGGGTCGCTCAGGCGAGCCCTGATTACACGATAGGTGATTTGCGGCGTCTCTGTCGCTGGAGCAGCCGCAAAAGTGCCTAAGGTGTGCGAGCGAGAACAGTTTCCTGACCCGGCACCGCACTAAGCGATCCTGCAGGCAGACTTCGGAACCTGCTCAGGATTTGCGCGAAGCACTAGCGCGCTCAGGCGCCGCGCCGCATCCGGCATTATTATTATCGCTACCTGCACGCGCTGCTCTCACCGGCGCATGTCGACATCTACGGCGACGTGATCTCGCAGAATGGCTGAGATGGATCAAGAACGCCAAGCTGAAGCGTCTGCTGGCCGACGCGATGCTCGACAATGTGGATCTGAAGGATCGGCTGTCAAAAATGATAGCACCCGCCGCGAAGCGGCAAGCGGTCGCGCATTTTCAGGCGACGTTGGGGATGAGCGAGCGGCGGGCGTGCATAGTCGTCGGGGCGGACCGCAAGAACATGAGGTATCGCTCGTGCTGGGCAGATGATGGCAACCTGCGGTCGCGTTTGCGCGAACTGGCGAAAGCGTCGCCGGTTCGGCTATCGGCGCCCTGCATATCCTGCTGCGCCGTGACGGGATCACGATTAACCGCAAGAAGACGCAGCAAATTCACCGCGAGGAAAGGCTGATGGTCAGGCGGAGGCGAGGACGAACGCGCGCCGACGGCACGCGGGCACCTGCGCCGGTGCTGACGCTTCCCAACCAGCGCTGGAGCCTAGACTTCGTCCACGGCCAGCTTGCCACGGGCCGCCGGTTCTGAGTGCTGAACTGATGCGGCAGCACCGGCAGGCCCTTGCCCTTAATTCGTCGGACCTCGGCAGCGGCGCTGCGCATAGCGCACGATCGCCTTGGCCTAGCCGGTGACATTTACCCCCGTCACGCTCTTCGAAGCGGTGATAATCGCCCCCTCTACCGGTGTTAATCGCACCCCCTTTGCCATCCCGATCCATCGATGGCGTGGCCGGCTTGGGCGTGACCCCGGGAGAACATGCCCCTGGCCTTGTCGCGGACCCTGGTGGCAAGCTCAGGGCTCGCTCGGGCCAGCGGCTCTCGCGCCGCTCGGCGGGGGCCTCGCGTCAGCCCTGCTTGGACGGTGCCGGATAGTCGCTAGCCATGTCCTTGGCGCGGTCGCGTGAAAGCGAGCGAGCTGGTGAGCTGCGCTGATCGACGAAGTTGTCGCGGCCATAATGGAGCGCCACCCGGCGCGGTGCCGGGACGACGCAACATACAGCCCCGTTCCGATCCATGCCCGGCGTCGCCAGCACGTGCGCCCGATCGACGGTCACGCCCTGCGATTTGTGGATGGTCTCGATCAGCCGATCCATGATCCGCGCCCGGTCCATCGCGGCGGTTTGGTCCCCCCGCATCGACCGGCCAGCCAGCATAGTTTCCGAACATCTTGCGAAGCAGGGATAGAGCCCCCGATGGGCAGCTTCGGCGCTACGACATCTTTAAAATGGCGTCATTTCCGGTGTGTTCGATGAGCAGGTAAACCGCCCCTAATCTCACTTGAGGTCGCCCTCGTCGTTTTGGCAGGCAAAAAAAGACACGCGGGTTATCCCATTGTTTTATTCACTCGTTTCTAATTGAGGAGTACAGTAAGCTAGAGCCATGTCGAACTTCATCATGGCTCGCATCCGGTCGCTTAATGGGCCCCTCCTTGTAGCCGCTGAGAGGCACGGTCGGCGCGAGGATAGAACTGCGATCCGGCGCAAGGTCCGCGATGCACCATCGCTCTCTTGGGTTCCCGAAGGGGTTCATGGAGATCCGCTAGCGTTGTCCGATCGGCTTGCCGATCATGTCGCTGGCGCGATGGTGCCAAAGGCTAGGGCTAAGGCGCTACACATGCTCGTGAAGCTGCCCGCGTCAGTCCGGGTCGAGACCAACGAGGAAGCACTCGCGGCGCTCAATCTGGTCGTTCAATTCGCTCAAGAGACTTACGGTGGGCGGGCTGTCTTCGCCGCTCGGATGGACCGGGACGAACGCTCGCTGAACTCCGTCGACCTGTTCCTCGCACCACGGTACCTCAAGGTAACAAAGCGAAATAGTAAGGAGGCCGTAAGCCTGACGCGGTTCGGTAAACTCCTGGCCGTGAAACACGGAATCAAGGACCGGAGCTACAGCGCCAGGGGATCGATGCAAGCACAGGGAACGGCCCTGCAAAACGAGCTCGCCGACTGGTTTACCGACCACGGATACGAGGCGCAGCGCGGCGTCCCCAAGAAGCAGAACGGTGATGACTGGAAGACGCCGGAGGTCATGGGCGCCCGGAAAGACCGCGAAGTGACCCAGCAATTAATCGACGAGCAAGTGCCTAGGGCGATGGAGCAGCGTCGCAAGTCCGACCAACTCCTAGCAGACGCCGAACGGGTCAGGGCCGAAGCCGAAGTCGAAGCCGATGATATCAAGCGGCGCGCCCGAGCAGATGCCAACACTCTTGCAGCGGAAATCCGGGCGCAGGCCGAAGCCGAAGCTGCGGGGATCCGTAGCAGCGCAAAAGCGGAGGCAGATCGCCTAGCAAAGGCGATCGAGGATCGGGAACAACGCTTAGCCGACGATCAGCGCGCCATCGTCCAAGATCGTCGCCAAATCGAACGAGACCGGAGCGAGGTGACGCAGCGGATGGCGGTGACACACCGCGACGAGAAGCTGCTCGCCGAACGCAAGGCACAGCTTCTGGCGGACGCCGAGCGGATCAAGGCCGAAGCCGCAGGCGCAGCCAACGAGATCCAGCGGCGTGCTCAAGCTGACGCTCACGCGCTTGCGACGGAGATCCGGGCGCAGGCCGAAGCCGAAGCTCTGGGGATCCGCGGTGGTGCCAAAGCAGAGGTAGATCGCTTGACGAAAGCGATCGAGGATCGGGAACAACGCCTGGCCGACGATCAACGCGCCGTCGCCCATGATCGACGCCAGATCGAGCGAGACCGCAACGACGTGAAGCTGCGGACGCAGCGCAGTGAGAATATCCTTGCTGAACGCAAAGCCGAACTCACCGAGTATGAAGCCAAGGTCGTTCAGAAAGCCACTTTGCTGTCCAATTTGATCGCACAGCTGGAGTCAATATTGCCGGTCGTTACCCGGGCGTACGAACGACTCCAGGGCGCACCCAAAGAGGTGCGGCTATGGCTGGAAGGCAGCGAGCAGGTTGGCGCGGTTGTTAAAGCCGCCGGCCCACATTTGGAGGAGGGTAGGAAAGCTATACGAGCACTGACTCGGGGGGGCCCGAAGCCTTCAGAGATCGACATAGCCACACAGGCGGCCTTTCTGAACGCGAAGCGCGAACGTGGTGACTAGGACTCGATCCCGGCATCTGGTGGATCGAAGCCTGTCCGCTAGCGCCTGCTTTCCGTCATTGTAAGCGGTTCCGGTTCTGGTACGCGAAACGCTGATTGCGCGGGATGGTCGGCATCGTCGAAGTCGCCGAACAACCTTGCCCAGCATTGCCAACCGGCGACCGCCTCACCGATTAGTTCGGCGGCGGTCCTGGCTGGGTACGGCAGCAGGTAAAGGGGCATGGTTGCTTCGCATGTCGTCGACGGGCGTTCGTGGCGGACTATCCCTAATCCGCCGCTCCCGCGCGCCACCGGTTCAGGAGACCGCCGGCATCGGCCACTCGTCCACGCCACTGGATCTAGCGCTGATTGCGGCACTTGTCTCGTTAGTCCGCAAGGTCTATATTGCAGACAAGAAGGACAGAGTTATGGATCCGGCCGTAGCCCCTACCCAGTATCGCCCGCAGCATGTGTCGCGGGATAACTCCTTACGTCGGAGCGCCATCGAGGTGCTCACCAAGGCGATCGCGAGCGCAGTGGAAAGCGCCAGCGATGCGACGCTTGAGGCTATAGTCGGAGCTGGCGACCCGGCCCAGGCGCTTGCCGTCGCGCCACGCGATCTAGCGCCGGCTCCGCCAGAGCGTCTCGCGGCCGAGCGCGCAGCCAAAGCGCGAACGGCGCACTTCCGAACTGAGCTCGCCGAAAAAGCTGGCGGCATGTTCACTCGGGCTGACGTCGCCGAACTGCTCAGCGTGACACCCGCAGCCGTCGACAAGCAGCGTCAGCGTGGCCAAATTCTGGGCGTCCCCTATGGCAACGAGGTCCGCTTCCCGGCGGCTCAGTTCGCAAACGGTGCTGTCGTGCCCGGGCTCAAGCCCATCCTTGCGGCCTTCGGCGATATGAACCCGTGGGGTCAACTTCAGCTGCTGGTGGCACCGCTCTCAGGTTTTGGGGAGGAGCCTGCCTCGATCCTAGACCTGCTGGCGCAGGGCGCCGGCCAAGATGTGCAGGAACAACTCATCCGGCTGATCCGTGGTTGGGCAAGGTGACGCGCCAGTGCCACCACTCCCCCTGCGCCCCCTGCCTGCCGGCACGGTATTTCACCGTATCCACCGCCTGATCCACGATCCGATCTTCTTCGGGCCTCCGGGTCCCGCTCCTGAGCTGCGCTACGACGATCCCGACGGCACCTACAAGGTGCTCTATCTCGCGCGAAAGCTCGAAACCGCCTTTGGCGAAACACTGGTACGCGTGCCCACGATTACAGACATCCTTTCGACGGAGGTGGCAGCGCGTGCACGCAGTGAGCTGAAGGCAACGCGAACGCTCCATCTCTACCCACTCGACGATGCCGGTCTATCGGCACACGGCCTGACGCTCGCAGACGTAGTTGGAGACAATTACGCCAAGACGTGGGAGCTCAGCGCCTATATCTATGCCAACACCAGTGCTGACGGGATCAGCTACACGTCCCGGTTCAATGCCGGAAAATGCGTAGCGCTATTCGACCGGGCAGCGGATACGCTCGACCGGACAGCAGTTCTTGGAGTCCAGTTAACGCCGGAGCTTGCCGCCGACATGGGGCACAGATTCGGAAAATCCTACGTCGAGCCCTGACGTCTCCGTCGTTATCTCCGTTCCTGACAGTGGTCGTCTAGGATCTTGCCGACAGGAAAGATCGAGAGGTCCGGAACGGCCGGTCGCCTAGCCATCCAAGAGCTTCCGGTTCCTGGCTAGAAATGATCAAGCGCATAGTCGGCCAACATATACGCTAGGCCCCGTCGCCCGTCTCCGGCTCCTGATCTGGCGGGGCCACCATGCGCAAATGCCGCATCGGCGACATTGCGGGCTTAAACCCTGAAGAGTGCTTGGGGCAGACCGTCGCATAGAAACCGTCGTTCGTTCTCGATAGCACGCCCGCTTCACCGCAGGTCTGACAAAGGAACCGCGACTGCCGGCTCGCTTCGTCAATGATGGTGTATACCGATTTATTGTAAGCCTCCATATAGACACGCAACTCTCCAAATTTCTCCTTGGCTTGAGTCACACGCAATTGCGCATCGATCGCATGTACATCATGGACCAAGCGCCGATAAAGATCCGCCCAGCCATCCGGCAGACCGTTCACCGAGCTAAGGTTCTCCTCTAATATCTCGGCGTCAGTCATCATGAAGCATCCCAAACATGCTGTGCTCCACGTCTTCGGTACGGTCACGAAACGACAATGTCTCAGGAAGTCTAATTTCAATATCACCCGGACGAGACAGGATTTCTTCAGCATCAAATGCCAAAGAGGTAACAAAACCCTGTTCGCCGACGATTTGACGTCGCGTGTTTTCACCCCACGCAAGGAAGCTGAAATGAATGTTGCTAATCTGCTTTACATCTTGATCAGCAAGCAAATTTAGTATCGGCGTTAGGACTCGTTTCACGTCTTGCGTGCGCACAAATCCTGGAATCTCAATAAGAATACCGGTTCTCCTCTATCATTGGGGCGAACCGGCCAAAGCCGGGTGTTGGAAACCTGATCGATAGAACAGGCGCATGCGCCTTTATCGGCTAGGCCGACTGGACATGCGCGCATGCCACCCGGCCTTCGTGAGAAGACCGAGTCTATCGAATTCGAGGTTTCCACGCCCCGTCGCCGGATTTCACGGCGACGCTGGCGTGGTCGCAGATGACGCACGAAGACGCAATGGCTTCGAAAAGATGCTCGCGACCCTCTCGATCATAGCGGCCGTCCGGATGCAGCCTCACCGGGGCTACTTTTGGGCAGCCTCCATCCTCGCGAATGGCCTAACTTGGGCGCGTAGCTCCGATTGCTACCCTGATGGGGGGACGCATGAGGATGCCCTGACCTCGGGGTAGAGGGCAGCTCGAC
The DNA here is from genome assembly GCF_049311085.1 of Sphingomonas sp. 3-13AW. Classification (NCBI taxonomy): domain Bacteria; kingdom Pseudomonadati; phylum Pseudomonadota; class Alphaproteobacteria; order Sphingomonadales; family Sphingomonadaceae; genus Sphingomonas; species Sphingomonas sp. 3-13AW. The sequence continues at coordinate 29,920 of NZ_JASNVZ010000020.1, read as the reverse complement.
TTAAGGCCGATACGCCCCCAAGAACAAATCCCCCGACGCTCGCCTGCGAAACAGCGTACGCCAGCGCTGGCGGCGGTGTTCGGGGCGATCGTGCGCCAGGTGGCAGCGCTGGCACAGGGCTGCCAGGTTACGCGGGCGGTTGTTGCCGGGATCATGGTCGAGGTGGGCGCTGGCGAGCACCACCCGCGTGCGCGGAAGCACGGCCTCCCCTGCAAGCTCGGTCATGCGCAGCTGCCTGGGGAGGCGCCCGGGCGCCGCGATCCCCCGCACGATCCGGCCGCGGTCGTCGCGCCAGCAGCCGCGCTCCTCGTCATACCAGCGGCCGTCGCCCAGATGCTGCACCTTTGCGCCGTGCGGTCGGCCACAACGCTCGCAGCGGCCCTTGGCACGCTTGAACCGCACGAACGCCGACAGCTCGCGCCAGTCGATCGGATAGAGCCAGCGATGTTCGGGACGGATCGGCATGTCGCTGATTCTGATTCAATCGGAATCAGAACGAAAGCGGAAAGTCGGGTTTTAATAAGGACTAGGCGCGTACCCGTCCGACAGCCTCTGGTTGAAATGTACGCCACTGACACGTACATAGATGCGATAGCGGAGGAAGCAGTCATGCTGGGTTTCGAGGATCAGGTCGGCGCGATCGACGAGCGCAGCAGCGAGCGGATGAACTTCCGTACCAAGCCGCGCATCAAGCAGGCCATCCAGCGCGCCGCCGCGCTTTCGGGCGTGGACGATTCCGTGTTCACGATGAACGCCGCCTATCGATCGGCGATGGAGACGATCGCGGCGCATGAACGCACCACCCTGCAGCCCGTCGACCATGCCCGCTTCTTTGCAGCGCTCGACACCCCGCCCGCCCCGACCGAGCGGCTGCGCGCGGCCTTTGCCCGCCATCGCGAGACGATCGTCAGCCGGTGAGCGAACCAAGGGATGCGGCGCCCGCCATCATCGAGCCGCTCGATCCCGCCCGGCATGATCGTGAAGGCTTCTCCTGCGGCGTCCCCCAGATCGACAATTTCTTCCGCCGGACCGCGAACAAGCTCACCCGGGCCGGCAATCTCCGCACGTTCGTGATGGTCGGACCGGCCGGTGAGCTGATCGGCTTCTATGCCGCCAACGCCCACGCCATCGACTATGCCGAACTGCCGGACCGGTTCGCCCGCAACCGGCCAGCCCATGGCAGCATTCCGGCGGCCTATATCTCGATGATCGGCGTCGATCGCCGGTTCCAGGGGCGCGGCTATGGCGGCGACCTGCTGGTGGATTGCCTGACCCGCCTGGCCGGGGCCGCCGATGCGCTGGGGATCGCCGTCGTGCTGCTCGACGTGTTCGACTGCGGCGATCCGGAAAAGGTGGCGAAGCGCCGGGCGCTCTACACCGGCTATGGCTTTGAACCCCTGCCCTCCAACGAACTGCGGCTCTTCCTGCCGATGGCGACGGTCCGGACGCTCACAGGAGCTTAACGACAAATCGACATGTATGCGTGTCTACATGTCGGCGCGTCTATCTTCGGTGACGCAGCCGGGCGGACGGGCTGCGGAGCAGCGTTCCCCGTTCCGGACACTTTGCCCCCGTTAAGTCCGCCAGTGCCGCGGCGCGTTTCTCGGGGCTCAGGGCTTCCAGCGCAGCGCGTGCGTCGGCGTCGAGCGCATAGAGCCGCCACCCGCGCACGATCATGCAATCCTCGATCGTGGGGGCCGGTGGGCGGGCTTCAATGGGCGCGGCGGCACCCGGCGCGGGAATGGGCGGGGTCAGCGCCCTGCCCTCCTGGACCGTGCCACCGTTGGGGCCAGTGGTGATCAGCCGGCAACGGCGCAGGTCCGCTGCCAGCAGCGCCTGCGTCGCCCCGGGCCGGTTGTAGAAGGTGACCGGCGCCGGCTCCTGGGCGGCGACAAGCAGCGGCACGGCGAGCAACAGCAACGGCACGCGGGCGCCTCCTGGCCGACACGCGGGCGGCGCCATCGCCGCCCGCCCCTTTTCTAGAACCGCATCGTCACCCCGGCGCGATACGCACGGTTGCGGACGTCCGTACGCCCGACTGTCGCATCCGCCGCCACCGAGAATTCGAACCGCTCGGTGCCATAGGCCAGGCCCGCGGACAGCTCACCCCAGTTCCGGTCCTGCCCCGCCAGAAGGAACGGCGCGCGGATGCCGGTGCCGCCGGCAAGGCCCGCGAAGAACACGCCCGGGCGATCCTCGAAATCATGGACGAAATAGGCCGAGGCCACCGGACGAAAGCCCCTCCGCTCCCCGTCCAGCTGCACGCCCGCGCGGCCCTGGATGCTGAGGAACTTGTCCTCGTCGAGCATCAGCGCGGGTCCGGTGCCCGTCTCCGCCAGCGGGGTGAAGTCGATCCGGCTCGCGCGGACCGCGACCCGCGGCGCGACCCGAAGCGCGGTGCTGCCAAAGGCATAGCTCGCCCCGACCTCACTCGAGATCGCGAGCGAATTGTCCCTCCCCCGCAGGTCATAGCCGGCGCCTGCAAACGTGCCGGTGCGGCGCGTCCGCGACTGGAACACGCCCGCGCTGAACTGCGTGTCCAGAGCCGGGCCCAGATCCTCGCCGAGGCGGCCATAGAGCGTGCCCAGGATCAGTGCGCCATCGGTCGTGCGGCCGGCACGGCGGTCGGCGTCGATGTCGGAATAGGAGAGGCCGAAGCCGATCACCCCGGCGTCGCCCACCTGCGCTTCCACGCCGCCTGCGATGTAGAAGCCGTCGAACTTGTCGCGCCTGCCGTCCAGGATCGAGGCGGGCATCGCCCTGCTCGACCCGTCGATATAGCCGCCCGCCAGATAGGCGGAGACGGTGCTGGGCAGCACGCCCTCACGAACGACGGCCGTGGGCGTGTCGCTGACGGTGTTGGCCTGGCCTGGCATCACGATCGCGTTGGCGGCGAACTCCAGCGGCTTTCCGATCATCGCGACCTGGCCGCCGGCGAAGCTCCCCGGACGCATGGCCGCCGTCCGCTCGCGATAGAAGCGGGCGATATTGTCCATCGCCACCGTCCCGATCGCGCGGCGCGTGGTCTCGGTGGTGGGCGCCAGCTCCTCCAGGGCAGTCTGGATCGCGCCGACGCTCGCGAGATCGAGCACGTCATAGGTGCCAGCGAGTGCGGCATAGGCCGGGCGGTTGCCGTCGAGCAGTCGCGCATAGGATGTCTGTACCGGCGTTCCGGCAACCACGCTGGCATAGGGACGCGCGGCGATCGTCGCCTGCACCCGATCAGCGGCGTAGCGGACCTCCGGATAGAGGATCGCGCTGAATGCGGTGGCGGCGTCGAAGGTGCCGGTGATCCCGTTCGCCGCCGTCAGCACCGTATAGCTGTTGCCATAGCGCGGCAGCTGGCCGAGCGGATTGAGCGTGAGCGTACCGCCCAGCTGCGCCTGGTCGGCGACCAGGAGGTCAGAGGTGCCGCCGGGACCGATGTCGATCAGCAGCGTGCTGCCCGGATTGAACGTCGCGCTGCCGGAAACCGTCAGCGTGCCGATCGCGCCGGCGCTCCCCGGCGCCACCGTGCCGCCTGCTTCCGCGACCAGCGACGCGAGCGTGCCATTGCCGCCGATGGTGCCGCCATTCCCCACGGTAACGGCAGAACGCGTGAGGCGGCCGTCAACGGTCAGCAGCCCCTGCTCCGCCCGGGTCGGGCCGCTGTAGCTGTTGCTGCCCGTCAGGATCAGCTCGCCCGGCCCGCGCTTGGTCAGCCCACCGATATCGCCGGAGAAGCCGGCCAGCACCGCTGCCGAATAGCGATCGCGCGCATCCGAGATGTCGTTGGACCAGACGTCCACCGTGCCGGCGGCGACCCCGACCTCACGCGTCGCACGCAGTGCGGTCGGGCCACGGAGCGCGGTGCCCATCTGGGGGGCACCCCAACCCGACCGCAGGTCGACGCCCGGCGTATCGAGGTCGCGCGAACTCGACACCAGGATGTCGGAGATCAGCGCGGTGTTATATTCCGGAAACGCCTGCATCAGCAGCGCCGCGAAGCCCGAGACGTTGGGCGCCGCCATCGACGTGCCGGTCAGCAGCTCATAGCCCGGGCCGGTATAGGTGATGAAGCGCCCGAGCTCGGCGGTAATGAGCGTGTCCGCCTGCGTCAGCACCGATGCTGCGAACTCCTGGGTGAAGAAGTCGATGTTCGAAACCAGGATGTTGGCCAGCGTCGACGTGTATCCGTTCGGGTCGCCGCCGACAAAGCGGGCACCATAAGCGAGCGAGATCCCCACCGCCTCGCGCGCGACAAAGGTCCGCTCGGCCGCTTCGTCGAACTCAACGCCCGCAGCCTGCGCGGCTTCCTGGCGCGTCAGATAGCCGTTGAGGACGTTGATCCAGGCATTGGTGGCGGCATTCTGCAGCTGTGCCACGGTCCTGGCGGCATAGATGCCGGGATAGGCGGCAGGCGTGTAGGTCGCACGGATCGCGTCCGTGTTGACCGTGTAGGTCTCCACGCTCGAGAGGATGTTGCTGCCGGGCCCGGAAACGCACCAGGTCGCGGTCTGCCCGCACAGGCTGGAACTGGCCGCCGCGGTGCCGTCCGCGAGGTAATTGGTGACCGACAGCCAGTTGCCGCGCAGCCGCGGATCGTTGAGCGGCGTCACCGCATCGATGCTGGCATGGACGCCGGAACCGTTGCCGGCGGAAAAGACGACCAGCACGTCATTGTCGAGCACCGGCTTGTAGAAGTCGCCCAGATCCTCGGCGAAGGCTGCCTTCGCCTGTGCCAGCGTGGCGGTGTAGGGCAAAGATGTGCCCGAACCCCAGCTGTTGTTGATGATCCGGACCTGCCCCGTGCTCGCCAGGTCGACGATGTTCTCCTGTGCGGTGGCGACGGTGGTGCCTTCGAGGATCTGGTCCTTCCACCACAGGAAATCGCCAGCGGCAAAGTTGGTGGTCGCTGACAGAATGTTCGCCCCATAGGCATTGCCGAAGGTCAACTCGCCCGCGATCCGCCCGCCCGCGGCCGTGCCAGCGACGTGGGTGCCGTGGATTTCCCACGGGCGCCGCGGATTGACGCGGCCATTGTTGCCATAGGCCTCGGGCACCACGGTCTTGAGGCCGCTGATCTTGCCGGCGCCCCCGAACAACGGATGCTCGAACCGGACGCCCGCGTCATTGATGCCGATCGTCTGCCCGGCGCCCGTCACCCCCAAAACATAGGCATATTCCAGCCCCAGGTTCTGCTTGCTGTAGTCGACCGCGAACTGGGCATCCTGGCGCCAGCTCTGGAGCGCCGCGTCATAGTCCGCCGTGCGCGTGCCATCGGCCATGTAATAGCCGCCCGTGGGCGGCGGCGGGGCCGGCGCACCGCTCTGGGCGGCGGCAGGCATCCCCATCAGGCAGGTGGTGCACAGGGCCAGGACGGAAAGTGCGATCCGCTGAGACGTACGACGCGAAGAAACGGCCATTCGAGTACCCCTTTTCAGGGCGCTGGTTAGACGCCGAAAGGGAGCGTAGTTGCGAGACTCAAGACTTGTCCACGAACAAGCAGTGCGTCTGCAAGAAGTTAGAAACTTGCGTCTTTTCCGTCACATACGCGATGCCCGCAGCCGTCGCTGTAGATGTGCACACATGTCTACACGTAGAGCATTCGATCGCCGGCTGCATTGCCTGGCCCCACAGCCACTCAGTCGCCGAGCGGGCTCTCGCCATGTTTGCGCAGCACGTCGTTGAACGCCTCGGCCATGAGCGCCTGAAGGCTCCGGCCCTGCCGGCGCGCAAGCATGTGCATCGCCAGCGACATCTCTGGGCTGAAGAAGCCGGCGATCTGCTTGCGCCCTTCCCTGCTTGCCGGACGCGCAGGCGTGGCCTGCCCTTCCTGTGCCGCGGGAGCTGCCGGGGCAGCAGCGGTCGGTGCGGGGGCGGCGTGTCCACGCAGATTGGCGAAACTGGGTTTGCGGCTCATGCGACGACCTTCTTCTTGAAACGGGGTGTCGGCATGTCGAGCTGTCGACATGTCCACCTGTACAGTTCGCGAACTTCCTCGGCCGCCTTGCCCGCAGGCTCCAGCTCCATGACGGTGCGTCCCTCCGCACTGGCGTGCCGATAGGCCGCGCGATCGGAGAGCACGATCGGGCATGGCGGCGTGCCGAAGCTTTCCACGAGCTCGCCGGCTTCCTGGTAGATGCGCGGCGCGTTGGGTGGGCCCGCGGTAAAGACGACGAAGGCCGGCTTGCGCAGCAACTGGACGAGCTTGGCAGTGGTCTGGATCGCCGAGAGATCAAAGGCGCTGGGACGGCAGGGGATCAGCACCAGGTCCGCCACCTCGACCGCCGCACGGGCGGCGCTGTCCGCGTGCGGCGGCGTGTCGATGACGATCACCTCCGCCCCCTGCCCCCGCGCCTGCTCGACCTTGGCAGCGAGCCGCGGCGGCGGACTGTCGATCACCTCGGGCGGCGCATCCTGGCGCCAAGCCGCCCATTGGCTGGCGGTCGCCTGCGGATCGGTATCGATGATGAGCGAGATGCGGCCGGCGTCCTGGGCGGCGGCGGCGAGATGAAGGGAAAGCGTGGTTTTCCCAGCGCCCCCCTTTTGGCTGATGATGGCAATCGTCGGCATGAGGTTGATCCTACATGTCTACATGCAGACTGTCCAACATGTATGCATGTCAGCCCTTCGAGCAATCTCGCCCCTCTGCACGGTTCCCCGATCGCATCGGTGCGAAGGCACGACCCGACATCCGCTTGCTCCTTTCGGGGAGCATTGCGGCGGCGAAGCCGACGCTCCTGTCTTTTCCTGTTAGGTTGTGGGTGGTGATTGTGGCTGGGGTTGCCCGAGATTCTCAAGGATTATGCCGGCGACCGACTAGGTCGACGACCTTTGGTCCTTTCAAATAAGAATCCATTAGCGGTTCCGGATGGTTTTGAGACTCGCACTCCCGACCGTCGATACGGGCACCGAGCTTAGCGAGCACCTTGCCCAGCGCACCACCAACCGTAACCTCCGCCAGTTCCCGGCAGGACAGCCCGGCCCGCATCTCCGCCTGGGCCTCGGCACGAACCTCGGCCTGGTGCGCCACGTCGTCCGGCAGGGGTGCGGGGCGCAGCCAACGCGGCAGGTGGCTCAGCAAGCGCTGGGGCAGGGTAGGGCGATAGGCGTTGGAGGTCTGCTCATAGCGCGGGCCCGGGCCGTCCCCCTCGACACGCTGGAACCGGCGCTGGCGGACCAGGAACCCGGCATTCTCCAATATGTGCAGCGCGCGCGCGACGGTGGCGCGGCCGAGCGCAGTGGCCGCGGCGAGATGGTCGTAGCTGGGATAGACGCGACCGCGGTTGAGCCGGGCAAGCGTCAGCAGTTCCTCATAGACGCGCACCGCGCCTGCGGTCATCGCCGCGATCGCGCGCTCGGCAGCGGACAGGTCGCGCCCCTCGGTGCGTACCGCGCGCTTGAGCCTGCGTCCGCCGTCGAGCGCCGCCCGCGCCATGCGCAGCAACCGGTCGGTCTCGCCCTTTGCCGGTACCGTGAAAAAGCTTTCCTCGAAGCTCCCGGCCTCGACGCTATTGCGCAGCACCGGTGCGCCGGTGCGATGCAGGGCACCTGAGCGCGCGGGCTTGCGGCGCGTGCCGAACCCGACGCCAAATCCGCCAAGTGCCTGCGCCGTCGCTTCCCCAAGGGTAAACGCCGTCATCTTCCATCCCCTCGATGGGGCTGGGACCGAGACAAAAAGAGGGCGTGGCGCGAAACGCGCATCCTTGAACCGGAGTTCGAACAGGCGTATCTGGAGGAGGTGTTGACGACCTCGGGTCGACGTTTGGCGACGTCGCTCCATCAATCCTGGGATGCCCGGCCTTCGTGCCGGGCGTTTCTTTATGTGGTCACAGCCGGTTCCCGATCATCCTTGCCGGCTCCACGGCCGACCTGTCGGTTTTCGCAGCAAAAATCCGACACCGGAAGCGTGTACGGTTCGTGCTTTCGAGTAGGAAAGGGCAAAAAAGTTCGTGCTTTCGGGTATCAAATGCCCCGCACATTCGTGCTTTCGAGTAGCAATTCACCCGCCCATTCGTGCTTTCGAATATCAATTGAAACTGAAGGCCGTGGCGACCGCCGTGTCCGATTCGGTCGATCTTGGGACCTAGTGACGCCGTCGGACGAAAACCTCGCTGCATGAACCGCTCAGGGCGAAGGCACCGCCCGCGAGGTGGCCAGCATCTACAAGAGGCCTGCCCAAGCAGGGCGCCCAACACCGCCGTGCAGCCACGCTCAAACGCCCGCACCAGGCGAGTTAGGAAGACGGCGTCCTCATGCACAGCAGCCGTGTCCTACGAGCAGGTTTGGAAATTGGCGCCAGTCGGCTAACGGAGGATGATGGCTCACGCGCGCTCGACCCGACAGTCCTCCCTTAGGCCCGATCTTCCTCTCATACTCGCGATCGCATTAGTCGTGTTGTTATGGGTGGCAGGTGGCGCGTCACGCGCCGACACATTGGGACAGGTTGTCGTACGCGGCGGCTGCTGGGCCATTTTGATCGTAGCGATCCTGGCGGGTCCACGACCGGTCCTACATGGAACGCGACCGGTGCTGTTCTTGCTGATGGCTGCGATCGCGCTTCCCTTGATACAATTGATCCCCCTCCCGCCTACCTGGTGGCAAGCACTGCCCGGCCGGGATGTCTTGCTGGTTCCCGGGGAATCCGTACCTTGGCGCCCTTGGACAATGACGCCAGGTGCGACACTCAATGCGCTCGCCTCGCTGGTCGTACCGACAACGATGCTGCTGGTGCTTTCGCAAGCGAATGCGCGAGTACATCGTTGGATGCCCGCCATCCTGCTGGCAATGATAAGTTCGGCAATGCTGCTCGGGCTGCTTCAGTTTTCCGGGGCTGGGTTCAACAATCCACTCTTCAACGACTCGCCGGGTGTCGTCAGCAGCATCTTTGCCAACCGCAATCACTTCGCACTGCTGCTTGCGATCGGCATCCTCATTGCACCAGTTTGGGCGTTCATGGACGGTAGTGCACTGCACTGGCGTGGCCCGCTGGCAGGAGGACTTGTCCTGTTGTTCGTGCTCACCATCCTCGCAACAGGCTCCCGCAGTGGCATGCTGCTAGGGGGCATAGCATTGGCAGTTTCGCTCGCGCTGGTTGGCGGGCGGTTGCAGCGACGCCTTGCGAGTGCGCCCGCGTGGCTGTTCCCGGCATTGATCGTCACCGCTGTGTTTGCGGTGGGGACCTTTGTCGCGCTCAGCTTCATGGCCGATCGCGCCGATGCGATAAATCGTCTGCTAGCGCTGGAGAGCGGCGAGGACATGCGTTCGCGTGCGTTGCCGACGGTCATTTCTATGATCGCAACCTATATGCCGTTCGGATCCGGTTTCGGCAGCTTCGATCCCATCTTCCGCATTCACGAGCCGTTTGCGCTGCTCAAGACTACCTATTTCAACCAGGCGCATAACGATTACCTCGGTATAGCGCTTGATGGCGGAGTCGCTGGCGTTGCAGCGCTAACTGCAGGCCTCTTGTGGTGGCTGGTTTCGACCATCCGAGTGTGGCGCGCGAAGCGGCACGAAACCATTTTCGTCGGCCGCCTTGGCTCCGCAATTATCCTACTCATACTCATTGCGAGTATCACCGACTATCCTGCTCGCACGCCAACGATCATGGCCATTCTCGTGATCGCGGCGGTGGCGCTGGCTCAGGCGGATGGCGCGAGGTCGCAGATTGCTTTACCGGCGCGCCGGCCAAACCTATAGAGCGGCCATATTTCCTTTAATGTCGGAATATCAACGCGCATGCGCCTCTCAATTCCCGTACTGTGCCTTGCGCTCGCCGTTTCCGGTTGCGGTTCGCCCGAGCCGATTCAATCGAGCGGCAGCCTGACGGTCGTTCCCGACAACACGGTCCTGCCACCGCCTGATCGCAGCGACTTGACTGCCGCCGACCGGCCCGCGCTGATCGGCCCGCTTGATACGATTGAGGTGAGCGTTTTCGGCATTCCCGACCTCGATCGGGAGATGCAGGTCGATGCCAGCGGCCGCATTGCGATGCCGCTCGCCGGCACCGTCGACGCGCGAGGAAAGACTGCTGAGGAACTTGCCAATGCGATCGAGGCAGCGCTGAGGGACCACTATGTTCGCAACCCGCAAGTTACGGTGAACATCAAGAGTTCCGTCAGCCAGGTCGTCACGATCGACGGCTCGGTTGTTGAACCCGGCTTATACCCAGTCACCAACCAGATGACGCTGATGCGCGTCATCGCGTCAGCAAAAGGGATGACCGAATTCGCGCGAGTGGAAGATGTTGTCATCCTAAGAACCGTGGACTCCCGCCGCATGGCTGGTCTTTATAACGTCGCTGCGATCCGGCGAGGGGCGTATGAGGACCCACCGGTTTATGCCAACGATGTCATCGTCGTCGGCGATTCACCCCAGCGCCGTCTATTCCGTGATTTTGTCTCAGTGTCGCCCATCCTCGCGGCGCCACTGATCGCTGTGCTGCAATAAGGCGCTTCCGATGAACTCTGTCAGTTCCACGCTTCATCCCGCCAGCGCGCGGACAAGCATAAGCCAGCCAGCTGTTGCCCAGAGCGGAAACACGCCGATCATCCGCCAGTATCTACGCATCGCGTTGCGCTGGCGCTACGTGATCCTGGGTGCGGTTGCTGCATGTGTTATGCTGGGGCTAATCATTACGTTGTTAATGACACCCCAGTATACCGCGACGGCGACAATCGAGATTTCGCGTGAGTCTAGCCAAGTCACGAACTTTCAGGGTGTGGAGCGCGAAACGAGCGTTGCCGATCAGGAGTTCTACCAGACCCAATATGGTTTGCTCCGATCCCGAGTACTGGCAGAGCGAGTAGCAACCCAACTCCGGCTGACGGACGACAAAGCCTTTTTTGAACGATATGGCATTGAGCCCGATAGCGATGCTTTTCGTGAGGTAAATGGTCGTTATACCGCTGCAGGCCGGCCGGAGCGGCAGCGGGTCGCAGGTGAGATACTGCTGAAACACATCAGAATTAGTCCAGTCCGTCTCTCAAGACTTGTTCAGATCGGCTTTACTAGCCCTGATAGCGGCTTTTCCCAGCGGGTCGCCAACGCTTGGGCTGAAAATTTCATCCAGACCAACTTAGAGCGTAAAGTCCAAGCAACCTCTTACGGTCGTAATTTGCTTCAGCGTGAATTGGGCCAAGTGAAAGAGCGCCTCGATGAGTCGCAGCGGCAACTCGTCAATTACGCGGAGCAGCAGCGCATCATCAATTTGCCTAGCCAAGGCAGTAGCGGCAATGCGACAGCGGAGCGTTCGATTGTTGCCGACGAGCTTGCCTCACTGAACACTTCGCTATCGGAAGCGATCGCCGATCGTATCGCCGCGGAAGCGCGTTTTCGTGAGGCTGGGCGCGGCGGTCAATCAAGCGAAGCACTGCGCAATCAAGCAATCAATACCCTGCGTCAGCGCCGCGCGGAACTGGCAGCTGATTACCAGCGCATGATGGTCCAGTTTGAGCCTGGCTATCCGCCTGCGCGTGCGCTTCAATCGCAAATGAATCAGCTTGATCGCTCCATCACGCGCGAAGAAGGGCGCGTATCGGGATCGGTAGAGGCAGAATATCGTCAAGCCGCCCAGCGTGAGAGCGAGCTCCGCAAGCGGGTCGAACAGCTAAAGTCAAGCTACCTTAACTTGCGGCGGCGTAGCATCCAGTACAATATTTATCAGCAAGAAGTGGATACTAACCGCGCCCTGTATGATGGGCTACTTCAGCGGTTCAAGGAAATCGGTGTGGCTGGCGGGGTCGGGGTCAACAATATTGCGATTGTCGATCCGGCGGATGTGCCGCAAAGACCGTCTAGTCCGCGCCTTCTCATCAATCTTGCCGCTTCCCTCCTTGCTGGCCTCGTGATCGGCGCCGGTCTTGCGCTCGCACTTGAACAAATGGACGAGGCGATTGCGGATCCGGCTGAAGTGGAACGTCGGCTCGGCCTGCCACTATTGGGGACGGTACCCAAGGTCGAAGATGTCAAACCGCGCGACGCGTTGCTCGATCGGAAATCCGGGCTGGTCGATGCCTATCTCGCGATACAGACAAGCCTGGGCTTCACTACCGAACATGGGATACCGCGTTCGCTTGCCGTTACCTCAACCCGGCCAGCTGAAGGCAAGTCGATCACCGCCCTTGCAATTGCGACCATGCTTGCGCGCGCCCAGAAGAAGGTCATTCTAGTCGATGGCGACATGCGCTCGCCCTCCGTCCACCATCTCGGAGGCGTCGACCATGATCGGGGGCTTAGCAACTTTCTGGCTGGTCAAGACAATATCGACTCTTTGACCTTCGAGATGCGCGACTTGGGCTTTACCGCCATGTCGGCAGGCCCAATCCCGCCGAATGCCGCCGAGCTACTCACCGGGCCGCGTCTGCAACTGCTGATCACGCAATTGCTCGAGCGCTACGAGCATGTAGTGATCGACAGCCCTCCGGTAATGGGGCTGGCCGATGCACCGCTAATTGCGAGCCGGGTTGAGGGCGTTGTCTATGCGGTGGAATCGCATGGCATTCGTTCAAGCTTGGTCAAGACCGCGCTTCAGCGTCTGATGGCGGCTCATGCACGTATTTTGGGCGGCGTCCTCACCAAGTTTGAAGCACGCAAAGCACATTACGGTTATGGTTATGAATATGGCTATGACTATGGTCGTGAAAAGGCCGACACGAGCCACTGATGCCCACTAGGCCTCCACGTCGTACAAAGCAGCGCTCGCAGCGGGTGTGGTGGTTGCGCGGTGGTATCGCGGCAGTTGCGCTGGCCTTGGGTTATCTTTCCACAACGCAAACACTTGCTCTCGTGCTTCTCAAGTCGGCACCGGAGCGGGCATATTCTCTATCTTCGAGTAATGGGTGGATCGCCGCGAAGCTTGCCGAGCGGCGCTCCCTGGGCAACATGGATGCCGCACAGCGCCGCGATGTCGATCGGCTTGCACGCCAAGCCTTGGCCAACGAACCTCTAGCCGTCCCGGCCCTGACCGCGCTTGCTCTTAATACCCTACGAAGCGGCGATGTGGACCGCGCGCGGAGGCTATTCGTTCATTCGGACGCAATTTCTCGAAGGGACCTGAGCACACGCTTGTGGCTGATAGAGGACGCTGTTGGCCGCAATGATATTCCCCGGACCCTACGCAATTACGATATTGCCTTAAGAACCTCACGCAACGCACCAGCGATTCTGTTCCCGGTGCTATCCGCCGCAATCTCCGACCCTGCAATTTCGGAGCGGTTGGCCGATACCCTTGCGGGGCGTCCTCCTTGGGCTGAATTATTCGTCAATTACCTCGCCGGATCTGGCGTATCCCCAATTGCTAGAGCAACTCTTTTCCGTCGCCTTTCCCTGCGGGGCGTCGCTCCCTCGCAAGCCGCACAAGCCGCGATCGTCAATGCATTAATCGACGCTGGCGCACCCCAGGATGGCTGGACCTATTACCAAACCTTACGTGGCAACATCGATCGCCGGCGGTCGCGAGACCCCGATTTCAAGGCGCTGCTTGAGGCACCCTCCGTTCTCGACTGGATGCCGGTAATGAACGATGCGGGAGTGATGGCTTCAATCCAGCGGACCTCCAACGGAGGCATATTTGAATTCGAAGTTCCGTCAACGATTGGTGGTACCGTTCTTCAACAAGTACAGATTCTGCCCCCAGGCCGCTACCGAATGGAGGGCACTAGTGTCGTGATTGCACAAACGCCAAACTCGAGGCCTTATTGGCAACTTTCGTGCATGACCGGTCGCGAGTTGGGAAGGGTAGAGATCCCTAATTCATCGGAGCGAGCTGGAGGATTCTCCGGTGAATTTCAGGTGAGTGGGGCAGCATGTCCAACACAAATGCTACGCCTTATCGTTCGGCCTTCTTCGGATATTGGTGGAGTGACTGGCCAGATCAAACGCGCAGCTATTGTCCCGATCGCAGAGGATTGATGCCCATGCGTTTCCTGCAGCTTTTGCCATTCATCTGGATGACGCTGGCGTCGATCCCCGCGGCCGGGCAAGATCGCAATACCCCTGTCGACGTGCCTAGCCCGCCAGCGGTTGTGGATACCACAACTGCCAAGACACCGGATACCAATGCCGGCAGAATTGGCCAACGCCAGACTCGTGAGGATGCTGCTCGTGTAGCGGGAATCAAGCCGATGGCGCGCATCAACAACCGAATCGGCAATCGAGTCCAATCCCGCTTACGCAATCGCGTTGATCAGAATTATAGCCCACAAGCAAATGCCGCATCACCATTTAAAACGGCATCTTCTCAGGACTAAAACGCTGCTACCTACTTATCGGACAGGGGGAGGTGCCTCTTCCGGGTTCTGAAATAAATTGGCTGTCCAGTGCACCGTGACGTGCGGGCTCTGTATCTGCACTGCCTTGCGTTCCGGAGCAGGAGTATAGTCACCGAAGCTTTTAAACGCACAGGAATCGACATGGGCGATCATGGTCGCCGTTTGGGAGCGAAGCCTGATGTGGTGGAGCGCGGCTCGCGCCGCACTGGTGCGCTGGAACGTGCATGCAGTGAACTTGATCGTTCCTGGGGCCTTATCCTTCCAGTCCAGCACGACGTCGGCTGCGACGTAATTGTTCTCGAAATAACAGTTGTCGATATGGCTGGCCGCGCCGCCCTGTGATGGACCGTCTTCGAACAGAATGGAGGCGGAGCCACGGCGACTATTATGTCCATTACCTTCCACCGCACAGCTATCGAGAGAAATATTACATCCGCCTATCACATGCAAACCATGTGTCATGTTGCCACTGATCGAGCAGCTCAATATTTTGTAGACATTGGGGTTCGAGAAATTACCTCCGCGTGCGCGCAGCCCGATGTTGCCACCATTGATGTGAACACTTTCCATGTAGACGCGGAGTACGTCGACCATTTCAATATTCACGTCAAAGGATGATACCTCCATGTCCACGAAGCGGATGAGCGCTGCGCCGTTGAGCATCAGCCCGGTGCCGCGATGGCGGGTCGACAGATCGCGGATAAGCTGAAAGCCCTGCATCGATAGCCGTAGCGATACCCCATCGCCTTGGCCGGGGCCTGATTTGAAGCCACGGATCTGGATAGCCGGCTGCGTGGCATTGCCACGATAGAATAGTACGGTATTGGCCTGTCCGTCGCCTTCGATGGTCAATCGGCGCATGTCGCCGTCGTCAAATATCTTCTGCGTATCGCGCCATGACATGACCACCGGCTGCGCAAGGAGGTAGCGTCCGGCCGGGATTAGCAGCTTTCGACCATTCTGGAGACTCGAGCGATCCCGTCCTGACGCAACATTCAGCGCCGCCTGCAATGCAGGGGCGCAATCGACGCGCAAGGTACCGTTGCGCACGTCGTTCAGCATTTCGGCTGTCATAAAATCGGTTAGCCGCAACGGCGCAGTTCCCGCGAGGACATCGCCGGACACCGGCCGCGCCGCTTCCGGCGTCGGCACGGGAGAGGCTACGCCACCAGCGCCCGCCATGACGAGCAGCGTTCGGCGATCAAGGGTCATTGGCGGTTCTCCAGCCACGGCGAAGGTTACATCAGAAGCCGGTCAGGAACCGGATCATGCTGCGCATGTGCCAGCGCAGGTGACGCAGGCTGCGATGGCTGTTTCGCCGCGCATCATGCACCACGACAACGGATGGCTGGTAAAAAGTTCTCCAGCCAACGCTGCGCAAGCGGCGACAAATGTCCGCATCCTCCAGGTACATGAAATAGCGTTCGTCGAAGCCCCTCACTTGCGCGAAGGCTTCCCTGCGGAACAGCACCAACATGCCCGCGACCCAGTCCACATCCGTCCCCGCATCGGGCGCATAGTCCGCTTCGCGCTGCCGTAGAAGAACCCGACGAGCCAATCGCACGGGATTGGGAAATCGCCGGGCACTGTCCTGCACTTGTCCGTCGGAACCCACGACCAGCGGCGCACAGGCCGCTACCCGGGGGTCCGCGAAATAGTGGGACAGCCGAACCAGGCCATCGTCCGGGAGGCGAATGTCCGGGTTGACCACGCAGAACAAGTCAGTGGTGCTGCATGCGAATGCCTGATTGTGGTTGGCGCCGAATCCGAGCGGTTGTTCGTTGCGGATAATGCGGATCGGCAGGTCGTCCGCCTCAGAAAGCCAGCCTTCATCCTCAGGGATATTCAAGGTAAGAATGACCGATATGCCGGACAAGTTCAGGCGCCGCAGGTCGCCGAGCAAGTGGCGGATCAGATCCCCTTGCCCGTGACTGACGATGGATAGGGTAAGGTCGGGAAGTTCCAACATGTTCAAAACCCGGCCGCCAGCAGCGTTGATACGCGTCCCGCCGTGGCGTCCTGACCCCGGAGGAAAATGGCGCGTGCAGCCTGCGACAATTGGCAACGACGATCTTCGTCGCGCAGCAATTGGAGAACGATCCCGGCGATCTCACTAACGGGCGTTTCAAGCGGTATGACGTTTCCAGACAGGTCGCCGGTCATGTAGCTGTTCACTCCGCCTGCATCCCGACAAATCGGGACGCAACCGGATCCCATCGCTTCAAGTGGCGGCAGGCCGAAACCTTCGTGATCGGATAGCAGCGCGAAGACCTTCGTCCGTTCGTATAACGACCGCATTTCGTCAATAGACGCACGCTCCAGAAGTCGGACAGAGCCGGGGATCGCAGAACGGTATGTCTCGTCAGGGGAAATGACTGCTATCTTGATGCCCGGAGAGTGGGTCGCAAGTTCATCGATGAGCGACAATGTGAGGTCGGATCTCTTGTGGGCTCCGCGCCTCAGCATGACCGCGACATCAATATCCCGTGTCGTCTCACGATCCGAGAAGAACAAAGGATTCGCCCAGATGGGGACTTCGCACTCTATCAGCACATCATTATTCTTCATCTGGCCAGTCAGATAACGATTAGCCGATATGACTTTCCCACCGCGCAGCATTGAGATGATGAAGCGCCTGAGAAGAGACTGCTTTCTTGCACCATGGACAAACAGCCATTCGGTGTCCTGAACGAAAAACCAGCGCGCCGGCAGAGAGACCAGCCATACTAATGGAAATGTCACATAGTGGCTAAATACCATGGTGGTGACACCTTGGGTCATCAGGCGACGAAAATTCCATGCCACTAAGGGAAGCTGCGTCATGACGACACGGGGGGATATGATCGTATCCGACAAGCGAACGACCGGCAGGCCGCCCGTTTCGGCTTCATGAGACGCGCGCCACATCACGATCAGACCGGTTTCCACCCCCTGATCGGAAAGCTCACGTGCCAGCCGGATGATCTCGAGGTTTCCGCCGGTAATCTTGAGCGAAGGCGTGATGAAGAAACGTCTCCCGCTATTCCGGTTCATGTGCGGGGCGCTCTGATCGCAGGCTTTATCTTGTTGAGCGCGCGCATCCCGAGCCATTCCAGGCCGCGGTAATGCTTGTCGATGAACACCTGTTCCGCGGCATATTTGCGGCGCAGGCTTTGATAGGTCGCCCAGCGATCATTTGCCGACGCCCCGCCCAGATGGGTGAGAACGAAGGTGGGATCGTACAGAACGGCAATGCCACTCCGGTTCGCACGAAAACACCAGTCCATGTCTTCGGCATATAGTGGATAGTCACAATCCAGCAGGCCGACGCGCGCAAAGATCTCCCGCGTAGTTAGCATGAAGGCCATGATCCCCATGCCGATCGGCTGTTCGGTGGTGAGCGAGGCGTAATCGACGGGCGATCGCCAGGCGCGCGACAGGCTCGATACCTCGCCGACGCAATCCTGATGGCTGCCATCCTCGTTCAACAGCTTGACGAAGCGGACGTCCGACCGGCCGAGCGCTTGCCGAGCAAGGCGATCCCAAAAGTCTGCGCTGAAGCCGAAGACGTCGGGATTGATGAGCGCGATGTTCGTATATCGGGCTGACAGGATCGCCTGATTGTTCGCGAACGAAAAGCCGAGGTTGCGCGGATCATGGCGATAGGTTCCGAATGTGGCCAGATCCGCCAGCTCGTCGGTGGGGGAATTGTCGTAGAAGATGATCTCCCAGTCGCTGTATCCCTGCAGCGATGCAGATATCTCGCCCGCGAAGCGACGGGAGATCTCTGCGGATCGGTACAACACCACGCAGATCGTCAGGTTTAGGGATTGGTCGGTCACATGATCACCGTGGAGTCAACAGCGAAGAAAGCGCTTCGCAATCCGAGCACCATCCATATTAGAATTATGCCCCGGATGACCACGGACATGCCCCAGAGGCGCGACAGGAGGATCACGAAGAAGGGCATGAAGAGTTCAAAGGTTCGGAAAGCCAGCACCGGGATCGGTGACAGCAAATAGAAGGAGACCGCGCCGATCGTCGCAAGAACCGTCTCCTCCTTGCCTTGAAGGGGCAGTTCCTTGAAATGCACGACGGCGCAGCCGAGCCCGCACAGCTGGACCAGCGGCATCAGGCTGAGCAGGTTAATGTCGGTGAACTGGCCGGTGGTCGAGGCGAGATCCTGATAGGAGACGACACGCTGCACCAGCCCTGCGCCCAGCGGGCTTAGCAAGAGGACCAGCACCCCCACCGCAAGCGCGACGACCACATCGATCCGCCGGGCCTTCAGCAGAGCATAAGCGACGACGGCGAGGACGAACGAATTGTGCAGCAGGACCGCGACGGCGAACAGCGGCCAGCGGATCGCCGGGCGTGCGACATAGATGGCATACAGACCGATTGCGATCGCAGCGGCGATGCGGATCTGCGTATAGCTGTGCAGCCAGAACAAATAGGATCCGTATATCGCGACTAAGACGATGCGGTTGGTGTCGAGGCGTGTCGCGACGACGAACAACAACAGGCAGGTGCCGGCCGCGAGAACGAACGTGAACAGATCGAACGACCAACCTGCCGCTGCTGCGAGCTTGGCCAACGCAAAATAGCCAAGGTCCGCGCCCGTGAGGATTGTCGGCCAGTCGTTGATGGCCGAGGCGTTGTAGAGAAGCTCGTAATTGCGCAGATCCGCGGAAATCCCGATCGGCTTGACGCCACTGATATAGATGGCGGCCGCGAGCAGGATGTAGGCGAGCAACCACAACGCGCCTTGTGCGAACGAAACCTGTTCAGGTGGCTGGTCGACATGGGCGGTGCCCGGCGTCATGGTCGAGCCCACCCGCGGTATAGCAGGACCTCCGATGCGAGACGCCGGCGAAGCCGCTCCCACCGGCTGCGATTACTGTTCCGGGCGATTTTGTGCTGGCGCATGCCCATCAAGGGATTGTCGGGATTGCGAACGTCGTTGCGGCCCAGCGAGAAGGGCATGATGCCGGTCTGGAACGCAGCGGCGATCATCAGCGCCTGATCTCGGCGATAGCCGAGCTGCCACGCTTGCCACCAGGCCTCGCACAAGGTGATCACCGACGGATCATCATGGCGGCGATACAAGATCCCGCATTCGAACAGACCGGCATGTGCGGGAACGCCGTTCTTCCGCAGCAGCGCGACGGCTTTGCGCGCCGCCAGCGGCCAGACGAACCCCAACCGCAGCGTGCGTTCGATATCTGCATAGGCGCAATCCTGCTCGGGATGGCCCATGGCGGCGATTGGGTGCTGCGACAGCACCGCGTCGATCCGGTCCGCAGGGTCCTGGCGGAAGAACATGTTGCCGTCGATGTACATCGATCGCGATGCGG
Organism: Sphingomonas sp. 3-13AW; assembly: GCF_049311085.1. Classification (NCBI taxonomy): domain Bacteria; kingdom Pseudomonadati; phylum Pseudomonadota; class Alphaproteobacteria; order Sphingomonadales; family Sphingomonadaceae; genus Sphingomonas; species Sphingomonas sp. 3-13AW. Next base: position 10,329 of record NZ_JASNVZ010000020.1, on the reverse strand, counting down.
GCAGGTCCAACCGGTGCGGTAGCATCTTCACATAGCGATTGAGATCGACCCCGGTGACGCCAGGGATCGACAGGCCTCTCCCCTCCCATCCTTTGGGAACCGCGACGCTATTGTCGTGGAATAGGATGAAGCGGGTCTTCCAGTCCGGAGAAACTGGCGCGACGGCATCATAGCCATTAGTGACACAAGTATAGCAGACTGCAGGCTCGGTCATCAGGCGTCCCGTCACGAATAGGTGGCTACGGCCCACGCCGCTACCGAGAGGATCGGCCAGATCCTGGCTGACAGGTCGTGCGGGCCACGGCAATGTTGATCAAGTAGGCTGCGACAGCGCGGTACGTTCAGCACCGACGCCGTGGCAGGCGATGCCAGCAGATCGCGTGCCCAAGGCTGCAATTCGCCGCGCAGCCACTCGCCCAGCGGCACCATGAACCCGGCCTTGGGACGGTCCACCAGTGGGCGCGGCACCAAGCGATAGAGCAGGTGGCGTGCGACGCGCTTGCCTTCATCGCCATCGAACAGCAGCGCATCGGGGAAGCGCGCGCATAGTTCCACAAGCCGGTGGTCCAGGAACGGGGCGCGGCTTTCCAGTGACGCGGTCATCGTCGCCCGGTCGACCTTGGTCAGGATGTCACCGGGCAGGTACGAACGAAGGTCGTCGAGCATCGCTGCCCGACGATAGGAAAACCCGCTCGAACAGGCGAGACCGGAACAGCCGGATGGGGACGGAACCGCCACAAATTGCGCCGCCCGGCGATTGAGCATGCCGAGCGAGCGAATGAACGTGTCGCGATCACCGGCCTGGTAGAGATCAGAGGCGGAGGAAAGGCTATGCCAGGGAATGCGACGTGCCGCATTGGTGCGTGACGCCATGGCCGCGATCGGCCGGGCGATTAAATCAGCGCCGCGTAGCCCCGACGCCAGGAGCGGCCGGGTCGAGGCGTGCCACAGACGGTCGCCACGGGCATATTTGTTGTAGCCGCCTAACAATTCGTCCGCGCCGTCGCCCGATAGCGCGACCGTCACGTCCTCCCGAGCGAGACGCGACAGGATCACCATCGGAATCTGCGAAGAATCCGCAAAAGGCTCGTCGTAGATCCCGGCAAGGTCAGGCACGAGAGCCAGCGCTTCCTGCTCGCTGACATAGCGGTCGCGATGCTGCGTTCCCAGATAATCGGCAACTGCGCGCGCGGCGATCGCCTCGTCATATTGCTTGCTAAGGAAGCCGATCGAATAGCTGCGCACGCGATCTGGCGCCAGGGCGACCATCAATGCCGTGACCAGGGATGAATCCACCCCGCCCGACAGGAAGACGCCCACTGGCACATCCGCGTGCGATTGCAGGGCGATCGCATTAGCCAGCGTGGCTTGAAGGGCATCTGCGGCATCGTCGATTGAGCCGACGAATGGATTGGCAAGGCCGTCGCGCGCGACACGCTCGCGATCCCAATAGCGGTGTTGTTGCCCGTCGTTCCAGTCGGGAGTCCCAATCTCCGTCATGTCCCAGGACACGATGGTCGCGGGAGGCACCTGAGAAACCGACGCATAAATGCTGTCCGCCGGCCCGACAAACCCCCTCGCCAGCACATCCTCGAGCGCGGCGGGCGAGGGCCGCCGATCGAAACCGGGATGGGCCGTCAGCGCCTTCAGTTCGGAACCGAACACCAACGACTGTCCACACCAACCATAGTATAGCGGCTTTTCCCCCATGCGGTCGCGCGCCAGGCTCAACCGGCGTTCCTGGCGATCCCACAGAGCGATGGCGAACATGCCGACGCACGCCGACAGCGCGCCTGCTAGCCCGTCGCGATCGATCAGGGCCAGCAGCACTTCTGTATCGGAATGGCTGCGGAAGCGGTGCCCCGCTGCCGACAGGGCATCACGCAGGGCGACGAAATTGTAAATCTCGCCATTGAACGACAGGACGTAGCGGCCGCTGTCCGAAGCCATAGGCTGCGCCCCTAGCGGCGACAGTTCGACGATGGCGAGCCGCCGGTGTCCGAGCAGGACATGATCGTCGGACCAGAACCCATCGGCATCGGGGCCGCGGTGCCGCAACCGGGCAGCCATCTGCCGCCCTATGGCGTCACGCCGTGACGGATCGCTCCCGTAGGGCGTGAAGATTCCTGTTATACCGCACATCAGCGTTTTCCGTAGTAGCCTATCAGGGCAAGCGCCAGCCGTACGAGGGTCGGACCGTGCGCCATGCCCATCAGCGCCGAGGGGTGCCGCCGCCGCAGCGCGACGAGATAATCACGTAAGTCGGCCCATGACCGGGCGACCCGGGGGATATGCTGCCGCATCATGTAGCGTATCATCGCGGTGCAGCACTGCCGCGCGACAGCAGCGGGCAGCCCCTGCGCCGCAGCTTCGGCGTAGATCGGCTTCCAGATGTCGAGATTGTCGATCATGGCCTGTCGTTCGCGGCTGCCGCTCGCATTGCCGCCATGAATGCGCCACACGCCGACGACGCGATCTAGGAAGCGGACGTTGCCACGGCTGGCGAGCCGATACAGGGATTCCCAATCCGAACTGATCGTCGCGGATCGATAGAAGTCGAGCGCAACCGCCTGCGGGCGGCGATAAAGCACTGCCAGATGCTGGAAGAAATAACGGGTGTCAGGCAAAGAGCCCAGCAGTTCGAGCCCGGGAACGACGCAATCCCCCGGATGGTCGGACACCAAAGAGCGATCGCTAGTGCGGGTTTCTGTACGGGCGGCGACCATGACGATGCCAGGATCCGCGGCAGCGGCCGCAATCGCTGCAGAGACGTAGCCAGCATCTGTCAGATAATCGTCACCGTCGAGTATCATGGCCCACTCGCCGCGCGCCAGATCACGCAGCGAGCGCCGATAGTTTTCGGTGCGGCCGACATTGCGTTCCCGCCGGACGAACCGCAGCCGCGAGTCGGTGATCGCTCGGATTTCGGCATAGCGGGCTCGCGGGGACGCATCGTCGACAACGATCACCTCAAAGCTCGGATAATCCTGCGAAAGCGCACTCTGTGCCGCTTGAACAGCCAGTTCCTCCTGCTCGTACGTCGGGATGATGATGCTAACTAACGGCACCGGAGCGACTTTCACGTTGAGAATTCCCGCCGCATCTTTTGCCGTAGCAGCCAACCAAGCAGTGCGCCATTTCCGAGATAATAAAGGCTCGTCAAACCGCAAAAGACATATAATCCAAAAGACGAGAAAATAACAATCTTAAGGATTATGAACACCGTAAATGTTACTACCGTCATAATAGTTGGTGTTCGGGTGTCTCCCATGGCGTAGAATGCATTTGCGAACAACACTCCAATTCCAGCACCTATTGGTATACCCCCGAAAAGGATTAATACCCAGCGCAGGCTAATCTGATCATTCGCTATGTCACGCTTGGTTAGCAGGGAAGCGATCGGAGGAACTAACGCAACACCCGCTAATACGACAGCGACTGAGGCTGCCGTGATTAGCACAAGGTTTCTGCGAAGGACCGCCCGAAACCCCTGTGCGTCACCTGCCTCGTGCGCGACCGTCAGCGTCGGTGTTGCCGTGCTTGCAAGCGATTGCCCCACCACGCCTGCTGCGGCGGAAAAGATTGACTGGCCAAATACGACAAGGGACAGCGCCCCTGCCGGCGCAAGCGACAGCAGATAACGATCAACCAGAAGGTCGCTTTTGAAATAGATGGCGCCTGCCAGAAGGGCGCGCGCCTTCTCGGCAATGGTCCGCAGGCTTGTTCCAGCTCCCCGCCAGCTGGCGAGCGGAAGAAACGTCATTATCAGCGCCATCTGTAAAGCAAACCGCGCTAATACCAACCAGCCAAGAGAAACGACACCGCATCGGGGAATGGTTATCACCGCCGATAGTACCAGCACCCCTGCCGTAACGAGGGAAATGGTTTCATTGATGACAAAACGCCGTTCGGCATAAAGATAACCGGACAAAATGCTGGAAGCAATCGCAACGGGAGATGCTAGCGCTGCCAAGGCTGCAAGCTGAACGCTTTCGGGAGCCGCCCCATTCGCGAATCCCGGGAATACTAGAAATGTCCAAATTGGCGCAGTTAAATAAAATGCTCCTCCTATTGGCAGCCCTATTAGTAGAACCATTCCGAGCAGGGACCAAACCGTGGCAATGCGCGTCGGTCGATCTAACCGAGATAGCTGCGGCATCAACGCTCCTGCCACAACGCTTGACGCAATTGACAAAGCAACTTGCGGAATGGCCGCCGTTGCGAAATAAGAATCTGCTTCGCGCGACGGTCCAGTCAGGCGCAGCACGACGATCTGCAGTATAAACCCGATCGCTACAGTAGCTAGGTTAAGTAATGCAACGGAAGACTCGATTTTGAAGCGCGTAGCAAAGCGCAGAGCGTGCCGCGCCAAACCCGTTATCATGTTGGCGGCGCTCTACTTTACCGGCCTCATAACATAAGTTATCTCGTCAGCATGGTAGAGTGAGGACAGACGATGCTCGTAAAAGTGCTGCCAGCCAATGTTTCGGTTGACCAAAATGGACATTATCTTGCCCATTACTTTATCGAATAGTCCATCACGATAAAAGTTAATAAATATAGAGTCAATCTTGAAGCGAGTGTCGGTATAGAACACAGGCAGCTTTCTATTTGGCTGATCAGCAGTGTCTACAAAGTAGAACATAGTGTACAAACCAAAAAACCTAACGTGCGTAGGGTCGGAGAATCCGAATACGTTAGAGTAGTGGGGTACCGTGATCGAAACCTTTCCTCCTGGTCGAACAATTCGGTGGATTTCTCGCATCAACGGCATAAACTCACGAACATGTTCCAAGACATGCTGGGTTACGATTTCGCCAACGCTGTTGTCCGGAAACTGGGAGAGGCCTTCGTTTAGATCGGCAACGATATCAACTCCGTCCATCTCGACGATGTCCACGCCATAGAATCCAGGCTTCGGACGTTGCCCGCATCCCAAGTTTATACTTAGTGGTCTGCCCTGGTTGATATCATCAAGGACGGCTTTGTTAAGGAACCTCATAGACATCTTCCCTGAGCCTTAAAGCGACCAGTAGCTTGTGTTAGCTGGTAGTGTTTCCGGACGCACTGCTGATTTTACGTCTACAAAGACGCCATTTGGTCGTAACGCCGCCAATATTTCGTCTATCCGATCAGAATACGCCCGGTGGTTTACGGCCAGAACTATGCCATCCAAGTCATTCAATGCGCCCCAGTCGACTAATTCAATATTGTACTCGTGAGCTGCTTCGGCGGGGTTGGCAAACGGATCATGTACGACAACCGATATTCCGTGCGCATCCAAGCTAGCGAGCACATCAGGTACACGTGAGTTTCGAATGTCGGGGACATTCTCTTTGAAAGTTAACCCCAGAATGGCAACACGCGCGTTATGTGGCGTAATGCCCGCCTCCATCAGCATGGCCGCAGCCTTGTCTGCGATGAATTTGCCCATGCCATCATTGATCGAGCGCCCCGCTAGGATAACCTCGGGACGATAACCCAGCGCCTCGCTGGCGTGCGTCAGGTAATAAGGATCAACCCCGATGCAATGCCCACCAACCAGGCCGGGACGGAACGGCAGGAAATTCCACTTCGTCCCCGCCGCCTCGAGGACGTCGAGAGTGCGGATGCCCATACGGTCCATGATCAGCGACAATTCGTTCATCAGCGCGATGTTAAGGTCGCGCTGGGTGTTCTCCAGCACCTTGGCGGCTTCCGCGACGCGGATGGTCGGGGCTTCATGCAGACCGGCATCCACAATGGCGCCGTACACCTCGCGCAGTCGTGCCAGCGTGGCCTCGTCCTCTGCTGCGATGATCTTGGTGATCGTCTCCAACCGATGCTCGCGATCACCAGGATTGATGCGTTCCGGCGAATAGCCGAGGAAGAAATCGCGTCCCCGCGTTAGGCCGGAATGCTGCTCCAGTAGCGGGCCGCAGAAATCCTCTGTCACGCCAGGATAGACGGTGGATTCGAAAACCACGGCCGCACCCGGACGCAGCGCCGGGCCGATGATCTCGCAGGCAGAGCGTAAGGGGGTGAGATCGGGCTGCTTGTCGCTGTCGATCGGCGTGGGCACCGTGACGATAAAGAACGTGCGTTCGGCGAGCGCCGCCGCGTCAGACGCATAATGCAGGCGACTAGCCTGCAGGACATCGTCATCAATCTCGCCCGTAGCATCGTGCCCGTCGCGCAATTGACCGATCCGCCGAGCGGAAATGTCGAACCCCAGCACATCATCATAGCGCGCAGCCAAGGCGACTGCCACTGGCAACCCTACATATCCCAGCCCGATGATTGCAGGCCGCTCCGTGGTTTTCATCATTGCCCAACCGATTTTTGATGTGAGATGTACCAAGGAAGGGCAGCATGAAGCCCATCCCGGATCGTGTGGGACGGCGCATAGCCAAACGCCGCGGCGGCCTTGCCAATATCGGCCAGCGAATGGCGGACGTCGCCCGGCCGTTCGTCGCGGTAGCAAGGCGGCAGGGCATAATCGATGTCGAGCCCCGCCAATCCGGCACGCAGAAGATCGAACAACTCTGTCAGCGACGTTTGCTCGCCGACCGCCACGTTGTAAACGGCATGAGTCGCCTCGACTGGCGCAAGCGCGGCACGAACGTTGGCCTGTATGGCATTGGCCACAAAGCAGAAATCGCGGCTTGTCTGGCCGTCGCCGTTGATCGCGACCTGCTGGCCGGCAATCATCGCGTCCACCCATTTGGGGATAACCGCCGCATAAGCACCGTCGGGATCCTGCCTAGGCCCGAACACATTGAAATAGCGCAGGCCGACGCACGCCAAGCCATATGCCTGGTTGAAGGCATGGGCATAGCTTTCATTGGCCGCCTTCGTCGCGGCATAGGGCGACAACGGCCGGCCTATGCGCTCCTCGATCTTGGGCAGATTGGGTTCGTCGCCGTAAGTGGAGCTGGACGCGGCATAGACGAACCGCCGAACACCTGCACGCCTGCTGGCGTCCAACATGTTCACGAACCCGGTACAATTGACGTCGTGGGATGTGATGGGATCCGCAATCGACCGCGGGACCGAGCCGAGCGCAGCCTGGTGCAGGACGATCGACACCCCTTGCGTTGCTGCCAGGCATTGCTCCCGATCCCGGATATCGCCCTCGATAAAGTCGAAGCGAGACCAGGCTTCCGCGCCAACGGTGTGCGCCACTTCGTCTAGGTTGGCTTGGTACCCGGTCGCGAAATTGTCGAAGCCACGCACGCGCTGGCCGCGGGCGAGCAGATATTCCAAAAGGTTGGAACCGATGAACCCCGCCACGCCGGTGATCAGCCATAGATCGCCATCGTAAAACGAGATGCCTTCATCATTGACGGCGAAGCCAGCATTCATTCTGTCGTCTCCACTGGCTAGCTTGCGGGCCGCCTCCCTAGAGGATCGCAGACAGGTCAGCTAGCCCTGATCTATAGGCGTGAAGGAGCGCTTAGAGCCTGATTGAGGATAGGCTAGGGCTAGGCTTTCTGTCCGATTGTAGATTGTTGTGCGGTTGGCAACGAAGCGCGGAAGAATAACCTCATCGCGCCACGTCTGGCCGAGGCTGGCAGGCTTCGAAGCGCACCATCGCCTATACCAATCGCAATGTCGCAGCAGACCAGATCGATCGTGATCTCATCGAGCTTGTAGGCGGCGGCGCTTCGCTCCGCGTCCATCAGACGGTCGGGTAGCCCCTCGCTTGCTTCTCACATTCCACTTTCCGGCTACGTTTGCTCGGTTCCGCATCCCGAGCTTGAGGTCACGCGTGTAGCGATCAACCCATTCTCAAACCGGCTCTCAGCGTGCACCAAAGCCAGTCAGCATCGTGCGAATCGTTCGCATCACAATCAAAACATCAATCCAAGGAGAGAAGTTCTTAATATAGTAGAAATCGTAGTGAAGTTTAGAGGTTACCTCACTTACTTCAGCTACATGACCCTGATTGACCTGCGCCCATCCCGTTAGTCCTGGTCGCACGATATGACGATAGCGATAGAAGGGAATTTCACTCTCGTACCACTCGGATAGAACCCGAGCCTCAGGCCGGGGGCCAATCCAGCTCATCTCCCCCTTTAAAATGTTTAGGATCTGCGGCAGCTCGTCGATACGTGACCTCCGCAAAAATCTTCCCACACGCGTGACACGTGCATCTTCCGACTTCGTCTTGGCCGCGTCCAGCGTTCCTGCGGCATGCCCGCCGGGAACCATGGTTCTAAACTTGTACACTGTGAAGGGAACGCCACGATACCCTATTCTAACTTGTCGAAAGATAGGCGAACCAGGCGAGTCGAGGCGAATGATGATTGCGATTAAGATCAATAGCGGCGCCAGCATGATTGCCGCAATCAGTGCAGAGATCCAATCTCCGATGTGCTTTACGGTCATGAATGCAGATATTGGTGACAACGTTCCGAAGCTGTTCTCCGAGAGATGCTCCAGCTGCACCATACCTGTCATGGATTCAGCCAAGTGTTTAGTATGATAAACCGGAACGCCCTGGAGTGCATAATCGGCGAGACGGCGATCCCAATCCGCTGATAGATCAACGCGCAGATCAGCGGTGATAGCATGAAGACCTGAAATGTCCTGGCTAACCGACTCCATAATCACCCAGCGTACGCCGCTAAGTGACAGTAGGCCTAGATAGTCTCCCTCGGGCACTACTCCAATTGAGAATACCTGCCGCCGCACCCCGATGACATGGATGCCTATGAACCATGCCAAGACCAAGACAAAGCCTACGATCAGGAGCGTCCGGCTATAGGATAGTCTCGCGAAAATTACTGCGATCAGCATCACGCCATAGGAGATACCGAATGCCGGAAGCGTATACGCGCTACCTTCCACGCCGGGGTACTGGCTAATGCTGCGCAACAGCGCAACACCCAGCAACATGGCAAGGACACCATAGGCCCATGTCGCCAACACGAGGTCGAGGTCAACAAATGCCTTTGGATTCAACCCCCATAGCAACAGGAACGGAAGCAGGGTGACGATCAGTGCGCCACCAATCTGATATCGCAGGCGCAACCAACCCGCACCGACGCCCCGCATACCTGAATATCTCATGGGCTCGAACGTCTCTTCCGCTTTGTGCTCGTGGGAGGCTGCAATCGGCAGCCCACTAGCATATACCAATGCTGTCAGCACCTTACTGTCGGCAATCCTGTGAATTGCTCAGTGCTGCCGATTACGCGCCGCCTAGCAAACGGCCTCTTGGCTTACAACAGTCACCATCCTGCCGGTCCAAGGTGACGTGCATCGCCGGTAGCACGGCGGGCTTAGGGGCGTTTCACTTAAGCCCGTGAACGCGGGTCTCGCAGAAATCGAGACTAATTTTAGGTTTTAGGCTTGGCTAGGATCTCTAGCGAAACCTCGATGCGCTCCAACTTATCCGTCCCAAGCGCTTTGGCGGTGGACGTTCGCAAGGGTTCGCCCGCCTACGGCCAGTGGGTCGGCGCCGAACTTTCGGCCGAAAGCGGGCTCCAGCTGCTTATCCCGATCGGCTTTGCACACGGTTTTGTGACGCTCGAGTCTGACTGCGAAGTCACCTACAAATGCTCGGACACCTATGGGCCCGATCATGACGGCGCCATCCGCCGGGACGATCCGGCGCCGGCCCTGTCGACGGGTCGGCAGGCGGTATCGCTTGGCAGATGCCGGCATCCGCGACATCCTGATCATCTCCAGCCCCGAATATCTCGACAACTACCGCCGCCTGTTCGGCGACGGGTCGGCGTTTGGCCTGGCGGTCCAATATGCCGAGCAGCCGAGCCCCGATGGCCTGGCGCAGGCCTTCACCATCGGCGCGAACTTTATCGGCGACGACAATGTGGCGCTGGTGCTGGGCGACAACATCTTCTTCGGTGCGCACCTGACGGACCTGCTGGCGAGCGCCGTCGCGCGCAAGCACGGTGCCACGGTGTTCAGCTACCGCGTCGAGGATCCCGAGCGCTATGGCGTGGTCGAGTTCGGCGAGGGCGGGCGCGCCGTCAGCCTGGAGGAAAAGCCCGAGGTTCCCAAGTCCCACCACGCGGTGACCGGGCTCTATTTCTACGACAACCGCGTCGTCGAATATGCCCGCAACCTCAAGCCCTCGCCGCGCGGCGAGCTCGAGATCACCGACCTGAACCGCCTCTACATGGAAGCGGGCGATCTCTACGTCGAACAGATGGGCCGCGGCTATGCCTGGCTCGACACCGGCACCCACGACAGCCTGTTGGAAGCCAGCGAGTTCGTGCGGACGCTCCAGCATCGCCAGGGCATCCAGATCGCCTGCCTGGAGGAGATCGCATACGAGATGGGCTTCATCTCCGCCGAACAGGCCCGGGAAGCCGGCGAGCG
>NZ_JASNVZ010000019.1:0-69449 GCF_049311085.1 Sphingomonas sp. 3-13AW | reverse complement strand
GGGGCGGGTGAAACGAGGATCAGCAGGAAGGGGGGCTGGCCGAACGGCGCAGACTGATGTGTGACGCAAAACCATGAGGCCCGCTGGTGGCACTTTACCCGGGTAAAGTGCCACGCTTGGTTGATTGACCCCAGGGTGGCGGGAAAGCGTTGGTTCCGCTGCGTACGGCCCCGCGCAATCTCGGCTCGCTCCAGCACAGATCGGCGACTTTCAGGTGATCGGCATGGGAGCCCGGCGGTCGCGAGCACCGCGATCTCAGATGAAGGGGAGAAGCTTTTCGAGCCTCGCTGCGCAGCAGCCTTCCGTTCTGATCGGCATATGAAGGATCACATGACAAGGGATGCGAAAGCCGGCGCCTGCCGAATGGAAAAGGGGCGGCAGACTTGGTCTGCCGCCCCTTCTCTGATGGACGTTGAATGGGCGCTTACATGTCGATTGTCAGGCCGACGAACACATAACGGCCGGTTGCTTCGTAGATGCCGGGATAGGTGTTGCCGTTTCCGAACGAGCCGATCGGCGCTGCCGTAGCGCTCAGGACCGGTGGCTCGCGGTCGAGCAGGTTGTTTGCGCCAAGGCGCATCGTGTAATTATCCCCCACCCGTGCGGTCATCGCCAGGTCGAAATAGCTCTGCGACGGCACGCGTGCGTCAAGCGGGTTGAATGCGCCGGCAAGATCGGAATCGCTGCTTGTCCGCTCGAACTTGGTGGCGGAAAGATACCGCCACTGGCCCGAGATCCCGATGCCGCTCGGCCCCTGCCACGTCAGCCGAGCCTGGTGGCGCCACTTGGCCTGAGGATAGAGGCACTGCGCACCATAATAGCCTGCGCAATCAAACTCCGCCCCCACCTTGGAAGAGCTGAACTCGTCGACATAGGTGCCGGAGAAGCTGAGGGAGAAGGTACCTGCCGTGTCGGTGCGGTATGCGTAGGCGCCCGTGACGTCGATACCGCGGGTCTTCAGGGTTCCGGCGTTGACCCGCGTATCAACCACATACCCCTGCGGCGTCTGCCAGAGGGTGCCATTCGCGTCGCGATTGATCGCCCCGCACAGTGCAGGATCCCCGGTGACGCCGCACTGGGCGAGGATCGTATCGGCACCGATGATGCCGATGATGTCCTTAACCTTGATGCTGAACGCATCGATGCTCAGGTTGAACCCGGGAAGAAAGCCCGGCTGCAGCAACACGCCGACGGTGTAGGTGTCGGCCTTCTCTGGCTTCAGGTTGGGGTTGCCCCCGACGAGGCCGTTGTACTGTTCCGAAGGGTTGTTCGCGATCAGGCCGTAGAGGTTGGTAGGCACGCCCAGCCGCACGCACTGCTCGGGGCTGAAAGTCGGAGTGGTTCCGGCGCAGGGATCGGTGGCGCCATCGATCTGCACGGATTGGGCGACGAACAATTCCTGCACGTTCGGAGCGCGAACCGCCCGGTTGTAGCCGCCCCGGAACTTGATGTCCCTGATCGGCGCCCAGACGCCCTGCGCCTTATAGGAGCTGACGCCGCCGGATGTGCTGTAATCCGAATAGCGATACCCCGCATTCAACGAAAGTTCGTAGAGGAAGGGGCGATCGCTGGCGATGGGCAGCGACAGTTCGGCGAAAGCTTCCTTGACGTTGTAGCTGCCAGAGACGGGCAGGGTGGGGCCGCCCTGACCTGCCAGATCGCCGGTCGCAAAAGACGTGTCTACCTCAAGGTCGAGCGATTCCTCCCGGTACTCGGCGCCGATGTTGAGCGCGATGCCATCTTCTGCCCAAGGGGATGCGAAACCATATTCACTTCCCGCGAACGTGAGCGATCCGCTGACGATCTTTTGCCGCGTCTCGCCCTGCATCAAGCCTGCGATCTGAACGTAATTCAACGCCTCTGGTGTGATCGACGCTGCACCAAAGATGTTCAAGGGGACGCAATTCGGATCGGTGCCATTGATCACCGATCGGCAGACCGGCTGGCCCAGCGTCGCTGAGCCCGGCCGCGTGTCGGTCAAGACATCGAGCGCCCGCTGCGTCCGGCTGACGGAGAACTCGTTGCGATAGATCTGGTTGTAGTTGGTGGCCCCATACTGGCCATAGACATCATAGTTGATGCCCCGCGTGATATCGCCCTTCGCACCAGCGACGAAGCGGTAGCCGGTGTGACGGAAGTCGGCCTGGCGGCCGCCACCCTCCACGTTCCGGCGGCCGATCAGCACGTTCCCCTGATTGGCCGTGGTGCCATCGGGATTCGTGATGAGGAGCGGAGCGCCGTTTCCGTCTGTCACCAGATTGGTCGGCCGGCAGAAGGTCGACTGCTGGAGAGGTGATAAGAACGGATTGTCGCAGTTGAGGATCGTCGTGTTGCTGAAGTTTCCTGACGGCGCGATCTGCGCTACCGAACGATCGTCCATGAAGTTGAATTCGGCGTAAGGCTTGAAGGCGTCACTGACGTCATAGTGCGCGAGGAAGCCGGCAGTGTAGCGCCTGTCAGGCCGCTGATAATAATTGAGAGGATTGGCATTGTAGAGGGTGCGTCCGGTGATCAATGTGCCGTCGGGCCCAAGCGTATATTGTTGGGGCAACCCGCTCGGAGCACCGCCAACCACAGCATCGCCGAGCGTGAAGTTGGCGGGGAAGGCGGTAGCTGAACCACCGCAGACGTAGCCCGAGGCGCTCGCGTTGATGCCGCAGGATGAATAATCACGGCTACCCTGATCAACAGCCTTGATGTTGCGGTAGCCGAGATACCCAACCACGTGACCACGGCCATCTTCGGTACCCGCGCCTATTTTCAGGTTGACGTCAAACTGCTGGCCGTCGTTGGTTAGGCCGCTTGGCGCCGGATAACCAAAGGAACGCGAAAGCGCTTGCCACCGCTTGTTATTGTTATTGTGGTTGTAGAATCCGTAGTTCGTGTCGACACTTACGCCGGTGAACTCGGTATCTAGCACGAAGTTCACCACGCCCGCGACAGCGTCCGACCCGTAGACCGAGGAGGCGCCACCGGTCAGCACATCTATTCGCTTAATGAGAGCGGCCGGGATCGTGTTCACGTCGGGCGCGGCGGCGACCGAGTTCGGGTCTCCCGGCATAAGGCGCCGGCCGTTGACCAGGACGAGCGTACGCTGCTGACCGATATTGCGGAGGTTCAGCGTGGCAGTCCCGGTAGACCCGTTCGACACGGAAGAACTCTGGGTCGCAAACGCCTGCGGCAAGTTGTTCAGCACATCTTCAAGGCGCGTCGCGCCCTGGAGGCGGATCTGCTGCTGATCAACGACCGTCACGGGGCTTGGCGAGGTGAGGTTCGGCGACAGGATGCGCGACCCGGTGACTACCACGTCGCCGCCCGGTTGGTTTTCCGCCGAGGTTTGTGCGTCCGCTTGCGGAGTATCAGGAGCGGCAGGCTGCACCGGTGCTGTGCCGGGCCCCTCCTGAGCAGAGGCGGGGATTACGGCGAGGCCCGCGATCACGGTCGAAGTAACGAGTAGGGTTCGATGAAGCGACTTCAACATATTAGCTCCCCTTAGCGGTTAGCTTGCCCTGCCAGGCATCGAGTCGGTTACATGTAGTTTTCGACCCAAAGCCCGTGTCGAAGTTAAGGACCTCGCAAACCCGGACGGGCATGTCTATTCACGACGACCAAGTCCGAAAGAATGAACGATATGTGTGGTTTAAGAGCAACAGCCTGCTCGTCTTAGCGACACCATGAGGGTTGCGGTCTAGCCAGCGGGTGTTAGCATCTATTTATGCGCCATACGCTCTGCCTGGTACTTCCGGTTGTCTTGAACGCCTCTATGGCGCGCGCGCAGGAGCAGACGCCGCTCCAATTCCGGCAGTTGGTGGCGTGCCGGGTGATAGCCGACGGTGCCGCAAGGCTCGACTGTCTGGAGCGGGCTACCGCGGCGCTCAGTGACGCGGTCGCCGACCGTCGCGTCATGATCATCGACCAGACCGCGGCCCAAGCCGCCAAGCGCCAGCAATTCGGCGCACCAAAACCGCGCCCGGCAGCGATCGCGGCTGTCCCGGAGCTCAGCCGACTCGAGACGACATTGATAGGTGCATCGGTGGACGAGCGGGGAGCGTGGGTCTTTCGACTGGCGGACGGCGGCGTCTGGATACAGACGGATGACTATCCGCTACCCGGAAGCCCCGGAAAAGGAGAAAAGGTGGTCGTACGTCGCGGGACACTCGGCAGCTTTCGGCTGACGGCGGGTGACCGCCCGGCAGTGAAAGTGCGCCGCCAAAACTGAACTGGTAGCCCGCCGGCGATCGCGACGTCTGCCTTTGGCGGTAGTGCGGGCACCCGTTCCGTATCGGCGTCGCTGCCCGGTAAAGTGCCACGCGTGGTCAAAGCGTAACTTTGTGTGCCCCGGGGGATTCACAAGCGACTCTGCTTGTGGTTGATTCCTGCTATGTTCCAGCCCGACCTCTTTCAGACGACGCCGCCGGTGCAGCCTGCACCCAAGGCACCCACCCGGACGATGGACCTTCCCGCTGTCCTGGAACGCCTTTCGACGCTGTGCGAGCGGCCGCGCTACAGCTTCATGGTGTTGAACCTCATCGCCCAGGCCAGCGCGCAAACCGGGTCCGCGGGGCCCTATGTCCGCGATGGGAACCGCCGTGTCGCGGTGCGCGACTGGCTGTCCGACGCGCTGATGCCGGTGGCGCAGCGCGATCCCCGCCGTCTGGCGATCGCCGACAAGGTTCGGGCGGAGCTTGAAACGAAGCGCGCGTTGCCTGCCGATCCCGCAGAGGCGGAAGCGATGATCGAAAGCGAAGTGCGCAAGCGCGTGCGCCAATCCGGCCGCACCAATGTCAGCCGCGCCGTCTCCGAACTCGTTCGCGCAGGGCTCGTCCGCCGTCACTACCAAGGCTATCGCGTGGATCATGCCAATCGCGGAGCGCAGCGGCAGGCGGTCTACACCGTAACGGAGGAAGCGCGGCGCGCCCTGGGTCACGGCTGATCCTGAGGCGGGACACCAGCGCGTTCCCGGACGCTTGCCAGTGGAGGCAGGGTGCTGCATCCCGGCAACACAGCCATTTGGGGGACCCAGGTTTGCGCGTACATCTTTTCACCGTGTCCGCGGCTGCCCTTCTCGCCGCCTGCGCTACCACGCCCGTGGAGCGGCCCGTCGGAGCACCGCTGCCAGAGACTATGGCGCCTGGCACCGGGCGGACTGACGCTTCCGTGGCGCTTCATGCGCTCTTCAAGGAAAGCGACGAAGACAGTCTGCGCCGCAACCCGCTCAACGCGCTTTTCCGTGGCGACATGCGCTATGCCGACCAACTCGGCGACATGATCAGCGACGCCTACTTCGACGCAGAGCGCGCGGCGGGCGAGAGGGACATGGCTGCGCTGAGGCGCATCGATCGCGACGCATTATCGAGCACGGACCAGCTCGCATATGATGTCTTCCAACGGCAGACGGAACTGGCGCTTCGTGCACTGGGTCCGGACATCCTGCCGCTGTCGAGGGTCCGCCCGATTGATCATTTCAACGGGATCCATGTCTTTTACCCCGACATCGCGTCTGGACAGAGCGCGGCGCCTTTCAAGACAGTGAAGGATTACCAGGACAGCATCAGCCGCCACCACCAATATGCCCGGATCATCGATGCCTCGATCGCGCGCTTCCGGGAGGGGCTGGCCACGGGCGTTGTCCAGCCCAAGCTGGTCGTGCGCAACGTGATCGACCAGCTCGATCTGCAGTTGAAGGAGGGCGTCGAGGGTTCGACGTTCTACGCGCCGCTCAAGGCCTTCCCGGCTGACATCCCTGCGGCCGACCAGGCTCGGCTGCGCGCCGAGACCGCAGCAGTGATCCGCGACGAGATCCAGCCGGCGTACCGGCGCCTGCGCGACTTCTTGGCAAACAAGTATCTGCCGCATGCGCGTGAGGGCGTCGGCCTGCTCCACATGAAGGGCGGCCCCAAGCTGTACGCTTTTCTCATCGAGCAGAACACGACGCTGCCGCTGTCCGCCGAGGACGTCCACAAGCTTGGCCTCAGCGAAGTGGCGCGCATCCAGCGCGAGATGGAGGCCGTGAAGACCCAGGTCGGCTTCAAGGGCAGCCTGTCCCAGTTCTTCGAGTTCCTGCGCACGGATCCCAAGTTCCGTCCGGCGAGCAAGGAGGCCCTTGGCAACGAGTATTACGCGATCGGCAAACGCGTGGACGCGCGGGTGGGTGAGATCTTTTCGACGCTGCCGAAGACGCGGCTCGAGATCCGGCCCGTGCCCGACTATCGCGAGAAGACCGATGCTGCGGGCTCGTACATGCAGGGCGCGCCGGACGGATCACGGCCCGGCATCTTCTACTACAACAGCTATGACCTGCCTTCGCGCTCCACCTGGGGGCAGGAGACGCTCTATCTGCACGAAGGGGCGCCGGGGCATCACTTCCAGATCAGCCTGGCACAGGAGAATGCGGACCTTCCCGCCTTCATGCGCTTCGGCGGCAATACTGCCTATGTCGAGGGCTGGGCGCTGTACGCCGAGACTTTATGGGACGAGTTGGGCCTGGAGACCGACCCCTACCAACGTTTTGGCGGACTGAACGACGAGATGCTGCGTGCGATGCGCCTGGTCGTCGACAGCGGGATCCATGCCAAGGGTTGGACCCGGGACCAGGCGATCAAGTACATGCTGGACAACAGCTCGATGAGCCGCACCGACGCGACGAGCGAAGTCGAACGCTACATCGCGATCCCGGGCCAGGCGCTTTCGTACAAGATCGGCCAGCTCAAGATCCTCGAGCTGCGCGCCGAGGCCGAACGGGCCTTGGGAGACAAGATCGACCTCAAGGAATTCCATGCGCAGGTGCTCATGACGGGATCGCTGCCGATGAACATCCTCGAGCAGAAGATCGACCGCTGGATAGCGTCCAAGCGGGGATAAGGCTCCCCACAATCTCCCTGCTCCCGGCGGGCGGCGACTTTCCCGCCGGTCATCGGGCAACAGGGGGAGTGGCTTCGCGGGGACACCTTCGGTCCTTTGACCGGAAGGCGATCTTGCGGCTGACATCAAGGATCCGGGCAGGCTGTAATCCGCCGGGCTTGAGACGGCTCGATCCAGCCTGACCGTTCCACGAGGATGCCACCAACATCTAGCAGGCGGCGTCGGTCGAATGGTTGAACGTAAGGCTCTTATGCCTTACCTTGGACGAATGGAGAGCCCAAATGACCATTCTGACCGTCACTTCTAAGGGGCAGATCACGCTACGGAGGGACCTTCTCCAGCATTTGGGAGCTCAGCCCGGCTCGAAAATCGCGGTCCGAAAGCTGCCGAACGGTCGCATTGAGGTGGAGGCAGCGCCGCCCGAAAGCAAAATCGCTGAGGTCTTCGGCATGCTCAATCGGGCAGGGCAGCGAACGGTGTCGATTGAGGAGATGGGTGAGATCATCGCTGACGGCTGGGCCGGTCGCTCATGAGGCTGATCCCCGACACGAATATCCTCGTTCGCGCCCTCACGAACGACGATCGCGAACAGAGTCCGGAGGCGCAGCGCATACTTGCTGAAGCCGAACTAGTCGCGGTCACCACGACCACTTTGTGCGAACTCTGCTGGGTCCTCTTGCGCAGCTACAAGATCCACAGACAGCACGTGGCTCTCGCAATTGAGCGCTTGGCCAGATCTGAGAACGTCGAACTTGACCGACCCGCAGTCGAAGCAGGCCTCGCGCTGCTCACCGCCGGAGGCGACTTTGCCGACGGCATCATTGCGCACCAGGGCGAATGGCTTGGGGGAGAGACCTTCGTGTCGTTCGACCGGAAGGCGATCTCGTTGCTAAAAGCGGCCAACAAGCTGACTCTGGTTCCTGGTGACCCCAGCCCAAGCCACTAGCCCTCGCTCATGCGGCCAATAGGCCGGAGCCTTAACATAATTCATGCTATCGGACTGAACGCCTTCCGAACTCACCGTATGTTCGGTCTCAGGAAAGCCGCCGCGCACGTTCTGATCCTACCCATTGCTTATGCCCCCGCCACACCCGCGGTGCGATGCAGCTAGCCGAAGCGCGGTTGCGAGTCCCCGAGGAACTCCGCCTTCCGCCGGTCTGCGATGAAGCTTGCGATCCGTACCTGGACTGCTGGCACGGTGACCGTCAGAACGCCGACCACCAGTGCGTCCAGCGCGAACATGGCCCACTGGACCAGGGGTGCCTGACCAGCCGGCCATGCGTTCAGGCCTGCGTG
The DNA here is from genome assembly GCF_049311085.1 of Sphingomonas sp. 3-13AW. Lineage (NCBI taxonomy): Bacteria > Pseudomonadati > Pseudomonadota > Alphaproteobacteria > Sphingomonadales > Sphingomonadaceae > Sphingomonas > Sphingomonas sp. 3-13AW. Next base: position 61,292 of record NZ_JASNVZ010000019.1, on the reverse strand, counting down.
CAGTTGCGACACCGGAACACGGGTGACGAACAGCAGCATGAGAGCCCACACGTAGAGCCAGCGTGTTGTCTTGGCGGACTCGGCGGGACCGTAGGCGCCGGTACCCATCGCCGCATTGACGAACCAGAGGAGCAGTAGCGGCTTGGCCAGTAGTGGGAGGAGACCGAAGATCATCCGAAACGTTAAGACGTCGGGTTCGCCGAGGCCGAGGACCAGCAATATCGCACGCGCGTGTGTCATCGCGGCGGCCGGGATCACCAGGAACATTCCGAGGTCCTGCTGGATGCCGACTACATCCAGACCCTGACGGTCCAGGCAGGCAATTCCGGCTTGGTCCTCGGCTCTCCGGGCGACCCGCGCACCATTGGCGGAACCTTGGGGCTTCGAATGTAAGGTCCAGTATGTCGGCCAAGAGCTCCGCCGGCGCAGGCAACGCCTCCCGGACCGCCTTCGAGCTTGGCGTCAGTACGTCGCGCAGTCGGGTGGCGGCAGCCGTCTCGCGAAAAGCATCTTTCGGACCCAAACCTCAGAGCCGGAGAGCCCCATGTGCCCCTGCCCCTCTGAGTCTGCTGGTCAACAAATTCGGTCTCAAACGCATGGATCGCAAGGCATTGCCGACCGGGCGCATACCTCCTGTAGCGCGGTTCAGGATCGATGCCTTCGGGGTCATAGTTGAGCTATTCGGCGTCACCGGGATCCGGTCGTGCATTCGGCACAGAGTTCGCGCCTTCCAGAAAACGTGGAGCCTTCGAACTCGTAAAACCAGATGCCCTTGAAGTGCCTCGGCTCGCCAAACCGATAGCAATTCGGACCACGATAATCTGCGATCACGCCGCCCTCGCGCATGGTACATGGAGCACCAAACCCAAACGCGATCGGTACCGAAGTTCGCAGACTGTCTATCAGGCGCCGGTAGTTGAGAGGATTGCCGAGCCACGGCCAGAACAGAAGCAGGCGACGGCTCCAAGGACCAGAAGGGCGGACCGTCTCCATCTCACCCGCACATCTAGTCGCCCTTCGGTCCTAGATACGCATCGCCGTAGACCGCCCGCCGAAAGTCCCGGTGGAGCGTACCGTCGAAGGGGATCACCTGGACCAGGAAGACCGCCGTGATCTTGTTCAAAGGATCGACCCAGAAAAGCGTCGAAGCTCTGCCGTCCCAGAAATACTCGCCGAGAGCTCCTCGGTTTTCGTTGGCATCCCGCGGCTGACCGGTACGGACGAAGAAGTCGATCCCGAACCCGCCGTTGCCCTTCGTGGACAACCATGAACGCTCCGTCACTAGGGGGTCGAGCTGGTCGGTAGCCATCAGCTTTACGGTCGATGGCTTGAGGATGCGCACGCTGTCCAGGCTGCCATCGTTCAACAGCATGCGTGCAAAGCGCATATAATCGTCGGCCGACGAGACGAGCCCGGCGCCGCCCATCGTGAGCTTTCGACCCGGGGTGAAGTTCAGCCCGCGCTGCTCCTTCTCAGATGCACGCTCAAGCAGTCCGGCAGCACCCTTCTCGTACATGGCGGCGAGCCTGGGGTAGCGATCCTCTGGCTGCGTCCAGGCGGTTTCCTTCATGCCGAGCGGCTCGAAGATCCGCTGACGCACATAGCGTTCGAACGGCATTCCCGTCAGCTTCTCAACAAGGAGCGCCTGCACATCGACCGCAGCGCTGTAGCTCCACCGCCGGCCCGGATCGGCAAGCAAGGGCACTTTAGCAAGGCGGCGGCCGAACTCGGCCAGATCATGATCCGTGTTCAGGGGGTCGAGCCGCGACCATTCAGTCCCGAGGTAATCCTCTCCGGCACCATAGCCGAACCCCGCGGTGTGACGGAGGATGTCGCGGATGACGATCGGCCGGTCCGGCGCCCGCAAGATCGGCTTACCGGTCGCGTCCTGCCCTGCGAACACCTTGGTCTCGGCAAATTCAGGCAGGTAACGCGCGAGCGGATCGTCCAGCCCGAACTTTCCCTGCTCCCAGAGCGTCATCAAGGCAACGCCGGTCACCGGTTTGGTCATGGAGTAGATCTGCGCGAGTGCATCGCGCCGCATGGGGCGCCTCGCTTCGCGATCGGCTTCGCCGGCGGTGCCGGAATAAACTTCGCGACCGTCTTTCCAAATGAGGGCGGAGACGCCCACTGCGCGCCCGCTCGACACCATGTCGGCCAGCGCCCGGTCGATCCGCACCTTGTCGATCTGGACTGTAGGAGCCGCCGCTTCGGTGCGCTTCGGCGCGCCACCGGAAGCAACAACCGGAACCGTAAGAACGAGCGCCGCAACACCAAGAAGAAGTGGTTTCATAAACGACCCCCGATTTCTGCTATAGGAGCGTAGCGGGGTTACATCTCGCGCGAAAGGCTACGCGATCGTTTCCTCCTCATTTGACGGGGTCCCGTAAGCGGTAGTCTGCAAGCGTGCAGTTCGATCTGCTTGGTGCAGTGCTGGCAGATGCAGATCGTGATGCGGTGGAACTTCGTGTCCGAGACATCCTCTACCAGGACGCGGAATTCGCCTTGGGCACTCTCGGGCATTCGCCAATAGCAGAGCTGCGCGAACCAGGCGCGGGGGCAGAGACAGTGGATGTACGCACAAACCCATCTCTATTCGTTTGTGCTGCGTTTACGCCAATTTACCTGCTTCTTTCCGGAAAGCGTGGTTGCTTCGTGAGACGAGGCGCGCCTGGTTGCACAGTTGGTACCGTCCTCGTCTCAGTCGCTACGCATTCAAGGGATTGGTGGCCGTGGACGAATTTCTTCTGAACCGTCGCAACGTTCTTTCGAGCGGTGTCGCCATCGCAGCATCTATTTCGCTTGGCCCCACGTCTTCCGAAGCGAAGGGAGCGGTGGAACCGAGATCGGAACCGCAGATGCTGCGTGTCTCCTTGATGGTGAACGGGGTTCCGCATGCCGTCCAGGTTGATACTCGTATGACCTTGCTCGACGCGCTGCGCGAGAAGCTGGACCTTACCGGGTCGAAGAAGGGGTGCGATCAGGGTCAATGCGGCGCCTGCACTGTGCACATCGGCGGTGAAAGGCACCTCTCGTGCCTAACGCTCGCGGTCGCGGCCCAAGGGCACCAGATCACCACGATCGAAGGGCTTGCCGACGGCGAGCACCTTCATCCGATGCAGCAGGCATTTATCGATCACGATGCTTTTCAGTGCGGCTATTGCACCTCGGGACAGATCATGTCCGGAGTGGCATGCATCCGAGAGGGCCATGCCAACTCAGACGTAGATATCCGCGAATATATGAGCGGCAATCTGTGCCGTTGTGCGGCGTATCCGAATATCGTCGCGGCCGTGAAGCAGGCCAAACTCGAGATGGAGAAGGCCTGATGCGTCCGTTCATCTACGAGGCCCCGACCGATCTCGCGGCCGCTATCGCGCGCGCATCGGTGTCGGCGAAAGCTCATGCGGCTCCCCCGTCCAATACAAGGGTGGCGGTACGACACTGATCGATCTGATGAAGCTCGACGTCCTGCAGCCAGAGGTCATTGTCGATATTACCGGTCTGCGCGACGTGTCGATGCACCGGATCGACCGCTCGGCCGGAGAATTGAGAATCGGCTCGCTCGTATCCATGGCAGCGCTCCACGAAGACCAGTCAATTGGCCGCGACTATCCGATCCTTATTGAAAGCCTCTGGCAGGCTGCCTCGCAGCAGTTGCGCAATATGGCACGGCTGGGCGGCAATGTGCTTCAACGGACGCGATGCAGCTACTTTCGCGATCCAAGCTTCGAGCAGTGCAATAAACGAGTGCCGGGGTCCGGTTGCGCAGCCTTGGACGGAGCGAACCGCGGACACGCAATACTGGGTACGAGCGAGCATTGCATCGCCCTCTACGCTGGAGATTGGGCACCCGCGCTCGTTGCGCTCGACGCCAGGGTCGAAATCCTAGGGCGGACCGGATTGCGTACTCTCGATGTCGCTGATTTGCACCGGCTTCCGGGCCAAACACCCCATATTGAGACCAATCTCGTACCCGGAGAACTGATCACCGCAATTATCGTACCCGGCGGCCCCAGACGTAGGTCGTTGTACCGCAAAATTCGGGACAGGCAGAGCTACCAGTTTGCCAATGCGAGCGCGGCTGTCGCCCTGGAACTAGAGGGTGACGTCGTCCGCGACGTTCGGATCGGTCTGGGCGGTGTCGCGACGATCCCGTGGCGCGCCCGCAAGGCCGAGAAGGCGCTATTGGGAGCGCGCCTGAACGAAGCCAGCGCAAGGGCGGCAGCAGACGCGGAGTTCAGAGACGCGCGCACCCGCAAGCAGAACCTCTACAAGGTACCACTCGGGAAGGCGACGCTCGTCCGCTCGCTTCTTGAAGCGCAAGCGATGGAGGTGGCATGATGAAAAAGAACAGCAGCGCAGCCCCAGTTCCCGGTGAGAACATGGGCCCCCCCCTCGCCCGCACCGAGTCCGCCGCCAAAGTTACAGGACGGATACCTTACGCCGCCGACGTGCACGGAAAGAAGCCGTTGGAAGCCTATTTCCTGACTAGCGCGATCGCGCGCGGCCAGCTCGTCTCGATCGACACCTCACCCGCGGAGGCGCTTCCGGGGGTCGTGAAAGTCTACACACATCACAATGCGCCCGCGCGAGTTGCGACCGCATATACCCAGAAGGGCGGCTACGCTTCCGATACGAATATGCCCCTGACGGGGCCCGAGATCTTCAACGATGGCCAGATCGTCGCGATGGTCATCGCCGAAAGCTATGAGGTCGCACGGGACGCGGCACATCGGATCGCGTGTCGGTATGCGCGCGCTCAGCCTGCCGTCGTCATCGGTGCGCCCGGGGCAGACACGATCCACCCCGACGCTCTCCTGGAAAAGGAGAAGAACGTCGGCGATTTCGCCGCTGCCTTTGCTGCAGCTCCAGTGAAGATCGAGGGCGAGTATTCCACGCCAGCGCAACATCAGAACGCGATCGAGCTCTACTCCACAACCGCGTCGTGGAAGGGCGATGCACTAACCATCCATGAGCCAAGTCAGTTCGTGGTCGAGCTCGCGCACGGCGCGGCGGTGATGATGGGGGTCGGTCCATCAAAGGTGCGCGTCATCAATCCCTTCATGGGGGGCGCGTTCGGCGGGAAAGGCTTCATGACCCAACGAACGGCGCTGATCGCCGGCGCCGCACGCGAGCTTGGGCGGGACGTTCGCAACGTCGTGACCCGGGATCAGGGCTACACCCTCGCCACCTACCGTGCGGAAACCAAGCATCGCGTCCGCCTCGCCGCCGACCATCAAGGACGCCTCGTGGCCTATCATCACGAGAGTTGGGAGTTGCAGTCACGCCACGACGATTATCCGCTCGCGGGCTTTGGCGTCACGACTTCGATGTACGGCAAGCCGGCCATCCAGACGCGCGCAAACCTGGTCAAGGCGGATCGCCAGGCTTCCGGATTTATGCGCGCGCCGATCGAAATGCCGTACATGTATGCGCTCGAAAGCGCGATGGACGAGCTTGCGGTGGCGCTCAGGATGGATCCGATCGAGCTGCGCCGGATCAACGATATGCGCGAGAGTCCGGTCGATGGCGCGCGCTTCACCAGCCGCTCGCTGATGAAATGCTACGACGAGGCGGCAGCGAGTTTCGGCTGGAGCAAGCGTAATCCCGAGCCGGGCTCGATGCGCGACGGTGACTGGTTGATTGGCTATGGCTGCGCGACGGCCGCGTACCCCACCCATATGGGACCTGCCATTGCCCGGGTGACCATGAACTCGAACGGTGATGTGCGGATCGAATCCTCCGGACAGGACTCGGGTCAGGGGACCTATACGGTGCTGGCGCAGATCGCCGCACGCGAACTGGGGATCGATCCAAGGCAGGTGCGGGTGATCATGGGAGATTCGAAACTCCCCGCGGCCCCGGCATCCAGCAATTCCCTGGGAACGGCATCGATCGGATCGGCTGTAAAGCTAGCGACCGATAAAATCCGTGCTCGGTTTGGCGGTACAATCCCGTCGCGGGATGGCCGTGCAGCGGCGTTCGCCCGGCTGGGCGTGAGCGAAGTGAGCGAGCTGGGCGAGTTCCTGCCGCCTGGCACGCAGCCCAAGGCTCTCGATATGCTGCGCAAGGGGCAAGTGCCCGCCTCGAACCAAGCGCGCGGTGACGAATCCAAGAACGGAAAGCCGCTGATGTTCGCCTTTGGCGCGCAATTTGTTGAAGTGCGGGTCCACCGACTGACGCATGAGATCCGCGTTCCGCGCCTGACCGGCGCCTTCGCAGCCGGCCGGATCGTCAACACCCGTACTGCCCACAGTCAGTTGATGGGCGGCATGATCTGGGGAATGGCCTCCGGGCTGCTGGAGGCGACGGGCGTCGACGAAAAGCGGGGTCGCTGGGTGAAGGACGGCCTCGCCGAGTACCTCCTGCCTGTGAACGCAGATACTCCCCAGGTCGACGTCATCCTTGTCCCCGAAGAGGATACCGAGATCAATCCGCTCGGTGTCAAAGGCATTGGGGAAATCGGGATTGTCGGCGGTGCGGCAGCAGCCGCGAATGCGGTTTATCATGCGACGGGCAAGCGTATTCGCGATCTGCCGATCCTCATGGATAAGCTTCTGGCCTGAGCGCCTGCAATTCGACTTTGAAGTCGGCGAGGTGCGGTATCAGGCAGGACTTCATCTGTCTGGTGCATGCTTCGACCGCTAGCGAGTCTCAAAACTGACTAGGCGGCGGCGTGGACAAATTGGCTTGGTATAACTTCAGGGTAGGATAGCATCTGAGGACGCGTTTTGATCAACCGTGCCATTGCCACCCGCACGGCCAATTGTTTAACAGTCTCCTCGGCATGGTTTACCTCGCCACCGCCAGATACTGGCTCAAGTCTGTCCCCGCCGCCTGGGTATCTGAATTGCGCCGGCAAAGCTTCAGGATGCAAGTTGCTTGTGCATCGACGCGCATTCTCTAGACGTGAGTTCACTCGGCTTTACCGGACTCCGGTCGCCGTCGGTGCCATCTTTACATCGGTGAAAAGCACCGCCGTCGCCCTCGGCACTTGAGGGAGCCTTCGAGATGAAACTGAATAGTCCCGCTTCCGAGTGATCGAGGGATCCAGATTCCGCTGGAGCTGCTGCCGTGGAGTGAGCGCTGCGGGACTTGTCAACGGAGATTGCCATGGCAAAGCAGAGCGTCGGCATGGAATTGCTGCAGGATCCTAAGGCCAATAAGGCGACCGCGTTCACCGCTGCAGAGCGATCGGCCAAGAAGCTGGAAGGTCTTCTGCCAGCCGTCATCGAAGACATGGAGACGCAGGTCGGGCGTGTGCTGGGCCATTTGTCGGCCAAGCCCGACGACCTCGAGCGATATGTCTACCTCCAGGAACTCGCCGATCGGAACGAGACGCTGTATTATGCGGTCCTGATGCGCGATCCGGCTCGGTTCGTGCCGATCGTGTACGATCCAACTATCGCAGATGCATGTCTGACGTACGGCCACATATTTCGCCGACCGCAAGGAATGTATCTGACCAAGGAGATGAAGGGTCGCTTTGCCGAAGTGTTGGCGAACTGGCCGACGCGCGAGATCCGCTTCATCTGCATATCCTCAGGAGGCCGCATTCTCGGCCTGGGCGATATTGGAGCAAATGGCGCTCCGATACCGATCGGCAAGCTCCAGCTCTACACAGCGTGTGCCGGCGTACCGCCTGAGGCCCTTCTTCCAATTCATTTCGACATCGGCACAACGAATGCCGCGCTCCGAGAGGACTCGCTTTACACGGGGCTGCGTAGTGAGCCACCGCCGCCTGACGAAGTGGACGCACTGGTCGACGAGTTCATGGAAGCCGCGAACAAGGTTTTTCCCGGAGTCTGCGTCCATTTTGAGGACTGGAAGGGCACGGACGCCATCCGACTGCTGGCACGCTACAAGGACGATTATCTCGTTTACAACGACGATATCCAGGGTACGGCGAGCGTGACCATTGCCGGCCTGACCACAGCCCTGCAGATCAAGAACGAGAAGCTGGCAGATCAGAAGATACTGTTCGCCGGCGCGGGCTCGGCAGGTATCGGCATCGCCAACATGATCGTTGAAGCGATGGTGGCCGAGGGCCTCAGCGGAGACGATGCGCGTGATCGTATCGCGATGTTTGATATCAGCGGCCTGCTCGATGCGGGGCGGAATGGTCTCAGCCCTTCGCAGAAGGTTTACGCCAAGAACCTGCGCGCGACGACAGATCTTACCGAGTGTGTGAAGTCTTTCAACGCCACGGTCCTGATCGGCGTTAGCACTACGCAGGGTCTGTTTACCGAAGCGGTGGTTAAAGCCGTCGCTGCCAATACGGATCGCCCAATCGTGTTTCCGCTGTCGAACCCGACGAATAAGGCTGAATGCACGGCGCAGCAGGCTTTCCGGTGGACAAACGGCAAGGTGCTCTTCGCGGCGGGTGTCCAGTTCCCGGATGTCGTCCTAAATGGAAAGGCCTTCCATCCGGGGCAGGCTAACAATTTCTACATCTTCCCGGCGATGGGCCTTGCCGTCTACGCTACCAGACCCAAAAGCATCGACGACAGAATGTGGATCGCCGCCGCGGAAGGTTCGGCCGGCCAGGTCGATCAAGCCGCGCGCGATAGAGGCATGCTGTTTCCCGGGCAGGCCGATATCCTCGACACCGAGATCACCACCGCGGCGCGGATCGCGGAGCACATTTTCGATCGCGGCCTCGCAACCGTGTCACGGCCAAGGGACGTCCGGGCTTGGATCAGGGGGCTGACCTACACGCCCCAATATACGGCCGAGCCGCCGCAAAGGAATCGACCTCTCTACGAGCTTGAGGAGGCAGAAATGACCAGTGCGCAGAAGGCGGGAGGCGTCCCCGTCATGAAGGACGTCCCGATCGGTATCGGCGCGACGGGAGGGCGCAAGGAATTCGATTCAATGGGTACTGTCGTTGTGCCGGCGGACCGGTACTGGGGCGCTCAGACCCAGCGCTCGTTGCAACATTTCTCAATTGGCGACGACCGCATGCCGAAGCCGCTTTATCACGTCTACGGGTATGTGAAGAAGGCGGCAGCGCTCGTAAACGCCAAAGGTGGCAGGCTTGAGCAATGGCGGGCTGAAGCCATCATTAAGGCAGCCGACGAGGTCATCGCGGGCGCTCTTGACGCGCATTTCCCCCTTTACGTGTGGCAGACGGGCTCCGGAACTCAGTCAAACATGAACGTGAATGAGGTGATCGCGAACCGGGCTATTCAACTGCTCGGAGGAGCGCTTGGCGAGCAGGATCCAATCCACCCGAACGAGCATGTAAATCTGGGGCAGTCGTCGAACGACAGCTTTCCGACGGCCATGCACATTGCCACCGTGTTGGCGATCGATGACGAGATGCTACCCTCGCTGGACAGGTTCGCGACAGCCATAGAGGCAAAGGCCAACGACTGGATGGACGTCGTGAAGACCGGGCGTACGCATCTGCAGGATGCGGTGCCCCTCACCGTTGGACAAGAATGGTCGGGATACGCGGCACAAGTGCGGGATGCGATGGAAGTCGTCCGTTGCTCTCTTAACGGATTGTACCGGCTCGCCTGCGGCGGCACCGCAGTTGGCACTGGGCTAAATGCCCCTGAAGGCTTCTCCGTGGACATCGCCAAGAGCATCGCCGACCTCACAGGAAAAGCTTTCGTGACGGCCCCCAACAAGTTCGCGGCGCAAGGGTCCCTTGACGCGATGGTGGCAACTATTGCCGGTGTGAAGGGTCTAGCGGTCGCGCTGATGAAGATCGCGAACGATATGCGCTGGGCGGCTTCCGGGCCGCGGTGTGGGTTGGGCGAACTGCTGTTGCCGCAAAACGAGCCTGGAAGCTCGATCATGCCAGGAAAGGTCAACCCGACCCAGTGCGAAGCGATGATGATGGTCTGCATCCAGGTGATCGGTGAAGAAAACGCAGTCACCCTCGCGGGCGGTCAGGGCAATTTCGAGCTGAATGCGATGCGCCCCATCATCATCAACAACGCTCTACACTCAATTCGTATCATCGGTGACATGTGCGACAGGATGCGCACCTATTCCATCGAAGGAGCGCAACTCAATCGCGGGCGCATCGATGCGTCAGTCGGGCAATCGCTGATGCTTGTTACGGCGCTATCGCCGGTCGTCGGCTATGATAATGCGGCGCACATCGCGGAGCTCGCGAACGCCGATGGTTCTACATTGAAAGAGGCGGCTTTGAAGTCCGGGAAGGTGGACGAGAAGACGTTTGACGATATGGTTGATCCCAGAAAGCTTGCAGGAAAAGGCGTTCAAGGCGCCTGAGCGCAGAGGCTGGCCTTTCGAGAACGCGGGACGAAGCACGTGGCTATCCGTTCGCCGCTGCGACCGAAGGCTCAGTCAGACCAAGCACGACGAGGTCGTCGCCTTCATACGCAAGGAAGGAATATGCGCTGGCCAGCCAGGTCGCGGCTGCAGCAGCAGCCTAGCTGCCGCATGACAAATTTATGCAACTGTTGAGTGCCGACAGCCTTCACCATTTAAGGATTATCTAGTCCGGCCCTGTGCGACCTATGCCGCCACGTCTGCTCAGCCATGTTGTACGGGCGCCAGTGGTGACTAAGCCCGCAGCACCCCTGCTCAAATATTCCTGATGGTCTGCAGGGCCGACCTGCGCTTCTCGGCTTCGCTATGGTCCCATGAGCGAAAGCAGCGCAAATCGCGCGGTCGTGGACTTTATCAGACGGCTATCCTTCTAGCCTTCGACGCCAAAGGCAGGTACGGCAATCAAAGCGATCTGTCGCTCGCCCCAGGCATCGTCGGGTCTCTCGCCCAAGATCGACGCCGACACGGAAGCCGAGCGCAGCACGATCAGTTACCCTTGACAATCTCGCTCCAATCCTCGTTCGCGCGGCGCGCGAGATAGGCGTGGACCGCCTTTGCATCCGTTTCGCTCAAAAGGTCGTCGAAGCTCGCCATGCCCTTTTCGCGGCGAGCACCGTGCAGCACGATGTCGAGGAACTCGCGGTGCGTCGCCGGGGACATCCGGCGCAGGTCCTTGATGCCGCCGCGAGCGGCCTCCCCGTGGCAGGTAGCGCAATGCTGCGCATAGAGCTGCTCCCCTTGGGAAACCACACTTGCGCCAACGCTCGCATCGTCCGGTCGCACGAGTTCCGGCGCGGCATCCGCCAGTTTCGGCAGTTGTGCCTTGCCGCCCAGCTTGAACACCAGCAACCGGGGCACGGAGATCGGAAAGCCGAGCGTCTTGGCCGTGCTCGAATGTGCGAGCCCCCCGCCCCAGCCCGCGTTCACTGCGATATATTGCTCGCCATCGATGCTGTAAGCGATCGGCGCCGCAATCGGCAGCTGCTGGACAGGCATTTCCCAAAGCTTTTCGCCGGTATCCGCACGATAGGCGGCGAACGTTCCGCCCACCGTACCTTGGAAGACGAGGTTGCCCGCGGTGGCGAGCACGCCGCCACTGCCCCGCGTGGGATAAGGCACGCGCCAGCGCTCTTCCTGCTTCACCGGATCCCAAGCCGTGAGCCAAGCCTTGTTGTTGGCCGCTGCATACGCCGCTGCTGCCTTTCGGGTGAGATCATATCCGGTCGTCGAGATGCCGAGCTGGCTCATGTTGCCCGGCGACTGGCGGAAGTTCGGATTGACCGAGAACGCCATGTACATCTCCGTCACCGGAAAATAGGCGAGCCCGGTCCGTGGGCTGAACGCCATCGGATTCCAGTTATGCCCGCCACCCGGTCCCGGGGTGAGCAGTACCGGCGTCTCGCCGTAGCGTGCCTCGGGATTGACGTTGGGTCGTCCGGTGGCTGGGTCGATGCCGCTAGCCCAGTTCATCGGCACGAATGGCTTGGCGGAGATCAGCTTCCCCGTCGCCCGATCGAGCACGTAGAAAAAGCCGTTCTTGGGCGCCTGCATCAACACTTTGCGGAGCTTTCCACCGATCGTGAGGTCGGCGAGGATCATCGACTGGGTGGCGGTATAATCCCATTCGTCCCCAGGGGTCGTCTGATAGTGCCATACATATGCACCGGTGTCGGCGCGGAGCGCGACGATCGAGGAGAGGAACAGATTGTCGCCACCACCCGGGCTGCGGTAGCGCTGAGCCCAGGGCCCGCCGTTGCCGGTGCCGATGTAGACGAGGTCGAGATCGGGATCGTAGACGATCGAGTCCCAGACGGTGCCCCCGCCGCCGACCTTCCACCATTCGCCGTTCCAGGTCTTGGCGGCCATTTCCAAGACCTTGTTGTGCTGGGGCTTCGACGGATCGCCAGGAACGGTATAGAAGCGCCAGAGCTGCTTGCCGGTCGCCACCTCATAGGCTGTGACATAGCCGCGCGCGGCACCTTCGGCGCCAGCGTTGCCGATTAACACCTTACCATCGAACACGCGCGGCGCGCCGGTGATCGTATAGGGCCAGACCGGCTCCAGCGTGTCCACGCTCCAGGTCGGCTTCCCCGTCTTCGAGTCCAGCGCGATCAGCCTGCCGTCGAGCGTCGCCAGGATGATCCGGCCCTTCCACGCGGCCAGTCCTCGGGTGACGATGTCACAGCAGGCCAGCTTGCCCGTGTCGCGATCGACCTTCGGATCGTAGCGCCACAGCTCCTTCCCCGTCTTCGCATCATAGGCGACGGTCACGTTCCAAGGTTCGATATTGTACAGCACGCCACCGATCATCAACGGAGAGGCCTCAACGCCCCGATCGGCGCTCAGATCGGCGAACCAGGCCAACCCTAAATCGGCGACATTGCTGTCGTTGATCCGGTGGAGCGGGCTAAACCGCTGCTCGTCATAGGTGCGTCCAGGCGCCATCCATTCGCCGGGAGAGCGGTCTGCCGTGCGCAGTCGGGCATCATCCACGTTTGCAGGTTTGCCGCTTTGTGCGCCGCCCTGCACCGTGAGGCTCGCACAGCTCAGCACGAGCGCGGCCCGCCACAAGTTTAACCTCATGCCACTCCCCTTCAATCTCGCCCGCTATCACTGCGCGCTTGCGCGATGCCCGGTTCGGCCAGCAGTCGCCGGTGCAGCGCCTGCAGGTCCCGGCGATTGGCCACCCCCAATTTGCCATAGGCACGGCGGCGGTAGGTCACGACCGTGGTCGGTGAGAGGCGCCGGCCCTGGGCAATCCGCTCCTGCGTCTCGCCCAGCATCAATCCGGCCGCGACCTCCGCCTCACGCGCGCTCAACCGACAGTCGAGCGCCAGCAGCTTCTCCACGAGCGCACCCTCATCGAACACCAGGCCGGTCGCGGCATCGGCGCGCAGGTGCTGGACGAGCGCGGCGTGGAGCAGGCTCGCATAGACTCGGATCCGCGCGACCTCCGACGCAGCAAAGGGACCAGATGCCGACGTGCGATACCCACTGGCGACGAGATCGATCGTGCCGGGCCAGCAGATCGACAAGCGATCGACCACGCCGGCACGATCGTAGCACGCAGCGCGGTAGGCGGAATTGGAGATCTCCGCGGCCCCCCGACGCAGGATCAGCGGTCCGCCCCCTCGCGCACTGGCAAGCCGCATCATTTGCAAGTCCGAGCGCCAGTGTGCGCGGGCGTATTCGCGGGAGGCATCAAGCGCGAATTCAGCCTGTTGCAGCGCGCGCCCCTGCGCGAACAGCAGTTCCACGCCGCGGCCGGTACGCCGGAACACCGAACAGAGTTCGACATCCCCCAGCACGCGGAGTGCTTCCAGAAAGCCGGCAGGAAAGCCTGCGCTACCGATCGCGCCGACGAGCCTAGCCAGCGCCTGGGCGATCGCATGGTCAGGGTCCTGAGGTGTCATTCCTCCAGCAGGCCCTTTCGCTGGCTCCACCCCGTGACCGAGGCAATGCACGCCGCGAGCAACTCCGGTTGGCCGAGATAGTAATGGGTCGCGCCCTCCAGGCGGACATATTCCTTGTCAGGCGTCGCCAGGGCTTCGTAGATCGCCGGATTGTGTGTCGCGGGAACCGCCTCATCGGCGGTGTTCTCGATCAGCAGCACCGGAGTGCGGTGGATCTTCGCCGCGTTGAGCGGGCCCTTGGCGTTCGACTTGTCATAGCTCCACTGGCTCAGCCAGGAACGCAGGGTAGTATAGCGCGCCAGCCCCACCGGACCGACATTCACCGCACGCGGATCGCCCATGTAGCTCCAGCCGACCCGGCGCTCGGACGGATCGACAGCAGGGTCGAACCAGCGCACGTCGCACATCGTACGGTGGACAACGAACGCGCGCTCCTGCTCGACGCCGCCCGCTGCCTTCAGCCGCGCGAGTTGGTCCGTCGCCCAGGCCGTGATCCTTCGGTTGCGCGCCCGCTGCGCCTCACGGAAGCGCGTGACGAAATCGGCGCTGTAGGGCGGTTGGTTGGGGCAATCCGGCGAATAGATGTCGAGCTCCGGATCTCGGTCGTCCGGATCGAGCTCGTTGGTCACGGAAGGATCAAGCCATTCGGTCAGCGTCTCGGCGCGCGACAGGTGCGCCGCAATGAAGATGACGCCGTCTGCCGGCTGCAGACCTGCATGGACCAGATCTACCGGATCGCCGGCCGGAGTGTGGGTGATGCTCGGGCTTTCCGCCTGCGCCTGGTAGAAGAGCGACAGCGAGCCCCCGCCGGACCAACCGAGCAGCACGACCTTTTCATAGCCAAGGGCTTCTCGGGCGTGCGCGATCCACTTGCCCAGATCGATCGCCACCTTCTCCTGGATTAGCGCGCTGTCGTTGCGCGGGTATCGGCTGGCTGCGCACAACACATCGAGCCCGGCGTCGGCGAGGGCAACCGGCATCGGGAGGAGATGCAGCACCGAAGTGGGATGCATGAAGATATAGACGGTGCGGGACGTCGATGACGGCAGCCGCATCAACTGCCCTTCCAGGTTCACATGGCCGGAATTGCCGGCGAACCCATAAGTCTCAGTGAAGTTGGGATTGTCCGGAAAGGACAGGATCAGCGGCGTACGCGTCCATTGCCGCTCGGTCATGCGCCGTCTCCCGCGCCAGTGGAGGCATCGTCGAGTGGCACCCGAGTGGCATCGTAGCGGAACAGCCACTCATAGCGGGCCACGACCTTGTCCGCGGCCCATTGCTCATCAACATATTTCTGCGCGCCCGCCGGATCGGCGAGGGTCGGGTTGTGGAAGCGCTCGGCATTCGCGTTCGCCCCCTGCACCGCTCGCGTCGTGCGGGGGATGCGTGCCTTCTGATAGCGATCGAGCGCCTCTTCGACGGTGTCGAACTCGGCGAAGGCACGCGCGAGGATGCAGGCGTCCTCGATGGCCTGGGTGGCGCCCTGCGCGAGGAACGGCAGCGAAGGATGACAGGCGTCCCCTAGCAATGCGACCCTGCCGCGCACCCACTCCTGCATCGGAGGCCGAGCGATAAGCGCCCATTTGAACGGCTGCGGGATGGCCGCGATGTAGGCGTGCACATCGGCGTGCCACCCGGGGTAATCGTCGTGATATTCCCGGTTCGTACCCGGCGACGTCCAGGATTCGATCGCCCAATCCTGCCGCTCGACCACGCTGGTGAAGTTGATCAGCTCGCCCCGGCGGATGGGATAATGGATCACATGGCCCCCTGGGCCGACCCAGTTGTAGCCGATCGGCTGCGTCAGTCGCTCCGGCAGCAGTTCGGCGGGGATAACGCCGCGCCAGGCGACAATTCCAGTGAATCTGGCCGGGCCGGCCCCGAACAGCAGTTCGCGCATCTTCGAGTGGACGCCGTCGGCCCCGATCACCACGTCGAAACTCGCCGATGGCTTGTCGACAAACTCCAGGGTCGCGGAAGCGGCGGTCTGGCGTAGGTCGACAAAGCGATGCCCCAGCCGGATGCAACCCGGCGCCGCCTCCTCCACGGCCTTAACCAGGATCTGGTGCAAGTCGTTGCGGTGGATGGTGATGTAGGGAAAGCCGTAGCGAGTCTGGGATTCCACGCCCAGGTCGAACAGCTTCCAACGGTCGCCGGTGTTCCACAGACGGATCTCCTTGCCCTCCGGCTCGAAGCAGGCCGCGCGAACCTCCTTCTCGAGGCCCAGCGCAAACAGCACGCGGACGCCGTTGGGGCTGATCTGCAGACCGGCTCCCACTTCCTGAAGCGCGTTCGCCTGTTCGTAGACGGTGACCTCATGCCCCTTGCGCAGCAGCGCGAGGGCCGCGGTCAATCCGCCGATGCCGCCGCCGACGATCCCGGTCCCCGGAGTGTTTCTCAAAATTGTTCCCCTTCCTTCGCGGCCGACTGCACATGACGAATGCCGTTCGTCACGATTGAGATGGTCGAGCGTCAGGCTCTTGCGCCATGTCGTATTCGTTTCGGTGTGCTGACGGCGCTAGAGCGCCATCGCGACCGCCTTGGTCTCGGTGTACGCGTCGATGCCTTCACGGCCGTTCTCGCGACCCCAGCCCGACTGCTTGAAGCCGCCGAAGGGCAGCGCCGGGTCTAGCCCGCCGCCATTGACGCGCACCGTGCCCGCCTTGAGCGTGCGCGCCAGCCGGTGAGCGGCGGAGAGGTCGTTGGTCCAGATCACCGCGCCCAGGCCATATTCGGTAGCGTTCGCCTCCGCGGCGATGCGATCGAGATCGACGTCGGCAAATGACATGGCGCACAGCACTGGCCCGAAGATCTCCTCGCGCCGGACCGACATGGTCGGATCGGTGCCCGTGAGGACGGCAGGCGCGACGAAGAAGCCGCTGTCGTCGACCGCACGTCCCCCCGCGCGCAGGGTCGCCCCGGCCTCGATACCCTGGCGAACATAGCCGCGGACCCGGTCGCGCTGAATGTCGGAGATGACCGGCCCCATCTGGGTGTCGGCGTCAAACCCGGAGCCGAGCTTCATGCCCTCCGCGATCCGGGCGACGCCCTCGACCACCTGGTCGAAGTGGCGCTCGTGGACGAACAGCCGCGAGCCCGCGTTGCAGACCTGGCCAGCGTTGGTGAAGATAGCCCGCGCCGCGCCCTCTATCGCGCGGGCGGGATCGGCATCCGGCAGCACGATCACCGGTGTCTTGCCCCCCAGCTCGAGCGTCACGCGCTTGAAGTTCGCGGCCGCCGCGCGAAGGATCAGCCGGCCGACCTCCGTCGATCCGGTGAAGGTGACCTTGTCGACACCCGGGTGCGCCGTCAGCGCTGCGCCAGCCGTCTCGCCGAAACCGGTGAGCAGGTTGAACACGCCATCAGGAAAGCCGATCTCCGCCACCAGATGCGCGAGCCGCAATGCCGTCAGCGGGGTTTCCTCAGCCGGCTTCAGGATCACCGCACAGCCGGCCGCGAGCGCCGGGGCGATCTTCGCCACCGCCATGGCGAGCGGAGCGTTCCACGGCACGATCTGCGCGACCACCCCAACGGGTTCGCGCACCGTATACGCGTGCCAGGTGCCCATGCCCGAAAGCGCGATCGTCTCGCCGTTGAGCTTCGTCGCCCAGCCGGCATTGTAGCGCAGCACCTCGATCGCATGCGCGAGGTGGAAGAAGCGGGCGTCGCGGACCGGCATGCCATTGTCGAGTGTTTCGAGCGCGGCGAACTCATCGGCATTCGCTTCAAGGGCATCAGCAAGGCGGTTCAGCAGCCGGGCACGTGCCGCCGGCTTCATGTCCGTCCATTCGGAATTCTCCATCGCCCTGCGCGCTGCCGCTACGGCAGCATCGGCATCGGCTTCGCGCGCTTCCGCGACTTGGGCGAGTTCGGCGCCGCTGGCCGGGTCATGGGTCGCAAACCGTGCCCCGTCGAGCGGCTCGACCCAACGACCGCCGATGAACAGCTGGTGCCGGCTCGCGACAAAGGCACGCGCCTTGTCCAGCGAAGCAACCTCGGGTCGATCCAGAACTGCCGCGCCCGCCATCCTCTACCCCTCGTCTCGGTGCCGGCTTGCGTGCCGGTCACCTCCAGTGAGACGCACCATAACCAACAGCGTTATATGTTGTCGAATGCTATTTGCCATGCCACAACGCTGTCCAACTGGTGGCTGGGAGGGGAAATGCCGGAAATCGCAGGGGCATCCGCAGCATTTGCCAGCCGGGCACAGCATGTCTGAGGTCCTGGACATGTTCGACTACATCATCGTCGGCGCCGGCTCCGCTGGCTGCGTCCTCGCCAATCGACTGAGCGAGAGCGGCAAGGACTCGGTCCTGCTGATCGAGGCTGGCGGGAGCGACGACCACTGGCTGTTCCGCATGCCGCTCGGCTTCATGATGACTGCCGCCAACCCCAGCTATGACTGGGGCTATGCGAGCGAGCCGGACGCCAAGCTGGGAGGCCGGTCTCTAGCGCTGCCGCGCGGGCGCGTGTACGGCGGATCCTCGTCGGTGAACGGCATGATCTACATGCGCGGGCATTTGAGCGACTATGATGGGTGGCGCCAGATGGGGGCCGCTGGCTGGTCCTATTCCGACGTGCTTCCCTATTTCCGCCGGATGGAGTCGAGCTGGCGCGGCGCTGGCCCCTACCACGGGGCCGATGGTCCGCTAGCGGTCACTCCGGTGCGCGGCGATCACCTGCTGACGGAGCCGATCCGCCGGGCGGTCCTTGCGGCGGGGTTCCCGGAAAGTGCGGACCTGAGCGGCACCCAACAAGAGGGCTTCTCGACCTGCGAAGTCACCGTGGACAGGCACGGCCGCCGCGCGAGCACGGCGGCGGCTTATCTTCGCCCGGCCTTGCGTCGGCCGAACCTGACGGTGCTCTCCAATGCACAAGCCACTCGCGTCCTGATCGAAGAGGGTCGCGCGGCCGGGGTCGAGTATCAACGCGATGGTGTGCGTGGCGAAGCACCGGCGCGCAAGGAAGTAATCCTGAGCGGTGGCGCATATAACTCGCCTCAGCTCCTGATGCTGTCGGGAATTGGCTCAGCCCCGCAACTGGCCGAGCTCGGCATCCCGGTGGTACAGGATCTGCCAGGCGTCGGCCGCGACCTTTCCGAACATCCGCTGGTCTACATGAGCTTTGCCGCCCGCGAGAGCACCAGCTTCCTAAACGCCCTGCGTTCGGATCGCGCAGCGCTCTCGGTGTTGCGCTGGGCGCTCACCGGGAAAGGTTCCTTCGCCAGCCAGATCACCAGCGGTGTACTGATGCTGCGCACCAGGCCGGAGCTTGCGCGGCCCGACATCCAGCTCGTCTTCCTTCCGGTACGTCTCGATGCCAAGCTCTGGCATCCGTTCGGCAAGCGCCAGAGCCACGTATTGTCGGTGATGGTGATGCAACTCCACCCCGAAAGCCGCGGCTCCGTGACGCTGCGATCGGCCGACCCCCTCGACAAGCCGCGTGTGAACCTCAACCTGCTCTCGACTGCCGGCGACTTCGCGGACATCCGCAGCGGGATCGCGGCAGTGCGCCGCATCTTCGCGCAATCGCCGCTCAGCGAGCTGGTCGAGGCGGAGATCAGCCCGGGCGCCGACGCGACGCTGGACGACTTCATCCGTGACAACCTCAAGATCACCCAGCATCCCGCCGGCACCTGCCGCATGGGTGAGGATCCGGCCGCGGTCGTGGACAGCGCACTGCGCGTGCGCGGTGTCCGCGGACTTCGCGTGGTCGACGCTTCGGTGATGCCGACCGTGCCTGGCGCCAACATCAACGCGCCAGTGATCATGGTCGCCGAACGCGCCGCCGACCTCATCCGAGGCATTCCGCCACTCGCTGCGGACCCCGCATGAAGCTGTCCGTGACCGCGGAGGAGCGGCAGTTCCGTGCCGAAGTTCGCGCCACCCTTCTAGCCGATGTGCCGGAACGGATCCGGCGAGCGGTCTATGAGGAGAAGCCACTGCCGCGCGAATGGGTGGTGGAGGCGCAGCAGATCCTGAACCGGGCGGGCTATGCCGTGCCGCACTGGCCGCTGGAATATGGTGGCCGGCCTTGGTCCGCCGTTCAGCGTGCGATCCTCACGGAGGAGATCGACCGCAACGCCGTCCCAAAGCCGCTCGCGTTCAACGTCGCACTGGTGGGGCCAGTCATCGCTGCGTTCGGGAGCGAGGCGCAGAAGCGCCGCTTCCTGCCTGCCATCGCCAATTTAGACCTGTGGTTCTGCCAAGGCTTTTCGGAACCCAGCGCAGGCTCCGATCTCGCCGCCGTGCGAACTGCGGCGGTGCGTGACGGCGATGTCTACCGGGTCACTGGGCAGAAGATCTGGACGACTTATGCCCACGAAGCCGACTGGATCTTTTGCCTCGTCCGCACAGACAGCAGCGGCCGCAAGCAGCAGGGCCTCTCCTTTCTCCTGATCGACATGGCCACGCCCGGAATACATGTTCGGCCGATCCGCACTATCGACGGCTATCATCACGTGAACGAGGTCTTTTTCGACAATGTCGAGGTGCCCTTAGCGAACCTGGTAGGCGAGGAAGGGCACGGCTGGGCCTATGCCAAGTTCCTGCTGGGCCAGGAACGCACCTCGATGGGCAATGTCGGCTTCGCACGCCGCAGACTGGAGCGCGCGCGCAGCCATGCCGAAGCTGCAGGACTGCTCGCCGACCCCGCTTTTCGGCGGCGCCTCACCTTGGCCGAGATCGAGCTGAAGGCGCTGGAGATCATTCAGATGCGCGTCGTCGCAAGCGAGGGGGCAGCCGACGCCGGCGTCGATCCGAAAGTTTCGATGCTGAAGATCAAGGGCGCCGAACTTCTGCAGACGGCAGCGGCGCTGCTGGTAGAAACGCTGGGACCTGAGGTCCTGACCGCGGGATTCCCTCGTGATGCGGAGAGCGCGCCGTTCCAAGGGCTTGCGTCGGACCCGGCAATCCTGTCGGCCTATTTCAGCTCGCGCAAATATTCGATCTTCGGCGGATCGAGCGAGGTCCAGCGCGGGATCCTGGCAAAGACGGTTCTCGGGCTGGGGCGCACCGCATGAACTTCGACCTCGACGACGAGCAAATCCTGGTCCGCGACGCGATCGACCGGCTGTTTGACACCCAAGCCGCCGCCGAGACGCACGATCTCGCGACCGAATGGCGCGCCTACCAGGATCTCGGCCTGATCGCCCTCCCCTTCTCGGCGGAGCAAGGTGGCCTCGACGGCAGCCGTGAGACGATCATGCTGCTGATGGAGTCCTATGGCCGCACCCTGGCTCAGGCTCCGTATCTGCAGTCGGTGCTGCTCGCCGGCCGAATCCTCGCACGGACGGGGCACCCGGCGCTCGGCGATCTGCTCGATGGCGGGCTGCACGCGGTGCTCTGCCTTCACGAACCCGGGATGCGATACCGCTGGGACATACCGGCAACCCAGGCGGTGCGGACGGACGCAGGCTGGACCCTCCGCGGCGCCAAGGTCGCCGTACTCGACGCCGACAGCGCCGATCTGATCCTCTGTCCCGCCACCACGGCCGAGGGCCTCGCTATTTTCCTAGTGCCGGCGGCGACACCTGGGCTCTCCGTGCAGATCCACCCGACACCCGACGGCCGCCGGGCGGCCAACCTGACGTTCGATGTCATGCTCCCGCATGACGCCGCGATCGGCGATCCGGCCATGCTTGGGGAGGCGGTTGATGGCGGGATTGTGGCCTGTTGTGCGGAGGCGGTGGGCGCGATGGAGCGGCTGGTTTCGCTCTCGGCCGACTATCTCAACACCCGCCACCAGTTCGGCGTGCCGCTGAGCTGCTTCCAGGCACTCCAGCATCGCGCGGCCGACATGCTGGTTGCGGTCGAGCAGGCCCGTTCGATGACCTTTTACGCGGTCTCCATGCTTGATGCGCCGCCCGCGCAGCGCCAGGTCGCGGTCGCCGCGTCCAAGGCGCTGGTCAATCGCGCCGCCCGCTTCGTGGGAAGCGAGGCGATCCAGCTGCATGGCGGGATGGGCTTGGCTGCGGAATACCCTGCCGGCCGTTACTTCCAGCGACTGACCGTGCTCGAGACGATGCTCGGGGACACCGACCATCTCCTCGAGCAGGTGGAGGCTGGGCCGCCCCTGCCCTCCTGACCGGTCAATCCTCGCGCTTCTTGACCACGTCCAGCAAGGTCCGCGATGCAGTCACCGCCGCCGGCCACGAAGAATAGAATGCGAGGTGGAGCAGCGCCTCGCCGAGTTCTTCCTTGGTCACCCCATTGTCGAGGGCGAGCCCCAGATGCGCCTCAAGCTGCTGATGCCGATTGGCGGTCATCAGCGACGCGACAGTCAGCAGCGAGCGGTCACGCTTCGACAGGCCACCGCGTTCCCAGACCTCGCCGTAAAGAATGCGGTCGGTCATCTCGACGAAACCGGGAGCGACCTCCGAAAGCTCGCTGCCCTTGGCTGCACTGGGTCGCTGCATGGTTACTCCGCATCCCGATTATAATGGCCGAACCCCGGCTTGAAGCTCTTCTCGTCGAGGAACTGCGCGAGGCCCTTTTCTCGGCCGCGCTCGCGATCCACGAAGGTAGTCTGATCCACCTTGGCTGTCAGATATTCGGCGGCAAGCTCCCAATCCATCTCGCGCGCATATTTATACGCCATGCGCGCCTGCCGCAGGACGGTCGGGTTCTTGGTGAGCAGCACTTGCGCAAGAGCGCGGGTGCGCTCCTTGAGCTCGGCGGCCGGCACTGCCTCGTTGACGAGGCGAAGCTCCTTGGCACGGCGGCCGTCGAACTTCTCGCCGGTCATCACATAATAGAGCGCTTCGCGGTCCCCCATCAGCGTCGCGATCGCCTTGGAAACCACGCCGCCCGGAATGATCCCCCAGTTGATCTCGGACAGGCCGAACACCGCGTCCTGGTCGGTAATCGCCAGGTCGCAGCAGATCAGCGGGGTGAAGGCGCCGCCGAAGCACCAGCCATTCACCATGGCGATCGTCGGCTTCGCATAGTGCATCAGCGTGCGCCACTGCCACGCACGGGTCTCGCGATAGGCGCGATGCCGCTCGACGTCGCTGACCGCGTCCGATGCACGGAAGAAGCCCTGCAGGTCCATGCCTGCGGAGAAAGCCTCGCCCTTGCCGGTCAGGACGATCACGCCGCAGCGATCGTCGGTTTCCAGCGCGTCGAGCACGGCGTTCATCTCGCGCGCAAGTTCCATGCTCATCGCGTTGCGCTTCTCGGGCCGGTTGAGGTGGACCCAGGCGATCCCCTCGTCGAATTCCACCAGCACGGTATTGCCGCCGGGGATGGGCTTGCTTTCGTCGGTCGCCATCGTCGTTTCCATCTTGCCAGTTTCCCTGTTCAGGCCCCGGTGATGATCAGGGCGTCGAGGGCGACTGCGCCCTCACCCTGCGCCAGCACCATGAGCGGATTGATGTCGATTTCCTCGATGCCGGTGCCGGCCCGCATTGCGGCGCCTACCTTCACCACCACGTCCGCGACCGCATCGACATCGCGCGGCGGCCGGCCGCGAAATTCGCCCAGAAGCTTAGCGCCGCGCAGTGCACGGATCCGCTCGACCGCGCGGGCATGCGAGATGTCTGCGGGCAGCAGTTCTGCCGCATCGAGCGCCTCGATCAGCACTCCGCCCAGGCCAACCATCACCGACGGCCCCCATTCCGGGTGGTTGCGCGCGCCCACGACCAGTTCGAGCCCGGGCGCCGACATCTGCTCCACCAGCACCCCGTCGAGCACGGTGCCGTCCAGCCGGTCCATCATTCCGGTCCAGCCCTTGCGCAGCGCCGCCTCGTCGCGGAGGTTGAGTGCCACGCCGCCGGCGTCGCTCTTGTGGCTGAGCGCTGCGGCCTGCGCCTTCAGGACTACCGGGAAACCGATGCGCGCGGCGATCGCGACCGCCTCGTCCACGGTCGCGGCAAGCGCACCCTCGGGCACACGTACCCCGATGCTGCGGAGGAAGTCCTTGCCCTGATATTCAGGCTTCACCCCGGGCTCCGCCCAGCGCGCACGCCCCGCGGCGGGCGGGGTTCGATCTGCGGACGCATGCAAGGCCGCGGCATAGCGCCGAACCAGACGAAGCGCCCGCATCGCCCGCTCCGGGGAACGGAACAGCGGGGTTTCACTGGCACGCATCGCCAGAAGGAATTCAGGATCGAGGACGGACTCGTCGCCCGTAATGGCGACCACCACTGGCTTTGTGGAGGCGAGCGCCTCGGGGACGATCGCCTCCGCCTTCGCGCGCTGTTGCGATGGGCCTCCACCAGCCATGGGCAGCAGCACGGCGCTCACCCCTGGGTCGGCCAGCATTGCCGCCGTTGCGAGGCCAAAGATGTCGGCCTTGGCAAAACCGGTCGTACCGACGTCGAGCGGATTGTCAATTTCCATGCCGGCCGGCAGCAGAGCGCCCAGTCGCTCCAGCGTTACGTCCGACACCTGGGCGATCGGAAGGCCGATGTCCTCGGCAAAATCGAATGCCATGCCACGGATCGCGCCCGAGTTCGTGACGACGCCGATCTCCCCACGGGTCGGCGTCGGATAGCGATGCAGGATGGCCAGGGTGTCGAAGAGCTCGTCCATCGTATCCACCGCCACCACGGCTTCGTTTTCGACCGACGTGCGCATCAAGGCATAGTCGCCCACCATCGAACCCGTATGCGACTGCGCGGCTTCCTGGCCGCGCTTACTGCGCCCGGGGTGCATCATGATCACCGGAACACCGGCCTCCCGCGCGCGCCGGACGGCGGCGAGGAAGGCTGCGGGGTCGCGGATCTGCTCCACATAAAGGGCGATCGCGTCGGCGCGGCCTTCGGCAACGATGCGGTCGACCAGGTCGCTCGCACGCACCACCGCCTCGTTTCCGAGGGCCGCCTGGAGCGCGACCGAAATCCCGCGCCCCTGCATGCCGCTGCGGATCCCCGAAGCCGCGGCCCCACTCTGCGCGATGACCGCCACACTGCGGCGCGCACCCAGTGGTTGCGGCGTGACGGGCTCAAAGCTGAGCGCGATGCCGCCTGCGTAGTTCACAAAGCCCATGCAATTGGGCCCGAGCAGGGCCATGCCGGCGCGGCGGCAGATGGCGGCGATCTGGTCCTGCTCCCGCTGCCCCTCCGGCCCAGCCTCGGCGAACCCCGACGAAAACACGATGACGCCGCCGACCTTGCGCCGGGCGGCTGCCTGGATCGCGGGAAGGATCGCCGCGCGCGGCACATTGAGGACCAGCGCATCGACACGCTCCGGCAGGTCGTCGACGGAGCGGACGCAAGCCCTGCCGCCAATGTCGTCGCGCGTGGGGCTGATCAGATGAAGATCGCCTGAAAAGCCGAACCGGTCGCAATTGGCCAGGATAACGCCGCCCATGGTTGCCGAATCGGGCGAAGCGCCAGCGATCGCGATTGAACGCGGCTGCAACAGCCGCGCCAGCGCCGGTCCAAGCGCCGGATCGGGCGGATGATCGTCCGGCAGCGTGGCGGCATCGGCTTCCTTGTCTCCCGGCAATCGCGCCTCCCCTCATGGCCGAATTCGGCTCGCACTCATGTTGGGGGCCGGCGCACTTCGGGGTCCAATGCCAATTTCGGCGGCGAACGATAGGATCGCGATATCGATGAACTTCGCCGGTATCGATACTTTCAAGGCATCGGGGCTTCTTCAAATCGGGATTAGACGCCCGCCTCCGCGCCGCTCTAGATTGCGGCGCGACAAAGGCCGGAAAACCGGCGAACCTGGAGGAGAGCCGATGTACGGGCGTGACGATCTTCGGACCAGCCTCGCACCTCCCTCCAAGGCGCCGACGCCGACGAGCTTCAAGGAAGCGAGCTATGGACGCTTCTACGAAGAAGCTCCGCAGGATGCCGATCCGCAGGCGGAGACCTGGTACGCCCGCGGGCAGACCATGATCGTCGCCTATACGGCGGCCAAGGAAGGCGCTGTGCTCTCCCGCGCCGATCAGCCCGACGAATATGCGATCGTGCTTCCCGACGACGACGCTGAGATCGCAATCGAGATCGCTGAGGGTACCGAGGTCGCCCGCGGCCGCAGCGTCGTCTTCGTGCCGGCGGGAAACAGTAAGGTCACCGTGCGCAAGGGTGGTCGCGTCCTGCGGCTGTTCACCACGCGCGCAGCCGACCTCGCCGCCAAATGCTCGAATGCGCGCGACTATGCCTCGCCCGACCCCAATGTTCCTCCACTCCAGGAATGGCCGGAGCCGATCGGTGGTCGCAAGGTTCGCGTCTATCCCGGCGATGTCGCGCCAGAGCAGGGCCGCTTCGGGCGGATCTATCGCGGACAGACTATCATGGTGAACTTCGGCGATGGCCGCGTCGGCCCGCGTGCCGCGGACAATCTGTCGCCGCACCACCACGACGACTTCGAACAATATTCCATCGCGCTCGACGGCGATTACATCCACCACCTTCGTTGGCCGTGGATCAGCGATTCCACGCAGTGGATCGAGGACCACCATGCGCGTTGCGCGGCACCATCGGTCGCCGTGATCCCGCCGCCGGCGACCCACACTTCGCAGGGCGTCGCCCCCGGGCTCAACCGCCTGCTCGACGCTTTTTGCCCGCCGCGCCGCGACTTTTCGGCCAAGCCCGGCTGGGTGCTCAACGCCGCCGACTACCCGCTGCCTGTGACCGAGGATGAAGCATAATGACCGACCGGATCACCGAACTGCTGAAGGGCGCGATCGACCTCCATTGTCACAGTGGCCCCTCGGTGATGCCGCGCCGCCTCAATCATGTTGAAGCAATCAAGGAGGGGGAGGCCGCAGGCCTGCGCGCGATCCTGTTTAAGGACCACTATTACTCGGTGACCCCCGTCACGGCCCTGCTGGATGAGGTGATGCCGGGCAAGGTCCAGCTGCTAAGCGGCGTGCCTTGCAACAACACGACGGGCGGCATCAACCCCTATGCCGTCGAGCACGGCTTCAAGCTGGGTGCGCGGCTGGTGTGGATGCCGACCTTCTCGGCTGCCAATCATATCCGCCATTCTCACCGCAAGCAGTTCCTTCCCACCAAGGAGAGGATGCTCGACCCGATCATGCTTACGGTGATTGACGATCGCGGTACGCTGAAGGATGAGGTCAAGGCCGTCCTCGACCAGATCGCGGAATATGACGCCGTCCTGTCAGCCGGGCATCTCCACATCAGCGAGATCTGGCCGCTCTTCAACGAGGCAAAGGCGCGCGGCATCACCCGGCTGCTGGTCAATCATCCGACCTTCCTGATCGGTTGCACGCCTCCCGACATGGCGGAGCTGGCGAAGATGGGCGCCTATCTCGAACACAGCTGCTGCATGTGGGCCGGGGTTCAGGGCAAGACCTACAGCCACGACAGCCTGAAGATGTGCATCGAGTCCGGCGGCGTGCCCAACACCATCATTGGATCCGACCTGGGCCAGGTCGGCAACCCCACTCCGGTCGAGGGCCTGCGCTTTGTCATCCAGATGCTGATCGAGATCGGCTATGACGACGTCGAGATTCGCGCGATGATCGGCGGCAATGCAGCAAAGCTGATGGGACTGGACGATGTCGCGCCCCACACCGATCCGGCGGACGTCGATCGCGTGGTCGCGAGGGCATGAGCATGGAGCGCGACTATCACCTGCTGATCGGCGGCGAGCTGCATGCGGGCGCCGCAAGCTTCGACGTGATCAATCCGGCGACGGAGCGGGCCTTTGCCCGCTGCCCCAAGGCGGATGCCGCGCAGCTCGACGCGGCGGTGGCGGCGGCGCAGCGTGCCTTTGGCGGGTGGGCGGCAACGCCGGTCGGAGGGCGTGCGGACAAGATCCTTGAGATCGCCGCGGCGCTGGAAGCGCGCGCGGACGAGTTCGCGGCGCTGCTCACCGCCGAACAGGGCAAGCCGCTCGATCAAGCCGTCAAGGAAGTGCGCGGCAGCGCCTTCGTGCTGCGCACCTTTGCCGCAATGCGCCTCGAACCGCGGGTGCTCCGCGAAGACGGGGCAGTGCGCGTGATCGAGCATCGGACGCCGCTTGGCGTGGTGGCGGCGATCACCCCGTGGAACTTCCCGCTGATGCTGCTGGTCAACAAGGTCGGACCCGCGCTGGTTTCGGGTAACACCCTTGTGTGCAAGCCGGCGCCGACGACACCGCTTACCACCTGCCTGTTCGGAGAGCTCTGCCGCGACATTCTCCCGGCGGGCGTGATCAATGTCGTATGCGACGAGAATGAGCTGGGGCGCGCGATCACGGCACATCCGGGGATCGCCAAGATCGCGTTCACCGGATCGACGGCCACCGGTAAGAAGGTCCTCGCCGGAACTGCCGACACGCTGAAGCGGGTTACCCTGGAGCTGGGCGGCAACGATGCCGCGATCGTGCTTGACGATGTCGATCCGACCGCGGTGGCGGGCAAGGTGTTCGAGGGCGCGATGCGCAACGCCGGGCAGATCTGCGTCGCGATCAAGCGCGCCTATGTGCCGGAGCCGATGTACGATGCGTTTTGCGACGAGCTTGCCAGGCTGGCGCGCGAGATGGTGGTGGATGATGGCGCAAACCAGGGTGCGCAGATCGGCCCGGTTCAGAACCGGCAGCAGTATGAGAAGGTCTCCGCCCTGATCGCGGCCAGCAAGGAGCATGGCACCGTCATCGCCGGCGGCGAGCCGCTCGACCGCCCGGGCTATTTCATTGCGCCGACGATCGTGCGGGACATCGCGGATGATGCCGCGCTCGTTCGCGAGGAACAGTTCGGCCCGGTTCTGCCCGTGCTCAAGTACGATGACGTGGACGCGCTGATCGAACGGGTCAACGGCACCGATTATGGCTTGGGTGGTACGGTTTGGGGCCGCGACTTGGAACGGGCTTGCGACGTCGCCAGCCGTGTCACGTCGGGCACCGTCTGGATCAACCAGTTGGTGGCGATCGATCCCCGCATCCCCTTCCGCGGGCTTAAGCAGTCCGGGCTTGGCACCGAAATGGGCCTGGAAGGGCTAGAGGAATATACCCAGGCGCAGGTGATCCACGCCATGCCGCTGAACCTCTAGAAGAAGTAGAAGCGCAACGCCGCGTCCGACATGCGTCTCCGGTCCCGCGGATCGGGGACGATCCGGTAGAGGGTGTCGAGCGTGTCGGCGTAGCGCACCCGGTCCTCGGCGCCGACAAAGGGCGCATCGCTGCCCCAGAACAACCTGTCGGGCCCCGCACTGCCGAGCAGCCGCTGTGCATAAGCCTCCAGCCGCTCAGGAGGGAGGCGGAACCCGGCCGAGACCTTGACCCAGGTCCGCCCTGCCTGAACCGCATGGAGCAAGGCCGTGAATCCCGGCCCCTCCAGTTCGCCTTCGCTTCGCAGCAGGCCGAAATGATCGACCACGATGGGCACCCGCGCGTCCGCCAGCGCCGGCAGCATCTGTGCGAGTTGCTCCCCACCCAGGTTCAGCTCGAGGTGCATGCCCGCGTCCGCAAGCCGCGTGACGAAGCGGCGGAAGCGGTAGCCCTGCAGGTCGGGCAGCGCGACCTTCAGCGGGATTTGGAAACGCACGCCGCAGACACCCTGCGCACGAAGCGACGCCAGCTCCGCCGGCGCAGTGTCCTGATCCAGCATCACTGTTGCGCGCAAGCGCTTGTGCTGGGCCAGTGCAGCCAGGGTGTAGTCGTTATACTCCCCGAACAGGCTCGCCGCGGTGATCACGCCGAACGCGATCCCGTGCGCGTCGAGATCTGCGAGATAAGCCTCGACCGGATAGTCATAGTCCGGCCGTGTCCAGGCCGTGTCCGTGAAGGGCATGGTACGGGTAAACACGTGGGCGTGCGCGTCGATGGCGGGCGGCTCGGGCGCGGCAGTCACGATCCGAGCCGATCCCCAAACAGTCGCGCGCCATTGTCGTGCAGCACCCGGTGCCGGTCGGCTTCGGCAAGCAGCTGCGTCGCGGCGATCGCCTGTTCGGCCATCTCTGCATAGCTTACCTTGGTGTTGCCGAGGTCAGATCCCCACATCAGCCGGCCGGCTCCGTACGTTTCGACCATCCGCCGGACGAAGTCGGCCGGATCGATCGCGCTTTCCGCAAAGCGGTTCAGATTGATCTGGGTGAGCTTGAAATGGATGTTCGGAACGTCGACCAGCTCAAGATGCTCAGGCCCGATCGTGCCTGCGGCTCCGCCGTGCGGGCCCGGCCAGCCGCAATGATCGAGCGCGATCACGGTCTGCGGATAGCGCCGCGCCAACGCCGCCACGCGCCGCAGCGCCGCGAAAGAGGGCGCGCCCGGGGCGTACATCACCACCATGTTCAGGCGCATCTCCGCGGCCACATCCCAGGTCTTCAGCGCCGCCGGCGAGTCTAGCCAGGGATATTCACCGGCGGCATCGGGATAGCCGAACAGGCGCAGTCCGCTGACATTGTGCCGCCCGGTAAGGGCGCGGAGCTGCTCGGGCGTTTCCGGCGCCGCGGCATCCAGGATGAGCACTGCCGAGACGCGGTCATGGTGCGCATCGGCCACGTCGATCGTGTAGCGATTGTCCGTCTTGTAGACGGTGTTGTACTGCACCGCCGCACCGCCCGCGACGCCGCACGCATTCCATAGCGCCAGCACCCGCTCAGCCGTTGCCGGATCGCGCTCCAGCCGCGCCATCATCACGTCCCGGCCTTCGCGAGCCCCACTTGCGTCGGCGGGGTAGCGCGCAATGTCGTTGGTGAAGAAGTGGGCGTGGGTGTCGAACAATCTAAACTGCGGGTTCGGCATCGAAAGCTCCTGAACCGGTCGCGTCGCGGTGGCGGGGGCCCCGAGCGGCAACCTGGTTGGCGAGATACATGGCGATCACCGGGATCACGGCGATGGCGGAAAAGACGAAATAGGTGTCCATTCGGCTCAGTCCTGCGCTGAGCAGCCAGCCGCCGATCGATGGACCGATAATGGCGCCGATCCGGCCGAACCCCACGACATATCCGACGCCGGCATTCTGGATCGCGGGTGGGTACATCGTCACCGACACCAGGAAGAGCCCGGTATAAGCGCCTACGACGAAGAAGGTCGTGACACCCGCGACCGCCAGCAGCGGGATCGGCGCAGGCGGCATCATGCCGAAGACGACCAAGGTGACTGCCGCGCAGGCGAAGTATATCGCGGTCAGCCTCCCCTCCCCGACCCGGCGGCCGAGCATGCCCATGGTGAGGTGCCCCACCGTCCCGCATGCCCCCGTGATGACTCCGCTGGCGGCGGCGAGCGCGGGCGAGAGGCCGGCGTTGGCGAGGATCGTGGGCTTCCAGTTGAGTAGGAAATAGCCAACGATCGCGTACGTAGCGGAGGCGACCCAGACGAGGATCGTCCAGCTGCGCAGTTCCGGGGAGAGCATCGCGCGCATGGCTGCGCCCCGCTGGGCGGCAGCGGGCGGCTTTGGCGGCATGACTGCCAGTTCGGCGATCCGCATGCGACGATGGATGCGGTTCAGCCGGGCCAGATCGCCCGGTGCCTGGCGCCGGACCAGAAAGTCGCGGGATTCGCTGAGCAGCAGCACCCCGCAGGCCAGCGTGAAGAGGTTGAGCGAGCCGGCAGCGATGAAGATCAGGCGCCACCCGCCGCTCTGGAGGACATAGGCGGCAATCGCGCTTCCGAGCATCATCCCGAAGGTGAAGCCGATGTGGAGAACGGCAAGCGACATGTTGCGGGCCTTGGCGCTCGAATTGTCTGCCACCGTGGTGTTGAGGCAGACGACGAGTGTCCCGAGGCCGATGCCGGTGATTGTCCGCAACACGAACAACTGCCAGATGTCCGTTGCGAGGCCACTGAGCAGGAGCATTGCGGCCAGCGTGCCCAGCGCGCTGAGCATCACGGGCCGGCGGCCCACCTTGTCGGCCATCGGCCCGATCACGAACGCGCCGATCACCAGGCCCACCGCGGACGCGCTGAACATCGTGCCAAGGATCGCCGGGTCGACGTGCCACTGCTTGGTCAATACCGGCGCGGCCACCGCGAGCGATACGACATCGAAACCATCGGCTATATTGATGACGCAGCACAGCGCCACCACTGCCCACTGGTAAACGCTCATCGTTGCGGGCGGATCAATCGCCCGTTCGTGATTCATAGCCGCCACAACCGCTCTCCTACGCCGAATTTTCCGTGCGTCGTTTCTGCGGGGATAGTGCAGCCCCCGGGCGCTCGCTGCAATACGTTTATATACAATGGCGTTCAGCAGTATGCGTCTCCCTATTGCGTAATGAGTCCGTTTCGCCCCAAAACCAGGCTTGGAATCCCGTTGGACGGTCGCCAAGCAGGAGAGAGACATGTGGTTGCAAGCCAGCCCGGCGATTTTCGCGATGAACGCGGTTGCGCTGCTGTCCACCCCGTTCATCGCGCATGGTGCCGCTCCTGCCGCGACCGGCGCGGATACGGCATTCCCTGCGGCCTTTGCATAATGCCGGGGTTGCCACACGATAACCGGAGATCGTGCGCCGGGCATCGGTCCGAACCTGTTCGGCATTCTCGATGCGCCTGCCGGATCGAAGCCCGGATCTGCCTATTCGGCAGCTATGAAGGGCGCCCCGATCCGGTCGGACAAGGCGAAGCTGGATCCCTATCTCGCGAGCCCAAGGGCGCTGGTGCCCGGCACGAAAATGCGATCTACGGAGTAAGGAACCCGCACAGCGCGAGGCGATCGTGGCCCACTTGGCAAACCTGAAATAATTTCCGGGAGCACGCAGCTTGGTCCGCCTCGCCCTTTCCGTAGCCCTGCTCCTGCCGGCGATGCCGCTGGGCGCACAGACTGCTCGGCCGCGTCTCGACTATGCGAACGCCGCCACCATCCGCGACACCTGTCTCCATTGGGCCACGGAGCGGAAGCTGCGCGTGGCGATCGTCGTGCTGGAACCGCATGGCATGCCCGTGACGCTCGCGCACATGGATGACGTGTCGGTCGCTGGCGGGGAAATCGCACGCTGGAAGGCGGTGTCCGCGGCAAAGTTCGGGCGCGCCACGGCGGATATGGCCGCACTCAATCCGCCGGCCGGCATGCCCAACGTCGCCACATTGGCGGGCGGCATCCCGATCTACACTGCCGACGGTGTCTTGCTCGGAGGTGTCGGGGTGTCGGGCGGCAAGCCGGCCGACGATGCCGCCTGCGCCACCGCGGGGGTCGAGGCGGCGGGTCTGAAGGCGGCCAGACCCGCGCCGCCCGCTCAATAGGCGTCGATCTCCTTCAACGCCTCCGCCGCCAGACCCCAGCTTTCGACTCCGCCGGCAACGCCGATGTAGAGTGTGGTCTGGAGCAGTACCTCTCGAACGTCCTCCTTGGTCGCGCCATTGGCGATAGCGCATTTCACCAGCCGCTTGAGCGGCGTGTGCCGGTTCAGAGCGGCGCAGATCGCCATGGTGATCAGGCTCCGCTCCCGCAGCGTCAGCCCCGGCCGCGTCCATGTCTCGCCAAAGCAAGCAGAGGTGACGTAGTTCTCCAACGGCTCGTGAAAGTCGTCCGCGGCATCGAGACGCTCGATGCTGGCGGCCCCGAAAAGCTCCTTGCGCATCTCGCGCCCTGCCTGGAATGCGGGATCGTGGGTCTTGAGGGCCATCAGTTCATCCTTGCCTGGAGGTGGTTGCGATAGGCGTTGCCCAGCCAGCGCATCTCGGCGCGGGCTGGCTCCGAGAAGGCGACTGCGCGCAGGAATCCGTGGCACATGCCCGGCGCGATCCGCTCCTCAACCGACACGCGCGCGGCACGCAGGCGTGCGGCATAATCGCGGCCCTCCTCGAGCAGCGCGTCGTGCTCGCCGGAGAGGATCAGGGCGGTCGGAAGTCCCGAGAGATCGTCAAGAGAAAGCGGTGACGCCAGCGGGGCGACGTCGCGGGCGCTGCATTCTCGGTAGGTGGCGATCATCGCTTCGATCGCGGGCTGTGGCAACCCGGCGTCGTGCGTCGCAACCAGGCTGGCGCGGCCCGGGTCGAGGGCATACGCACCATAGCAGAGCAACTGGCACGTGAGCCGGGGGCCGCCCGCATCGCGCGCAACCACCGCCAGCTGGGTCGCGAGGAAGGCTCCCGCGCTGTCTCCCGCAACGGCCAGCTGCGTCCGATCGACTTGCAGCGTGTCCGCCGTGCGCACGATCCAGCCGAGTACCGACCGGCATTGCTCCAGTACCGACCGCGGAGTCGCCTCCGGCAGGCGATGATACTGCACGCTGATCACCGTCGCACCGGTCGCTTCCGCAAGCGCCGTCGCCAGGCCATCATAGCTTTCGATGCTGCCAGTCGTGAAACCGCCACCGTGGAAATAGAGGATCGCGGACTGCCGCCCCGCGCCGGACGGGCGATAAATCCGCACCGGGGTTTCCTGCCCTCCCCCAGGAGCGAAGCTGCTGGCGACTGTCATTCCCGCCGCGCGGGGAAAGGCGACGCGGTGGGCGTCGCGGTCCGCGAGCAACCGCACGGTCTCAAGCGGCAGAGGCGAGCCGATCGGGCGGCGCACGGCCGCGAGATAGGCCGCCAGCCCGTCCGCGAGTTCAGGCTGAGGCCCTCGGGTCTCGTGCACACCCTCTCCTGTCGTGACCTGGACCGCGGCGGCTATCACCGCTTGGCTTATCGTCGAAGCGGTGCCATGTTGAATGGTGTTTGTAAATGGCAACTAAGACGCAAGGGGGATGCTGTGTTCAATGCGGACGTGAAGCGGAAGCTGGCAGCGGGCGGAACCGTGTTCGGCAGCTTCCTGAAGGTGGATTCGCCGCAAATCGCGGAGCTGTTCGGACTTTCCGGCTTCGACTTCCTGATCGTCGATGCGGAGCACGGCTGCTTCACGCACAGCCAGATCGAGAACATCATCCGCACGTCCGAGCGGATGGGAATGAGCACCGTGATCCGCACACCCGACGCGGCAGAAGCCAACCTGCTCCACGTGCTCGACAGCGGTGCCAGCGGGATCCAGGTGCCCTCGCTGCGTAGTGCAGCGGAAGTTCGCGAGGTGATCCAGCGCGCCAAATACTGGCCGCTGGGCAAGCGCGGTTCGGCCCGCGCTTGCCGCGCCGCCGGCTATGGCACGATGCCCAATTACGAGGCGCGGGCGAATGCCGACACGCTCGTGGCCGTACATGTCGAGAACCGCGAGATGGTCAAGGACATCGAGGCCTTGTGCGAGATCGAGGCGCTCGACGTGGTGTTCATCGGCCCGGGCGACCTCAGCGCCTCCTACGGCCACCCCGGCAATGCGAGCCATCCTGAAGTCGCAGCCGCGATCGATCGCGTGATCGAGGTGGCGAAGGGGCGCAAGCATATCGGCACCGTCGTCGCCAATGCCGCCCAACTCGAATCCTATAGCGCACGCGGCGTTCGCTATTTCGCCTGGCTCAACGACCTGGGTCTGATGCGCGGCGCGCTGAACGCCGCTGCGGCGAACTTCGCGCCCTATCGCGCGAGCGCGAGGTGAAGCGCCCCTCCGGCGGCCGGGGGCGGGAACTCGCGAGCGTCGCGCCGCTCCTGGACGAGATCACGCAGGATGTCCTGTACGACCGGGTTTGGGAACGCCCGCAGCTCAGCGCGCGCGACCGAAGCCTGATTACGGTGACATGCCTCGTGGCACTTGGCCGTGATCAAGCGCAGGGGCACATGGAGCTGGGTCTCGAAAACGGGCTGACGGCGGAGGAACTCGGGGAGGCGATCGCCCACATCGCCTTCTACGCGGGCTGGCCGGTGGCCATCAGCGCCGCGCGCAAGCTCAAGACGCTGGTGGATGCGCAGGCGGCGACGCCGGCGTAGCGGCTATCCGCGTCCCAGGAACTGGATTTTATTCTGTACGACCAGCGCTTCGTAGAAGTTGAGGTGGTCCGGCAGGTCCGCCATATGGACGACGACGTCGGCGGCATCCTCGGGCGTCGCGACCAGATCGTCAGGCAGGCTACTGAGCCCGCCGCCAAGCTCGGTCGCGACGATGCCGGGATGGAAGATCGACACCGCAATGTTGTGTACACGGCAGTCGATCGCCAAGGCACGGGTCAGCCCGTCCAGGCCCCACTTGCTCGCTGTGTAGGCAGGGCTGTTGGCCCGGGGCACGCGCGCGGAAATCGAGCCTACGTTGATGATCCGCCCATGTCCCCGTTCCTTCATGAGGGGGATCGCCGCGCGGGCGCATAGAAAGGCGGAGGTCAGGTTGGTGTCGATGACGCGGCGCCACAGCGCGAGTGCGGCCTCTTCCGCGGGCGTGCTGTCGGCGATCCCTGCGTTGTTGACCAACACGTCGACGCCGCCGAAGCGGGCCATCGTCGTGGCGAACAAGTGCTCGACCGCGGCCTCCTCGGTCACGTCGGTCGCGACCGCGAGCGCCTCACCGCCCGCCGCGGTTAGCCTGGTCACCAGCGCCTCCAACCGTTCGGTTCGACGCGCTGCCAGCACCACCTTGGCTCCCTTGACGGCGAAGGCCATGGCACAAGCCTGGCCGATGCCCGAACTCGCACCGGTGATCACCACGACCCGGCCGGCGAGAATGCTCATCGCGTCGCCTTTTCCGCCTGGTTGGACACCAGTGCGAGCGGGTCGTCCGCCACGACAGCAACGCCGCCGCCGCGGTCGGAGCGCACGTTCTCGAACGTGCCCGCTTCCTTCTTGCGCAGGCCATAGGAACGAACCGGCTCGATCTCCTCCCGCGCAATCGGCGCCATTCGGGGCTTTCGGGCCAATGCCGCCTCGATATAGGGGGCGAGATCCGCTTGCTTCTGGGCCAGCCGTTCCTCCTCGCCGACCTTCAGCCGCGGCATCGCCGTCGTCGCGAACAGCTCGAGCGATTCACAGATATGGTCGTGGTTCGCAGGTCCCGTCTGCTGGACGAAGATGATCTGGTCGACGCCCACGTCGGCGTAGGCCTTGCAGTGTTCATAGACCTGATCGGGCGTGCCGATGCCGCCATTGCCGTGATTGTCCTCGATCCCGGCCTCGGCCTGCTTGAAACCCTCCCAAACCGTCGAATGGCCGGGCACATGGCGACCGAACGAGGCGTAGAAGCCCAGGGAATAGCCGAAATATTTGAAGCCCTCGGTACCGCGTGCGATCGCCTCCTGGGCGTCCTCGTTGACCGAAAGCGCGGTCACGATCGCGAAATTGGCGTTCACGGCATGGCCGATCGGCACGCACTCCTCGGAACGGATGATGTCATAATATTCCTCGACCCATTTGCCGGCCTGTTCGGGCGCCGCGAAGCCGAACACCAGCGCGCCCATCCCGTTGCGGGCGGCGTGGAGGATGGTGTCGCGGCGCGAGCAGGCCACCCACAGGGGCGGGTGCGGGGCCTGGATCGGCTTGGGTACCACGTTGCGCGTGGGCATCGAGAAATGCTCGCCGTCGAAGCCGGGATACGGCGTCATCGTCAGCATGTTGGCGGTCTGTTCGGTGGCTTCGCGCCACATGCCCTTCTTGAGATCGGGATCGACGCCAAAGCCCTCCAGCTCGACCGCGGTGCCGCTCTCCCCCGTGCCCCATTCGATGCGGCCGTTGGAAAGCAGGTCGAGCGTGGCGATCCGCTCG
Organism: Sphingomonas sp. 3-13AW; assembly: GCF_049311085.1. NCBI lineage: Bacteria > Pseudomonadati > Pseudomonadota > Alphaproteobacteria > Sphingomonadales > Sphingomonadaceae > Sphingomonas > Sphingomonas sp. 3-13AW. Next base: position 24,169 of record NZ_JASNVZ010000019.1, on the reverse strand, counting down.
GCCACGCGCGCCGGATGGTTGATCTTGGGCGGCATCACGCAGATGCCGTGGCCCAGGCGCATGCGCTTGGTCCGCTGGCTTAGCGCGCCGAGGAATACCTCCGGCGCGGAGCTGTGCGAATATTCCTCAAGGAAGTGGTGCTCGACCAGCCACGCATAGTCATAGCCGAGCTTGTCTGCGAGCTCGAGTTCGTCGAGCGCATTATGGAAGATCACGCGGTCCTTTTCGGCATCGAATGGCGCAGGCGATTGATGTTCGTAGAACAGGCCGAACTGCATGGGGTACCCTCCGCTTCCTCTCCCAGCGCGTTGTCGCGCTTGGTGACAGCCATGCTTATAGCAGCGAGGCTTATAACTTGAAAGAGGCCCCGTCAGCCGATCCGCGCGGCACGGGCATAGCCGCCATCGAGGTAGATCAGCGGATCGACCTCACCGGACCAGGAGACCGCGGTCACCGCCCCAATCACCACGGCGTGCGTGCCATATTCGACGTGAGTCTCGTAGCGGCAGAAGAAGCTCGCCTGCGCATCGTTCAGATAGGGCGTCCCGTCGGGTGCCGCGTCCCACCCGCCCTCGCTGAAACGCGCCTCGCCCTTGGCCTTGCCGCTGCACGCTTGCGACACGTGCAGGTGATCGGCATGGAGGATGTTGACGCAGAAGTTCGCGCCCTCGGTCAGGGGGCCGTGCAGGCTGGCGGTCTTGTTGACGCACACCAGCAGCGACGGCGGATCCATGCTGAGCTCGCTGACCGCCGTTGCGGTCATCGCCCAGCGACGATCCTCGTGCCAGCAGGTGATGACCACCACCGCCTTGCCGAGCCGGCGGAGCCCCGCACGCAATTGCTCCGCGATCGTCAGCGGCGCGCTCGTGATCTCATTCATATCCGCCCAGTCCTTCCCTGCCGACGATCCGCAATCCATAGCCTTCGATGCCGGACAGCCGGGCCTCGCTGTCCGTCAGCAGCACGAGGTCGCCCACGCCCAGGTCGAGGAGGATCTGCGCGCCGACGCCATAGTCGCGGATGCGCTGGTCCCGCATGGGCCCCGTACCTGCCGCCCGCCGTTCGGAAATCGCGCTTCCCGAGGGGTCGCGGATGAACACGATCACCCCGGGCCCGTCGTGCTCGCCGATCCGCGAGAGGGCACGTTGCACATAGCTGCGCCGTTCCGTCGGCGGTCCCAGCATGTCCGAGACGAAGTCCAGCCGGTGCATGCGCACAAGCGTCGGAACATGCGGATCGATCACTCCGCGAGAGAGCGCGACATGCTCGACGTTGTTGATCGTGCTGCGAAAGACGGAGAGCCGAAACCCTTCGCCATGAATGGTGTCGAACGCTTCCTCGTGCACGCGTTCGACCGAGCGTTCGGTCCGCCGGCGATAGGCGATCAGATCCGCGATCGTGCCGATCTTGAGCGCGTGGAGTTGGGCAAAGGCGACCAGATCGGACAAGCGCGCCATCGTGCCGTCGTCGTTGAGCACTTCACAGATCACGCCCGACGGCATCAGTCCCGCCAGCCGCGATACGTCGACCGCCGCCTCGGTATGGCCCGCGCGCACCAGCACGCCGCCAGCGCGTGCCACCAGTGGGAAGACATGCCCCGGGGAGACAATGTCGTCGCACCCCTTTGACGGATCGATCGCAACCGAGATCGTGTGCGAACGGTCGTGCGCGGAGATACCCGTGGTCACCCCTTCGCGGGCCTCGATTGAAATCGTGAAGGCGGTGCGATGGCCCGAGTTGTTCTCCGCCACCATCGGCGGCAGGCGCAGCTCCCGGGCACGCTGCTCGGTCATCGCCAGGCAGATCAGGCCGCGGGCGTGCCGCGCCATGAAATTGATCTGCGCCGGCGTCGCGAACTGCGCGGGGATGATGACATCCCCCTCGTTCTCGCGGTCCTCGGCATCGACAAGGATGTAAGGCTGCCCGTTCCGCGCCGCCTCGATGATCTCCTCGATCGGGGAGATCGCCGCATGCAGGCGGTCTGCGGCAGGGGCCGCGGCCGGTTCAATAGGCATCGGCATCCTGCAGCGCTTCGCGGGCGTGGCGCCAGCTGTCGGTACCCGCCGGCAGCCCGACATAGATGGTGGCGTGGAGCAGGATCTCGCGGATCTCGTCCTTGGTCACGCCATTCGCGAGGGCGCCGTTGATGTGATTGCGCAGTTGGTCCGGTCGCGACTGACCGACCAGGATCGCGATGGTGAGCATCGACCGCGTCTTCCGGTCGAGCCCGTCCCTGCTCCAGACATCGCCGAAGCACATGCGGGTCACCAGATCCTGCAGCGGCTCGTTGAAATCGTCGCTAGCGTCGAGACTGCGGACGCCGGGCTCGCCGAACATATCAAAGCGCATCGCCCTGCCACGCTCGTAGCTGTCGTCTTTCTTCATCTTGCCCTCTCCAGATACGGGCGCACCGCAATCGCCGCGCGCGCGAGTTCGACCCGCGCAGCTGCCGACACGCCGACAGCGCGCAAAAAGCCGTGAATCATGCCGTCCGCATGCCGCAGGGATACCCGCACTCCCGCCGCCCGCAGCCGCTCCGCGAGTTCCAGCCCCTCACCGCACAGCGGGTCGAGTTCGGCGGCAACGATGTGTGTGGGCGGAAGACCGGCAAGGTCGCTCCGGCCGATCGGGGCCGAGTGCCCGCCGCAGCGGCTGAACAACTCGATATAGGCCCGCACCCTCTCGCCCGATAACAGCGGGTCGATGCTCGCCGAGTATGCGGGCCGGGCCGGATCCATCGCGAAGGTACCGTAGAATAGGAGCTGGCAGCACACCGCGTCGCGTGCCTGTGCCGCGGTCGCGAGTGCGAACAGCGCGCCGGCGCTATCGCCTGCGACGGCAAGTCGCCGCGCATCGACGCCGAGTGCATCCGCTTGCCGACGTAGCCATGCGAAGGCGCGGTCGCAATCGTCCTGTGCAGCAGGATAGGTCACCTCCGGCAGCCGCCGATAGTGAACGCTGACGATCACCGCCCCACTTGCCTCCGCGAGGGCGGCACAGCCGATGTCGAAGCTCTCGATACTGCCCATCGAGAAGCCGCCGCCGTGGAAATAGCAGATCGCCGGGCGGTCCTCTTCGCCGCCGGGATCGAACACGCGGACGGGTATTTCCCGCCCGGGTGCCGCAATATAGGTGTCGTAGCGATCGACGGCGGGACTGTAGCCCTGAGCGAGGCGCTCTGCGGTCAGGTCACCCAGCAGCCGCATCGTCTCAAGGTCTTTAGCGAGTGGCTGCGCCCGGAACAGCTCCACATAGCGCGCGATCCCGTCTGCCAGCGCGGGCGCGGCATCGCCTGTCATCCTCGGCTCAACCAACCGCCTCATAGCGGACCTCAAGTGGGATCTCTGTCAGTTCGGCCAGTCGCGGCGCGACCTCGCGCGCAACCAGCGTCAGATTGTCGGCGGTGTCGGCATGGTCGAGCTCGCCCGACTGCCCCATCATCAACAGGTTACCAAAGCCGCCAGTGTCGGCGTGGAACTGGACAAGCTGAGCGTGAACCTCGTCGGGGGTGCCCACGAAGAACAGGCCAGCATCCATATATTGCTCGATCGTGCCGTCGACCGGCAATGGCTGCCCATTGCGCATCCTGGGCCGCATCGCCGCCGGGCCCGCCTGAAGCATGCGCACATTGGCTTCGACCGGGTTGAAGCCCAACGGATTGCGGAACTGCGGGTCGAGCCGGGCGGCCGTGGTGAAATAGCTTTTCATCGCCTCTGCGCGGCGGAAGGCGGTCGCGGTGTCGCTCGCGCACGCGACCAAGGCGAGATAGGCCAGCTTGTCCTGCCCGGCCTGGCGTCCGTGCGCCTCCGCATAGGCTTCGCGGTAACCCGCAAACACCGCTCGCGCGACGGCGCCGGAAAGGAAAGTTGCGCAAGTGTAGCCCCGCCGCCCATATTCACGCGCGCTGAAGGCGCTGGAGGCAGTCCCCCACATCGGCGGGTGCGGCTGCTGGACCGGGCGGGGCCACAGGCTGGCCGTGCGATAGTGGAAATGCTCGCCTTCCCAGGAGAAGTTCTCGCCCTGGTTGGTGATTGCATCGAGGATCAGGTCGTGCGCTTCCCAGAACCGGCCCATGAAGTCGGTCGGCTGACGGTTCGACATGAACAGTTCGTATGCCGCGCCCTTCACGAGCCCGACTTCCAGCCGACCGCCCGAAAGGCAGTCGGCCATCGCGATCTCCTCGGCCACGCGCAACGGGTTGGACCGGTTGGCAAGCGGGATGCCGAGGGCCAGAAGCCGGGCCTTGCTGGTCTGCCGTGCGAGGATCGCAAGTGTCGTCATACACGAGGTCGACATGCAGGTCGCCGCAGCATGGTGCTCGTTGACCATGATGTTGAGCCCAAGTTCGTCCGCAAGCAGATACTCGTCGAGGTAGCGGTTCAGCAGCCTGCCCGCTTCCGCCGGGTCGCAATGATGCTGTGGCAGCGTGACGCGCATCGCGCCCGGCGCGTCAAAGGCGGGATGATAGGCTTGCTCGCTGAATTGCCAGATCTTCATGGAATGTCTCCGGAATGCGTCAGCGGGCGGCGAGCGCGACGATGCGTGAGGCGAGCTTTTGCGGCTGGTCGGCATGGATCCGGTGGCCGGCTTCGGCGAAGAGCTCGACATCCGCCTGGGGCAGCGCGCTGCGCCATGCCTCCCGGTAGGGCGCTCGCACAATGGCGTCCTCCGCACCCCAGGCGACGAGCGTCGGGACGGCGATCCGGTGCAGTCGGTCGCCAAGCTTGGGGTTCGACATATAGGGTGTCCAGCCATAGAGGCTGACCGCCTCGTCATTGCGCATCAGACGGCGGATGTGCGGCTCGGGCAGCTTCGTCAGCACGGCCATGTCGCTTCCCGGACCCGGTGGGCCCAGCTGCATCCTGGCGCCGAGTTCCTGGCGGGAGAGCATGAAGACGTCGGCGACATGTTGTTCGCGCCGGTCCGCCGTGGGCAGTCCCAACGGCGAGGCCAGCACGAGCAGCGTGGCCCGCTCCGATGCCTTGGTCAGCGTCTCCGCCGCCACCCAGGCGCCGAACGAGACACCGACGACCACCGCGCTGGCAAGCCCTAGGGAGTCCATCACGTCGAGTGTGAAATAGCCCAAGTCGTCGACGCGGTTCAGCCGCGCAGGCCTCGCCGAGTTGCCGAAACCCGGGTGCGACGGCGCATAAACCGTGAAATCCTCGGCGAGCGCCTCAAGCAGCGCCGCGGCACCCTCGATCCCGTCCAGTCCGTGAAGGAAGAGCAACGGCGCACCGCGTCCGGCGGTGAACAGCTCGATCTCGGTTCCGAGTACGTCGAGCGTGGACAGCGCGCCGAAGCGCAAATCGCCAAGACCTTCGATTTCCATCACGTTCCACTCACCCACCTGTTGTTCAGACAGTGTTTCGCAGAGACTGATAGGTCCAATTCTTTGTTCTTGTGAAATCGATACCTCGTGAGTATTAGTTAGAGATGGAACTGCGACACCTCCGCTATTTTCGGGCAATCGGCCGCGAGGAGCATTTCGGACGCGCCGCGATCGCGCTGCGTGTCGCCCAGCCCGCCCTCACCCGGCAGATCCGCGATCTCGAGACCGAACTCGGTGTCGAGTTGTTCGAGCGGCTGCCACGGGGCGTACGCCTCTCGAGCGCCGGTCGCGCATTCCTGGACGAGGTCGAGGAGATATTGTCGCAGGTGGACCGCGCGGTCGACCGCGCCCGTCGGATGGGCAGCGGTCATCTCGGGACGATCCGCATCGGCCTGAGCGAGATCATCGCCGCGTACCACTTCATCTCGCGCGGCTTGCTCCACTTCCGAGAGCACGAACCGGCAGTGGCGCTCGACCTGCGGTCAATGGGATCCGTGCTGCAGATCGCCGCGCTAAAAGACGGCGCGCTGGACGTCGGGATCGTCTACGACGCCCATATCGACGAGCGCGATGCCGCAGGCCTGGAGCGCATGCCGCTCGGCTTCGGTGAGACGATGCTCGCGGTGCATGAAAGCCACCGGCTCGCTGCGCGCGATTCCGTCACGATGGCCGATATCGCCGACCAGCCGGTGCTCGGCCCCGCTCGCGCCACCGCGCGCGGCTATCATGATCGTCTGATGTCTGCCTGCATTGAAAGCGGAAGCGCGCCCCGCTTCGTCCAGGAATGCACGACCAACTCGATCCTGTTCAGCCTGGTGTCCGTGGGCATGGGCGTCGGGCTGGTCACCACGGCAGGATCCCGCGCGCCAGTTCCCAGCGTGCGGCTCGTCCCCATCGCCGATCTCGGACTGCGGTTCGAAGTACTGCTGGTGTGGCGGGCACTCGATCGCTCGGCCGCGCTGCGCCGCTTTGTCGAGATGATGGTTCAGCACGCCGCCTGCGCAGTTTGACGGCGTCCTCCCGGCGGGGGGACGGAGGCTTGCCCCGCACCTGCTAGTCTGGCGACTGAAAGGAATTCGCCATGACCGACGCTCGACCGCTCAAGGGCTTGTACCACTTCGCTTATCCGTGCCGCGACGCGGAGGAAACGCGCTACTTCTACGAGGACATCCTGGGCCTTCCGCTGGTGAACTGCATGATGTCGGAGCGAGTGCCGAGCACGGGCGAGAAAACGCCCTATGTTCATTTCTTCTTTCAGCTGGGCGATGGATCCTACATCGCCTTCTTCGACCTGGGCGGCACCGAGATGCCGGCGCCCTCGCCCAACACTCCCGACTGGGTGCAGCATTTCGCGATCGAGACCGACTCGGTGGCGGATGTCGAGGGCATGCGCCAGCGTCTTGCCGACCATGGCGTGAAGACGACTCCGGTCGTCGACCATGAGTTCGTCCGCTCGATCTATTTCTTTGACCCCAATGGCCTGCGGCTCGAAATCGCCGCCCGGACTGAAGCTCCAGGCTTCCTGCAGGAGGCAGCGCGTGAGGCACACGGGACGCTAGCAGCGTGGAATCAGCGCAAGCACGGGTGATGCCTCTCCCTTTCTACCCTCGTTCGTCATGAACGAATTCTGGACAGCGGACCGTGCCTTTGGCAGGAAGCGGGGGCACGGCGACGAGGGCACATGTCGGACAAGGAACAATCGCGCCGACGGGTGCAGTCGATCGAAGTCGGCTTTCGCGTCCTGCGCGTGCTGCGCATGGCGGAAGGACCGCTGCCGCTGCGCGAGATTGCGGCGCGCGCCGGCATGCCGCCCAGCAAGGTGCACCTCTATCTCGTCAGCTTCCTGCGCGAGAACATGGCTTATCAGGACCCGCAGAACGGTCACTATGGGCTGGGCTCGTTCGCGATCCAGCTTGGGCTTGCCGCGATCCGCCAGCTGGACGTCGTCGGCCTCGCTGCCGATGCGCTGACGGGCCTGCGCGACAGGACCGACTGCGCCGTCTATCTGTCCCTTTGGGGCGACCGTGGCCCGTGCATCGTCGCAAAGGCCGACGGGCGGATGCAGGGATCGTTTTCGGTGCGCCTGGGCTACATCCTGCCCTTGACCACCACCGCGACAGGCCTGGTTTTTCTAGCCCACCTGCCGCCCTATGATACTGAGCGCGCGCTAGAGGCGCAGCAAGCCTATGATGGCGAGGGCAGCGCTCGCCCGCCCTCCCCTGAAGATCTGGCCGCCAGTCTCAAGAAGGTCCGCAAGCTCGGCTACGCCTCAACGGTCGGCATGCTCAACCGCAACTTCGCAGGCATCGCGGCGCCGATCCTCGACTATAGCGGGCGGATCGCGGCGACGCTGACGCTGCTCGGCCATAGCGAGTTCCTGGGCAAGGCGCGGCACAAGGAGTTCGTAAAGCTCCTGGTCGACGCGACGCAGACCGTGTCCCAGCGCATGGGAGCCGCGCCGGGCCAGCCGGAGGCGGAATCGACTCGGTAAGGGCTCGACTTACAGGCGTTGTACGCCGGGTCGTCGATAGTCGTCCGTGAGCTCTTCGACTTCGTCCTGCTCGACGACCGGCACGCTGCTGAGCGATTCGAGCAACGTGGTGAGCAATGCGCGCAGGCGCACTTGGTCGGCGTCCTTCAGCGGCGCGAGCAGTTCGGCCTCCAACGCGCGGGAATCTGTACGAAGCTGCGCCAGCACGCGCTCCCCCGCGTCCGTCAGGCTGAGTTCCAGGAGTCGCCTGTTAGCATCGCTCACCCGCCGATCGACCAGCTGCTTGGTCTCAAGCAGCGCGATCTGCTTGATCATGGTCTGCGGCTTAACGTCGTAAAGCCGCGCCAGCTCGGCCGACGACAGATTGGGCCGAGTCGCAAGCGTGGTGAGAATGCGGAACTGAACCGCGGTGACACCGAGAGGGCTCAGGATCGATTCAAGCCGCACATACGCCTTGTACTGCACCTGCTTGACGAGATGCAGAATGGAGGTCGTGCCCCCGTCGGACGTCGGCTGTGCAGCGTGTTCCATGCTCCCTGATGTCCGAACGCCTGTGACCTGTCCAGCTATGCCGCAGCGTTTCTCAGCTACACTGACACAATACCCCTTGCCATTTGTTTGCTTATAGCGAACGCTGTCCGTCAAAAGCAAGCGCGGCGCGACCCGGCTTCCATGAGGCTGCATCCGACGTCGAGCAGGGGAGAATGCGAAGATGGCCACCGCAACCCAGAATACAGACGTCGACAGCTTCCTCGACGGGCTGAAGTTCAGCCGCTTTCACCTAGGCATTCTGATCCTGTGCACCGCTTTGACGGCGATCGACGGCTATGAGCTTTACGTGGTCGGCTGGGTGCTTCCCGAATTGGCCGAGGACTTCGGGGTCGCGCGTACGGCGATCACCGGCGCGATGGTAGCGCAGCAGGTTGGCATGTTGCTCGGCGGCTTCGTGATCCCGCCCTTGGCGGACCGGATCGGTCGGCCAAGGCTGCTGTTGTTCTGCTATACGGGCATGATGCTGAGCGCCCTTGCGATCATCATGACGGACGCACTGCTGCCCTTCACGATCTGCCGTTTCTTCGCGGGCTTCTGCGGCACGGCGATGATCCCGATCCTGGTCACCCTCACCTCGGAAACCGCCCCTCGCCGGCTACGCTCGACCATGAGCACGATCACCGTCAGCGGCACGATGATCGGCGCTTTGCTCGGCGCGCTGATGCAGGGCTTAGTCCTGGAGCCTTTCGGCTGGCGCGGGGCCTTCTGGATTGCGGTCGTCTTGCCGGCCCTCATGCTGCCGGCAATCTATTTCTTCTTGCCTGAATCGCTGCGCGCGATGGTGGCACGCAACCCTCAAGACCCGGCCATCCCTGCCCTGGTTGAGCGAATGCAGCCGCACGACTCGGTTCCGATCACGCTTTCGCCTCCACCCAGGGCCGAGCGCACCGCAACCGCGACGATGCTCTCTGACGTGTTCGGACCTGGCCGCCGACTCAGGACCTTCCTGATGTGGGGCATTGCGATATCAAGCTTTATCTTCATCACGGCGGGCGTCTGGAAGACGACGATCTTCAAGGATGTCGTGGGGCTTCCGTGGAAGCAGGTCGCGCTGATCAACGGTGCGAACACCGTGGCCGGGTTCATCGGCATGCTCAGCATCGGCTTCTTCATCGACCGGCTGGGTTTCAAGCGGGTGATGACCGGCACCTTCCTCCTCGCAGCCCTGGGATCGGTGATGATCGGGCTAACCGCGCCGAGCGCAGCAATGTACGCGGCGGTGTTCGCAATGGCGATGTGCCAGCACGGCGGCCAAGCGAGCATTCCCGCGCTCGCCGCTGCGCTATATCCGCCTCGCAGCCGAGCCACGGGAATCGGCTGGACCTATGGCGCTGCGCGCGTCGCCTCGGTCGGTGCGCCGTACTTTGGCGCCTTCGTGCTCACAGGCGGCTTCGGACCGATCGGGATTTTCACAATGCTGGGCGTGCCACTCGCCTCCGCCGGCATTCTCACCTTCTGGCTGATGAGCCTCAAGGGCGCGCCGCAGGTGGTCCGTGCCAGCCATGGCTGAAGCGCCGGCCCCGCCGGCAGTCGATACCCATGCGCATGTCTTCACGCGCGCGATGCCCTTCGCACGGGAGGCACATTCCCGGCCCGACTACGAGTATCCGGTGGAGGCGTGGCTCGCGGACCTCGACGGCGCAGGAATCGAACGCGGCGTGATCGCCGCCGTCAGCCTATTCGACGACGGCGATGCCTATACGCTCGCCGCGCTGGCGGCGCATTCCCGACTACGCGCCACCGTCTTGGCGCCGCTGGACACCAATCGGGCCGCGCTACGTGACATGCGAGACCTCGGGGTAGCGGGCGTACGCCTCACCTGGCGCCGGATGGCAGCACTGCCGGATCTTGGCGCGGAACCCTGGCGTGGCTTCCTGCGCCGCCTGACCGACTGCGGCATGCATATCGAGCTGCTGGCTGGCAGCACACAATTGCCGATCCTGCTGCCCAAGCTTCTGGACGCAGGCGTCACGGTGGTGGTTGATCATTTCGGCGTCCCCTCCCGCGAGGGCGCCAAGCGCGCCGTGGGGACCGAAGCGCTCCTGCGCGCCATCGATACCGGCCGCACCTGGGTGAAGCTGTCGGCTGGGTTCCGGCTGCCCTTCGAAGTCGTTGCCGAGGTCGCAGCGCGCCTGCTCACGGCCGGTCCGGAACGGCTGCTCTGGGGCAGCGACGCTCCGTTCGTGAACCACGAAGCTGGCACGACCTATCCCGACACGCTCGATCTCTACCGCGTGCTGGTCCCCGATGCGCAGGACCGCGCCACGATCGACCGCACCGCACTCGCACTCTATTTCGATGAAGGAAGCCAATGAACCGGACCGAGCGTGCCATCGCCACCGCCGAGCTCGAGATGGGGCTCACCGATTTCTGGCACGATGTGGATGTGAATTGGGGCCGCCATGCCGGCAGCTATTACGCTCCCGAAGGTGTCTATCACTCCGGCAAGCTGCACCTGGAAGGGCGCGAGGCGATTCAGGGGTTCTATGGCTGGCGGGAGGCACGTGGCGAACGCGTCGCCGTGCACGCATTCAGCAACTTTCGCGCGGAGTTCGACGGCGAAGGTGGCGCGACCGCGACCTGGTACATGCTGCTGTGGGGCGCCGACGGTGCCGCACCGCGCCCCAGCGAGCCGCCAACCCGCATCAGCCGCGCGACCGAAAGCTTCCGCTGGGACGACGGCGAACAGCGCTGGCTGTGCACGCGGCGCGAACTCGTTAACCTGTTCAAGGGCGGCGCACAGCTGAACTTCAGTTAGGCAAGCTGACGGGGGCGCCCGTTCCGAACACCCCGTGACCCCCGTCAGAAGCGGGCACGCGCTCCGATCATGAAGTTGCGGCCGACCTTGTCATAATACTGCCCGTTAGTCGGAAAGTTCAGGATCGAGTAGGGCGTCGGCGGCGGATCCTTGTCGAGCAGGTTGTTGATCGCCCAGAACCATTCGAGCTTTCGGTTCTCTCCAGCAAAGATTTTCCCGAACAGGTTCAGGTAGGCGACTGCCGGCACACGGTTGTCGTTGATCGTGTTGGTCGGCAGCGTGTTGTAGGTGACGTCCTGAACACCCTTGCTGATGAAGATCGTCTGCAGGGTGAGTTCCCAGCCCTTGTTGCCGATCGTCTGCGACAGGTTGCCCCGGAACCGCGGGATCGAGCCGAGATTGGTCCAGCCGTTCTCGCCCGCGCGGTCGACCGGCGGCGCGCCGGTCCCTGAATCGACAAAGGCGTGGAAGATGTAGGTTCCGCTCCCGGTAAGACTGTAGCGCCCGCCATCGCCCAGGAACCCGACCGATGTCCCATAGGACAGCGTCATGTCGACGCCTTCCTGCTCAAACGCACCAACGTTCAGCGAACCCGCAGTCAGGCCGGTATGGATGCGATCGTTGGGGTCCGGCGTCGAAACATCCGGGCCATAGCTGAACAGGCCGCAGAAATAGGTGTCGCCAGCGCTGCACAGATTGGCGATGTTGACCGTCGAAAGGTTGGTGATCGCGTCCTTGATCTTGATCTTGTAGTAATCGGCGGAGAAACCGAATCCGCGCAGCGCTCCGGTGCCGCGATAGGCCAAGCCGGCCGTGAGCGTGTCCGCGAATTCCGGGCCGACCTCGGGATTGCCCATGCTGGTGTTCTGCGGAATGTTGGCGTTCTTGGTCAGGCCGTCGACCACCAGCGTCACCGCATTGCGAACGTTGCTGCCTGGGCTATAGAGCTCGTTGATCGCAGGTGCGCGGATGTCATGCGAGCGCGCGACGCGCACGTTGAGCCCTTCGACCGGCTCCCAGGTACCGCCGATCTTCCAGGCGCTCTGCCCGCCGACGGTGCTGTAGTCTGCGTACCGGTAGGCGCCGTTCAGGTTGAGGCTGTGGAGCGCGGTGGCGTCCTTTGCCAGCGGCACAGTCACTTCGACATAGCCCTCCTTGACCTTGAATTCGCCATCGTAGGGCACGGCGTTGCCGGCGGTGAGGAAGCCGTTTGCCGCCCCGATCGCGTCGGCCGTGAGCTTCTCGGTCTCGCGGCGATATTCGCCGCCCACAGCGACCGAAACCGGTCCGGCCCAGGTCGAGAAGGGCTCGCCGACGAGGTTCGCCGCAGCCGTCACCTGGTCATACTTCACCTTGGATTCGCCCCGCCCCAGGACATAGTCGCGCGCCGCCGCGCTGACATTGCCCTCCCCGAACAGGTTCAGCGGCTGGCATCCGGCGGCAGCCGGGTTACCCGACAGCACCCCGCGGCAGACGATGTTTCCGGTTGCGGGGTCGCGCACCGCGTCGATCGCAAAGGCCAGATTTGCAGAAACCGGGTTGTCGAGAGTGACCGCGGAATAGTTATTCACGCCATAGGAAACATGCGCGTCCCACTTCCACGATCCGCCGAGCTTGCCTTCCAGCCCCGCCGTTCCGTGCGGCGTCTCATTGACGATGTCATAGTAGTTCTTGCCCATGTCATAGGCGATGCGGCTGATGTTGAACGTTTGCGTGGTCGCCGGCAGCAGCGATCGCACCTGCGCGGGAATGAAGGCGTTGTCCCGGGCGATCGCCTGATTGGCCAGCCGGATCGCGATGCCGTCCAGGAACCCGCGTGAGCGCGAGAAACCACCCTCGATATACCCGGTAACCGAGTCCGAGAAGTCGTAGTAGATGCTGCCGTACAGCGTCAGGCGGCTGACATCGGGCACCTGCGCGACACCCTTGATGATGGACTCGCCCTCGCCGCCGACCATCACCTGCCCGCCCGAGATGCTGCCCCGCTGGAACGGGCGAATGGAGCCGTCGGGGTTGAAGGTCATGTTCGCCAGCCCCGGGATGTTGCTGGTGATGACGCCGCCCGCGCCTAGGCTGTTGTGAACATTTGGAGAGATGATGAAGGCCGGCTGCCCGAAGCCCGGGGCACCGGGCACGGTGCGCTGTGCGTTGCTGACGATCATCCACTCGTCGCGACCCCAGTCGCGCGTGTAGATGTCGTCCATGCCGTCGTTGTTGGAATAGTCGCCGCTGATCACCAGGTGTCCGCGGTCGTCGTTGAAGCTGGTACCGGCGATCATGCCCAGCCGCTGGGTCGCATAGTCGGCGCGCTGCGAAATCCCGGCCTGGCCGGTGACTTCGACGCCCTCGAACCGCTTCTTCATGATGATGTTGACCACGCCGGACACGGCGTCCGAGCCGTACAGGGCGGAGGCACCGCCGGTCACTACGTCCACCCGTTCGATCATGATCGTGGGGAACAGGTTGAGGTCGGTCGTGGTCGGCACGCCCAGGTTGCTGGCAGGCGCGAAGGGGACCACGCGCGACTGGTTGACCAGCACCAGCGTGCGCTGTCCGCCCAGGGCGCGGAGGTCGGCGGTTGCCTGTGCAGGGCTGGACGTGTTGGTGGCGTTGGCACCCGGAGACCGCGTTGCCTTGAACGCAGGGTTCTGGTTGAGCACCTCCATCACGGTGGTGGCGGCCTGTCTCTCGATGGTTTCGCCGCCGATGACCTGCGTTGGCGTAGGCGCCTGCAACCCGTTCGTCGCGGTGCGGGAGGCGGTGACGACGATCTCGTTGCCCGGCGCAGGTTGTGGCTCTTGCGCCACGGCATCTTCGGCGACCACATCCTGCGAGACCGCTTCCTGGGCGAGTGCCGCCACCCCCATGAAGGTCCCGGTCGTCAATGCGCTCGTCACCAGCATGCGGCGCAGCCACGTCGCGGAACGGCGGTTTGCAGATCCTGCCATGTCATCCTCCCCTCGATTGCCGGAGGCGACGTTTGCGCCGCTCTCCCACCGGTCTCGCGAGCAACCGGGCAAGCGCCGCCTCCCATGCGAGGTCGGCGGTACGCTTTCGGTGGACGCATTATTACGGATTAACGAACGGCACTTGCTTATGACACATAAGCTTGGCTTACAAGCCGTAATGTGACTCTCACAAACGACGTTTGCTAGTGGCGGACTGCACTTATGGGAGGCTCAAGTGCCAGCGCCTCTGCGAGTACGCTCGGGTCGATGAGGCTGTTCAGTTCAGCACGGGAACGCGGCGCCCGCCCCTCCTGCCCCGCCAGCCAATGCTCTTCCTCAGACAAGACATCGGGCAAATCGGCGGGCAACGCGGCTGGAAACGCCAGTGTGGGCCAAGCACGCGCCACGGCCGCCGGAGAGAAGCCCGCGCTCTCCGCCGCAAGCGCCCGCGCTTCGGCAGCGTCGTGGCCTATCGCCGCAGAAACATCGACGATCTCGCGCACGAAGCGAACGATTGCCTTTCGCTTCACGGGATCGGAGAGACTGGCGGCTCGGGTGTTCAGGTTAAACCGCTCACGATAGACGCCGTCGCCCGGAAACTCGACGCTGTCGGGTCCTAGTGCCAGCGCGGCAGTTCCGGCGTGTGGCTCCCAGACCGCCACCGCATCAACATCACCCCTGGCAAGCGCCGCCGGCATTTCTTCAAGCGGCGAGACCCGGACCGGCACCACATCGCCGAGGCAGAGCCCGGCGGTCCCAAGCATCTTGGCCAGAAAGTAACCCGCCGAAGTACTCGTCAGGGTGGCAATACGCTTGCCCTTCAGATCACCGAGCGCGCGGATCCCGGCTGAGCGTCGAGCGACAATCCGATACCGGCCTTCGGTGACCGTCAGGATGATCCGGATATCAGGGTGGTCGACGGAGTACCGCAGTGCCTGCGTCTCCGCGTGGGTCGCCAGGTCCGCGCCCGCGGCCCCCACTAAATCGGCAATGCCGCCATTACGAACGGTCACCTCCGCAACCCCGCGGTTACCGGCAGCAACGAGCACGGGCGCGATCTCGATCGTCGCAGTGCTGCCATAGATGGAGAGCGGCGGAGGCACGTTGCGGACGGGAGGTACGTCGGACTTAGGAGCACAGCCGGCCATCAGCAGCGCAAACACCATCCCCGCTCCGAGGTTCAGCCCCTCCACACTCCTCATGCTCTCGCCCCTTCCCGCCGCTCGTCACCATGCTGCGCTGCGTGGGCACAAGGTATCAGCTTAGGTGATACGCTTCTACTATCGCCAGTGCGATTTTTTAGTGATGGGCGACCGCTGTTCGATAGCATTCCAGTATCGAATATTGATGGACAAAGAATTGGACTGTGGAGCACAGACGAACACAGTTCACTCGCCAAAAAAGAATAAAACTACTCGGAGGGGATGATGGCGAAATACGAGTTAGGGGTGGAATCCGCCCTGCGAAGCCTTTGGCCTGTGCAGGCGGCGTTTTCGCTCCGCACCCGCGTCTCGCTCACCCCGTTTCCCGCAACGACGTTGTTCGCGCTGCTTGCCGGCGCGCCGATGCTGCTGATGCCAGCCGCCCATGCCCAAGCCTTGCCTGCGGCCGACACCGAGGCCCAGCAGGACGGAGCGGTGGCGGAAGAGGTCGTGGGCGAGGACGCCGCACAATCGCAGCCGGGGATCGTCGTGACCGGCACCCGTATCAGCGGCTTCACCGCGCCGACGCCGGTGACGATGCTAGGCGCCGAGGAGCTCGAAACCAAGGCGGTGACAACAGTCGCCGAGTTGCTAGACGATGTGCCGCAGCTGCGTATCAATCAGAACATCGGAAAGTCGAGCGAGCCGGTAGGCGGCTCGAATGCCGACCTTCGCGGCCTGGGTACCCAGCGCACCCTGGTGCTGCTCGATGGCCGCCGTCTCGCCCCAACAGATCCGGCCGGCACAATCGATACGAACATCGTGCCTACCGCGCTGATCAGCAGCATCGAGATCGTAACGGGCGGCGCATCCGCAGCCTACGGCTCGGACGCGGTCGCCGGCGTGGTGAACTTCGTCCTCGACAAGAAGTTCAAGGGGTTCAAGCTCGACGCGTCCTACGGCCAGACAACATACAACGATCATCATCGCCCATCTGTCAGCGCCGCCTGGGGTACCAGCCTGATCGAAGACCGACTGCACGTCACCGTTGCCGGCGACTATCTCCACAATGATGGTCAAACGGAGCAGGGCAGCCGCCCCTGGGGCAATGACGAAACCGCACTGCTGACCAACCCTGCCTACACGCCCACCAACGGGCTGCCGCGGCTCATCATCGCAGACAACTCCCGCTTCACCCAGATGACGGCGGGCGGCGTGCTGACGCGGGCGACGGGGCTTGCGCTTGGTCAGCGGCTCGGCTTCGTCGGCGGCACCGGCGTCCAGTTCGATCGCAACGGCAATCCCGTGTCCTTCGCCTACGGTACCAACGTCGGCGGTACCTTCATGACCGGCGGAGACGGCGCCACGGTGGAGGATGAGGGCAACATCATGCCCGAAATCCAGCGCTACACGGGGTATGGCAGCCTCCGTTTCGACGTCACGCCGGACATCAGCGTCTTCGTCGACGCGCTCTACTCCGAGGTCGACACGCTGTCCGATCTGACGCCAAACCCCGACAATGGCGGCATTACGATCCGCAGCGACAATGCCTTTCTCGCCACCCCGCTTCGCACCGCGATGGGTGCGGCGGGGCTGACGAGCGTCTCCATGGGACGCATGAACTACGAAGACGGCTTCTCGATCTTCGACAGTTCGACCAAGACGCGCCGGGTCACGTTCGGGGTAGAGGGCCGCTCCGGCAACTGGACGTGGGACGTCTCCGGCCAAATCGGGCGCAACAGCTATCAGCAGCGAAGCGATAACAACCGCATCAACGCACGATGGACGCTCGGCCTCGATTCCGTGATCAACCCGGCCACCGGCCAGGCGATCTGCCGGGCGCTGCTCAACAATCCGAGCCCCACCGCCGCGCAGGATCCCTATCGCGACATCCGCGACTGCCAGCCGATCAACCCCTTCGGTGCCGGTGCGATCAGCGACCGCGCCGTCGACTACTACGGCGGCTCGTCCTACCTGCATTCCACGCAGCAGCAGGACGTGTTCGCGGCCAATCTGTCGGGCGCTCCGTTCAGCACCTGGGCCGGCGACGTGAAAGTGGCGGTCGGAGCGGAATATCGCCGCGAACAGACGATCCAGACGTCGGATGCGGACTCGGAACTCCGGCGATGGCGGTCGGTGAATGCCCAGCCCTTCACCGGCGAATACAACGTCAAGGAAGCCTATGCGGAGGTCGTGGTGCCGCTGGCGCGCGGCAGCCGCTTCGCCGAGAACCTCGATCTCAACAGCGCGGTTCGCTATACGGACTATTCCACCAGCGGTGGGGTCGTGACGTGGAAGGTCGGCGTCAACTACGCGCCGTTCGAAGACCTGCGGTTCCGCGGCACCGCGTCGCGCGACATCCGTGCGCCGAACAATTACGAGCTCTTCTCGCGCGGCAACCAGGTGATCAATGCCATCATCGACCCGCGTACCAACGTCTCGCGCCAGACCGTGCAGATCACCAGCGGCAACCCGCTGCTGAAGCCCGAAAAGGCCGATACCCTTACCGCCGGCGTCATCTACCAGCCGTCGTGGCTGCCAGGTTTCCGCGCCTCGGTGGATTATTATTCGATCAAGATCAACCAGGCGATTTCCACCATCGCCCCGCAGGGCATCGTCGACTTCTGCGAGGCCGGTCGCACCGAATTCTGCACGGGCGTGATCCGCGATCCGGTAACCAACATCCTGACCCAGGTGAACGTGATCCCGTTCAACGCGGACTCGCTCAAGACAAGCGGGGTCGACGTGGAACTGCTATACCGGCTCCCCCTGCTGGGCGGCGACGTACGGTTGCGCGGACTGGGAAACTATGTCGCAGAACTGTCGACCACATCCAATGGCGTCACCAACGATTACGTCGGGCTGGCCGGTATTTCGCCGCCGCCGGCTGGCGTGCCCGAATGGCGCATCAACCTGGATGTCGATTATGCGATCGACGATTTCAAGTTTGGACTCGGCTATCGCTACATTGACGGCGGCAAGTTCGATACCCGCTTCAACACCACCACGCTGGACCTGGCCGACAACAATGTTTCGGGTCGCAGCTATGTCGATGTCTCCGCCTCCTATCGCATGACGAAGCAGGTCGAGATCTATGGCCGTGTCGAGAACCTGTTCAACGTGAACCCTCCGATCACCCCTAACGGGATCACCCAGCCGACGGTGGCGAACGGCACCTTCTTTGACCGGCGCGGCACCTTCTTCGTGGTCGGGGGGCGCTTGCGGCTGTGACCGCCCGACCGGTCGGCAGCGGTTCCGCGTGCCGGCCGGTCACTTCCGCTTCGGGGTTGCGGCCACGATCTTTTCGAACGCCGCCACCTGCTGATCGGTGTCTAGCAAATGGTCCAGTCCCATCGACTGGGCCAGCTGGAGCCGATCCCGCCCGCGCTCCACGATAGCCGTTTCCAGCACATCCCCGCGGGCCCAGAGCACGTCGCGCTTGGATCGCGGCAGCCGGCCTAGCGCCTTGAACATTCGCGCGCAGTGAAACCGCCGGCACGTCCACGGCGCACGCCCGTGGATCGCGCAGCCGCACTGGGTGAGGTACACGCAAGCGCCGGTCGCCGGATCGCGCTTCAACGCAGGGACCCGTCGGCCTGGATACAGCGCACTGACGATATACTCGACTGCGTAGCTGGAAAGGTCGTCACCCGCCTCTGGCCGCAAGATGACCTGGTCCGTCTTGCAGCACTCCGTACACCCGCCACAAGGTATGGCGTTCTGGTTCTGCGACGTCTCCATTCCTGATATCCTGCAAATGAGTGCATTCATTTCCCAGGTGCCAGGAAGAGCTGCAAAGCGCCCGGAGTATTCTCGCGTTTTGCCACCAAGGGACGGGAAGTGACCAATAGCCGAACAGTTCGCCTCTGCTACCCAAACGGCATTAGATAGCGTGAAAATAACATATAGCATTTGCTTTTGACGAACGAAACGTATCTCGTTTGAATTAGAACGTCGGCGTGCATGCCACGACCGACGACATAGGAGGGGGCAATGAGGAAATTAGGTCGGTCGCAAGCGCACGCGCTCGCTTTTGGTCCAATGGTCTTAAGCGTCGCTACTGGCATGCTATCTCTGACGTCGGCGGCTTGGGCTCAGGACACGGGCGCCGAAGCTCTCCCCGTCGTGCAAGATACTGCAGTCATAGACGCACCCGACAATGCCGACATCACCGTCACTGGGACGCGGATTTCCGGGTTCACCGCTCCCACCCCCGTCACGACTATCAGCGAGGTTGAACTGCAGGACAAAGGCGTCCGCAACATCGCGGATCTGCTGGCGGACGTTCCTGCGCTAAAGGCGAACCAGAATTCGGGGCAGTCGAACCAGCCGGTCGGCGCCAGCAACCTCGACCTCCGGGGCCTGGGTCCGAACCGAACCTTGCTGCTGCTCGACGGCCGCCGCTTCGCGGCGACTGATCCGTCGGGCGGTGTCGATATCAACGTAATCCCTGTTGGGTTGATCAGTCGCCTCGACATCGTCACCGGCGGCGCTTCTGCTGCCTACGGGTCTGACGCCGTTTCGGGCGTGGTCAACATTGTGCTGAACCATCGGTTCGAAGGGGTGAAAGCCGACGCACAATATGGCATTTCGACCTACGGTGACATTGCGTCGCCGAGCGCGTCCATAACCGCCGGCCACGGCTTTGCGGATGGGCGGCTCCACGTCGTCGCGTCCGCCGATTACTTCCGTAACGGGGGCCAGTTGGCGCAGTCGTCGCGTTCCTGGGCGCGGGCTGACTATGCGATCCTTACCAACCCGGCCTACCCTGGCACACCGGGCGCGCCTCGCCAGTTGACCTCGCCGAACGCTCGCTTCTCCCAGATGACGTTCGGGGGCGTCACCGCGCTCAATAGCGTTCCAGCGCTCCGGAACATCCAGTTCGGCCCCGGCGGCACGGTGCTGCCGTTCGTCCGCGGCACCAACGTTGGCAGTACGTACATGACGGGCGGCGATGGCGCATCACTGTCGGCCAATTCGAACATCCTGCCCGTCCTCGAACGCGTTTCCAGCTACGGCCGCGTCACCTACGACATCGGCGAGACGATCAGCATCCACGCAGACGCCCTCTATTCGCGTGCCGACATCTTCTCGGACGGCACGACGGCGACCGACAATGGCAATTTGGTGATCCGCCGGGACAATGCATTCCTGCCGGCCGAAATCCGTAATATCCTCGTCACCAACAACCTCGCTTCGTTCAGCATCGGTCGCGTGGCGGGCGAGGACGGCGCCTTCTTCAACGCGATCGAGAACACAATCCAGCGGTATGGTTTCGGCATCGACGGCAAGCTCGGCGCAAACTGGAAGTGGAACGCCTTCGTCCAGCTGAGCCGCAATGAATATTACCGAGAAGACGGCAACAACCGCAACGACGTCCGCTTCCTGCTCGGGATCGACAGCGTCGTAAATCCCGCGAATGGCCAGCCGATCTGCCGGGCCCTGCTCGCCAATCTCAATCCCACGGCGGCCCAGGATCCGTATGGCGACATCCGCTCCTGCGTTCCGGTCAACCCATTCGGCGCCGGATCGATCAGCCAAGCGGCGCTCGACTACTACAAGGGAACAGCCATGCTTCGTTCCCGACAGCAACAGGACGTCTATGCGCTGAGTATGGATGGAAGCCTGTTCGATACCTGGGCAGGCCCCGTATCGCTGGCCTTCGGCGGCGAGTATCGCCGCGAGAGTGTCCGCGCCGACAGCGATCCAATCTCTCAGTTGCGGCGGTTCAAGACGGTCAATCCGCAGCCCGTACGTGGGAAGCTGAACGTCAAGGAGGCCTTTGCGGAGGTCGTTGTGCCGCTGCTCAAGGACTCCCGTCTCGGTGACGCGCTCGACCTGAACGGCGCGGTGCGCATCACCGATTATTCGACGAGCGGCAGCGTCACCACCTGGAAAGCAGGTGTCAACTACAGCCCGTTTGCGGACCTGCGGCTGCGCGGCACCTTGTCGCGCGACATCCGAGCCGCCAACATCAACGAACTGTTCTCCGGCCAGAGCCAGTTCTTCAACAACATCACCAACCCGATCACCAATGTCGCCCTCAACACGCGCCAGTTGACCGGGGGCAACCCTGATCTGACGCCTGAGTGGGCCGACTCCCTGACGGGCGGCGTCGTCTACACTCCATCCTGGCTGCCAAGCCTGCGATTGGCGGTGGATTATTATTCCATCGACATCAGGAACGCGATCGCCTCGCTCACGGGCCAGCAGATCGTCGACGGCTGCCTGGTCCGGCAGCAGACCGACCTGTGTCCGGCTATCGTTTTCACCGGCGACGTCATCACCGAAGTGCAAGCCACCCTCATCAACGCTGCCGGCGCCCAGAGCAGCGGTATCGACGTGGAAGTCAGCTACGGCATCCCCGTGGGCAGCGGACGGATTGATCTGCGCACCCTCGCCAACTACGCGGCCGAGCTGTCCACCACGCTGAACGGCGTCACCATCGACTACGCGGGGCAAACCGGAAACACCGGTACCCCGGGGCCGGCGGGCGGGATCCCGAAATGGCGCGGCATCCTTTCGAGCACCTATCGTGGCGAGAACGCATCGTTCGGCGCGCAGGTCCGCTACGTCGACGGTGGCATCCTCAACACAAGCTTCGTCGAGGGCGTGGATATCGACAAAAATCGGGTGCCCTCCCGCACCTATGTCGACATCAATGCCTCGTACCGCGTGACACCCAACTTCCAGATCTTTGGGACTGTCGACAATCTGTTCAACAGGGCGCCGCCGCTTACGCCGAATGCGATCACGGCGCCAAGCTACGCCTCCTCGGTCTTCTATGACCGCATCGGGCGGTTCATGACCGTCGGAGTGCGGGCGAATTACTGATCCCCGCCTCTGCCAGGATCGACCGGTCGATCAGGCGAGCAAGCTCGCCTCGTCGACGGGGCGTCCGCCCATCCTGCGCGGCAAGCCAGCGCTCCTCCACCACCATCGTGTCGAGCAGCGCTGGACCAAGCGTGGCGGGAAACCGATGATGACGCCAGGAGGCCTCGACCAGAGCAGGCTCGAACCCACTGCTCGCGGCGACCAGAGGCCAGACCGCCGCGGGCGTCTCGACGCTCGTTCGGCACGACGATGCCAGGGCCCGCACGAAATCGACCAGCGCGGCGCGGCGGTACGGGTCGGCAAGCACAACGGTCGTCGTGTTGAGATTATAGAACTCGCGATAGAGGTTCGGATCCGAAAAAATTGCCGCATCCGTCCCGAGCGCCTGACCCGCACGCTCGCTTTCAGGCTCCCAGATCGCGATCGCATCGACTTGGCGATCTACGAGTGACGCTGCCATTTCCGAAGGGCGGAGCGAGACGCGCACGATGTCGCTGTCGGCGAGGCCCACCTGCCCGAGCATGCGATGAAGGAAGAAGGCGGCGGAGGTCCGCTCGAACACCCCGACGCGCTTGCCGGCCAGATCCGCCACCCGGGCGACGCCGGCGGATCGCCGCGCGACGATCCGGTACACGCCTTCAACTACCGTCATGACGATGCGAAGGTCCGGGTTCGTCACCGAGAGCCTGAGCAACTGCGTTTCCGCCTGCCCGGCCGCGTCCGCTAAACCTGGAAAACCGTCCATGGCACCGATCACGCGGCCGGCGAACAGGTTGGGGATCCCGCCGCCGGCCGCAAGAACTCGCTCTAGGCCCAATTGTGCCGCAGCGTGAAGGATCGGTCCAACTTCGATCACGTCGGGCCGCGCAGCAACGCGAAGCGCCGCCTCCACCGTCATTGGCCCGGCACCATTTCGCGAGACATGTGGAGCACAGGCAGCCGCTGCGACGACCAAGCCGGATGTCACGACAGTTCGACGGCTCACGATCATAACCCCTTGGCCTCACCTCGGGCGGTGATCACCCTCTCCGTAATGATGCTAGGCTAAATGATTGCCAATACGCAACGGCATTCAACTCTGTGACAGATCAACCGAGTCACTCTGAGCAGCCGAGGTCGCTTACAAGAGAAGTCCCGCCCGAGCCCGGGGCCTGGCGAGCATGCAAAGCGAACGAGGCCACCTTCCGAACGTTTCATGCACGCGACGTGGCCGCACATTTCCGGAGGAAGTCACTGCCACATCTTCTTATTCCAGCTCTGGCGAAGACACTAACCGCATTTTGTGCGCGATGATGCCAATAACACTGCGCCCCACGATTCCGTCAAGAGATCGCTGGCGCTGGCGGACAGCCGCGGCGAGCATATGGCTTCAACTACATTCTCGGGCGGGAGCAAATCTCCCTTCACAATGCATTCCTGGCGATATCCGGGCCGGCGCGGCTTTCGCCGGGGACTAGCGGATGCTTGTGGTGGCCTACTTGAGGCAAGCGGCTTTCCTCACTGTAGCTCGCTGAATTTACATATTAGGCTAGCACCTCCCGGCGGCTTGTCCGCCCGTGCTGACTGAACCAATGTCTTCGGTGTCGCGCAACCTGACGTCGCTGGCGCGCCAACACTTCCCGATGTGCTCCGGTGGCCGCGGCACCTGACGAAGAGCAAGCGGTGCGGCGCGCGGCTATCGGGCTTATGCCGCTACTTAACCGAAAGGTTAATGGTGAAGGAGCTTGCGGAAGAAGTCCTAAAGGTATCGCATGTGCCCTCACCTGCAATAGCGCAGTGGCGGAACCGAGGGAGGGAGCGTTTTCTCTCTAGTACATCGGGCTTTCAGAGATAAATTTCGTTGCACCGGTGCACGTCGCCTGAGCCTCCCGGCGTCAGCCGTTCAGCCCGCGCGGTGTGAACTGGTCTTTGTCGAATAGTATGTGCGCCAACTACATCGGAACCCCGAGCGCTTCACGCAGCCCGTGCCCTCAGATCAGACCTGCTAGCACTACTTTGGCAGAAGAGCGTGGGGAGGTCTGTTGAGGCTGCATCCACAGTGAGGGCAGTGGTGCGGCGGTGAGCGGAACAGGCGGTCAAGGATGGCCTGGCGCACTGCTGGCAGGCTGGGAT
>NZ_JASNVZ010000018.1:0-70971 GCF_049311085.1 Sphingomonas sp. 3-13AW | reverse complement strand
CGTTGCGCGGGATCACCGCCCTCTGAGGCGCCCCCTCCCGAGATGAAGCGAAGCCCGGCGCGCTCCGGGCAGGGAGAGTTCCCATGAACCCACTTTGGGGAATGTTCGCGGTGCTCGTGGGCACCTTCCTACCCCTGTCGATGACACTCAGGGCAGGGGCGCAGATCTTCCACGATCGCGGCTGTGGCCTGTGGCATCCGGTGAACGTCTACCGCTGGATCAAGGTCGCGCTGATCGTCCCGCTGCTGGCGGTCGTCAGCCCGGCCGGAGTGTTCCTGATGTTCGGCATCGGCGACGCGGGAATGGCCGAGCG
The DNA here is from genome assembly GCF_049311085.1 of Sphingomonas sp. 3-13AW. NCBI lineage: Bacteria > Pseudomonadati > Pseudomonadota > Alphaproteobacteria > Sphingomonadales > Sphingomonadaceae > Sphingomonas > Sphingomonas sp. 3-13AW. The sequence goes on along the minus strand of NZ_JASNVZ010000018.1, from coordinate 70,658 downwards.
GATCGTCACTTTCCTCGCGTCTGCGCGGGGCGTGATCCTCGTCGCCGGCTTGCTGCTCGCCGCCTTCGTCATCGACAAGGAACGTCCGCGCATGATCGACCAGCTGACGCGCCGGCCGACGTCCGACGAGCATCGCACGCGCATCCAGTTCCGCCACGACACCATGATCGTCCTCATCATTCTCGGGCTCGCCCTGATCTCGGCCCCGTTTGTCTGATGGCCGGGCAGAACGTGGTCGCTGCGGCCGTGGGGCCGGCCGCAGTCGCACTGCTTGGCCTCAACATCCCGATCGTGCCGGCGCTCTTCGGCGTCGCTGGCGTCGTGCTGGGCCGGTACATCGCGCAGTCGGTGCGCCGTGAGGGGGAGGAGCGTGTCCCCAGCCGGGCGAACTTCGCTGTTACCGTGCTGTTCGCGCTCGCCATGATCGCATTCTCGTCCGAGCGCGAGCTGACGCCATTCCGCGCGCTGGGTGCCGGCGCGTCGGCCGGGTTCCTCGGGCTGGGGCTGCTCGAGTTCATCGCCTCCCAGTTCTCCGAACGGGTGCGCGGCGCGATCGAGGGGTTCTTCAATCCCCGAAAGTGACGGGCCGCCCCGGCTCATGGCGTTGGGCTCCAGGGGCCGGGGCGCAAGCGCGACGGGGGTTGTGCGCTCAGAGGCTGAATGCCCCCGCTGTGTTTCCCGAGAATGTCACCCACGTTACCGATGAAAGGAAGAGTCATGGCAAAGACGGCTGATCAGCTGGTTGCCGAGGTGATCGCGCGTGAGGGCGGGTATGTGAACCACCCTGCCGATCGTGGCGGCCCCACCAACTGGGGGATCACCGAACAGGTCGCGCGTGCCTATGGCTATCGCGGCGACATGCGATCGCTTCCGCGCGCCACGGCGGCGGAGATCTACCGCCAGCGGTACTGGACCGCTCCCGGCTTCGACAAGGTCGCGACCCGCGACGAGGATCTCGCCGCCGAGCTGTTCGACGCTGGGGTGAACATGGGGCCGGCGCAGGCGGGCAAGTTCCTGCAGCGTGCGCTCAACCTGCTCAACAGCGAGGCGCGCACCTACCCCGACGTGGCGGTCGACGGCGGTATCGGGCCGCTCACGCTGGCAGCGCTCGACGCCTACCTGCGGCAGCGAAGCAATGCTGAGGGGAGGGCGGTGCTGCTGTGGCTTGTCCGCTCCTTCCGGACCGGCCGCTACGCCGAGATCGCGGAGGCGAACAAGTCGCAGGAGGCGTTCCTCTACGGCTGGATCGCACGCCAGGTGCGGGAGGCGTGACCGCCCTAGCGTTGCTGCGCCGCTTCTGGTGGGCGCTGCCGATGCTGGCGCTCGCGGCGGCGCTGCTCGCCACACGGGCGACGCTCGCCGACCGCACCGCCACGCTGCGCGCTGAGCGCTCCGCATGGTCGGCTGCGCTCGACGATGCGGAGAAAGCCCGGCTGGAGGCAGAGCGGCGCTACGCCACCAACCTCGCTCAGGCGGCAACCAACTATGCCGACGGTCTGGCTGCGCGCCAGCCGATCATTGTCCGATCCACCAACACCGTGAGGGAATATGCGCAGACTGATGCTGGCCGCGTGCTGTGCCGCGATGCTGACCGGGTGCGCGCGGTCGATGCCCTTGATGCCGAGCTTGCCGAAGCCGCCGCGGGCGGCGCTGGAGCCGTGCGTCCCGACACCACAGCGCCGGCAGGCGGACGGTAGCGCCACCGCTGCTGACGACGACGGCACGATCCGCGACGGGCGCTTCGACCTGGCCGCGTGCGAGGCGAGGCGGCGGCTGCTGGTGGAGGCGTGGCCGCGGTAGGCTTTGCTGAGCCACTTCGGCTGCGCCGAGTTTCCCCGCTCGTCCGCGACTCGGCGCCCCTCCCGGGCGGGCATTTGGCTGCCGAGCGGTTAGCCAAAGCCTTCGGTATGCCGCAGAACTCCGTCAGTGGTTTCCGGCAAGTTAGCCACGCTAAGTGCTTGATACTCCCGACAAGCGAGAGTCCTGCCGGAACTCGTGGGGGCCTACCTGAGCGCGAGCCGCTCGGCCGCCTCCTGGAGGGAGGCTTCAACTTGCTCTAACCAACCATCAGGGCAGGTGAGCGCCATGTCCAGCGTCTGTGTTCCGCGGCTGTCCTCATCGTCCAAGATGCTCTTGATGAAAGACGGCAGTTTGACAGCCTCGCCGATAAAGGTCCCTGCGATCCCGATGAAGAGGCGACGGGTCGGGTCGAACACATCGTCAAGTATGGTGAAGCGGACTCGCTCTTCCCACGCGAGTGCTCCAGCGCACATTTCAGCGAACAACTTGCTGGTGGAGACGATCGCAGCCGCATCACCGGGCTGCCCCGGTTCCCCCCATGCTTTAGCAAACTCCTCGTTGGCGAGAGCGCTGAATGAACCCGTAAGGCTCGTCACTTCATCCAGCCGGTCCTTCAGCCATGCAAGTGAAGCGTCCTCCGCGATGCGCGATGTCGGCTTCGAGTACAGGCCTCGCTTAAGAGCATCCCACCTTTGAATTGTTGGAGCCATCTCGGTCTGCAACACTTCCACCGTCAGACGGTATTCCCATGCGTCAGGCTTATCCGAGATAATGCGTTGAGCTTCGGCACTCAGCATTCGGGGTTTTCCTCCACCCAGTTAGCTATCAGTAACGTGCAAGCGTGCGGCCGATAACCTCACGCCACAAAAGCGTCCTTGGCTCACCTATGCGGCGGCCGGAACGCGAGCGTTTCCAAGCGTGTAGTAAATAGAGTTCCAGTTGAGGTTCGTGCTCGTGAGCCCTTGCTCGACCGCAACTTGTTTAGCGAGGTCATCCAGTTCTGCCGATATACTGAGAACGGCGGAATGCTTCTCCGAGCTGTTGAGTACAGCTCGCGAGCCATCTGGCGTCTGAAGCCGCCCCGCTTCGTCTTTGTTGCGATAGCACCAATCGAAGAAGCGCTGCGCCTCACGTAATATGTACAGTTCGTTCACACCACCGGCCCTAAGGGGCGTCGGATCGGCATGGTAAAGAAGGCCGGCTACATCGAAGCTCGACAGCTTCGCGGCAGAGGAGCTATTCGCGGCATCATTCTTGACGTTCTTTACCAAGCGAATAGCCTTTTTGAGTCCCCCATAGTATTCCACGTCACGATCGTGAACGCGTTTCATGTGAGTGAAGGGGAGGTTGTCGACGGTGGTCGGCACCTTTTTGTCGAGGATCGTTACACCTCGATCATGCTCTTGGTTTAGAGCTTGGTAAGCTGCAGTATTATTCCAGTGCGCGGGGACAACATCAACTGGCCTTTCGAAGGCGCCACCTGATAAGCTAATGCACTTGCCGCCGGCACAGTCGACCTTGGCGCCCCAATAGCGGCGCTTCAGGAGATCTTCGCACTCATTACGCAAATGAGTCAGTGCTCCCAAGGACGTCAGAGTGCTCGGCGTATAGTAGGCTGCTCGCGCCCCGTACGGGTTGTACGTAAAAAAGTCGGTCCTTAGCACTAAAAGATCAACATCGCTGACGCCGCGAATATGTATATCGAGCGGAACTGATCCTTGAAGGCGCGTTTCGAAGGAAATGCCAAGTCCGTTTCGAAGCTGATTCTCGACTCTTCTTGCCTCGTCCTTGCTCTTCTGGGTGTAATCGGCGTCGACTGCCTGCATTGCTCCGAGCGCATAACGGGTATGCGGTTGATTGGACGCGCGGCGCTGCCAAGACTCCTGGACGACGCTCTTGCGAAGGATATCGGAAGCGAAATCGGCTGTTATTCGGCCGTTGTTGACAGCATCCACACCCCGGCGCCGAGCACGCAGACTTTCCAAGCGTGAGTTGATATCCAGAGGCATCAGGCAGACTCCTTTGTCAGTCGCATCTTCCCGAACGTGAATCGGCCCTGGCCGTTGAAGTACTCGCCTTCCGCGCTGGCGCGATCGTGCGAGAAGACGAGCTCTGCAAAGCCTCGATGGCTTTGCAGGTCAGGCTGGCCTGCCTTTGGATCGTTCCGATAGTTGTATAACAGCCGGAAGCCATCTGCTTCGTCGCACACTAAGGCTGCGGCTATGCTGTTGGAGCCCGAGTGATCCGTCTTCATGCGGACGCGGATGCGCTCCCAGCTCTGCACGATCGTGACAGTGCCGGTCCAATCCCGGTCCACAGATCCATCAGGCTTTAGGGAAGTGCCGTGGCACGACCAGACTCCGCTCAGATCCGGAGCTTTGAGCCAACCGCCAACTGGCGCCCACCGCCATGCGTGTTTGTCCAGAAACCAGTAGAGGATGGTGAATATGGTGCCAGCTCCGGCAAGGGAGATCACTGCGGGCGGAATGTTGGCATTAAGCCCAAAGGCAGTGGCCACGTCCCACAGCGTCAGTACAATGAGCATAACGACCGCCGAAACGCCTGCGGCGGCGAGGCTCAAGTATTGGCCCACCTTGGCTCGGTTCATGCCGCCTAAAAGGGCGTACTCGTGGTTCTGCACTATGAATTGGCTTTCTCGTCAGGTCCTCCTCGCCGCGTGGAGGAATGCCTATAGTTGCTGCTCCGCCGAATAGGGCAAGTTGGATGTTCCTGCATCCGCAGAAGATGGTTCCAGAAATGGGACGGACGGGCTCCCGGGTTATGGTCAAACGAACACATCTTACGTCGGCATGAAAGCTCCGCCTGCAGCCGAGCGCGCACTTGAGCGGAAGTGCGGTAACGCACACTTCGTTTCCGCAAACTCGTCGATGTAATGGCCTGAAATCCAGCGCGAGCGCGGATCGGCGAGCGGCAGCACCGGCAGCTGGACGTTGGTGGCATGGTCGAGCCCCTGGTCGAGCAGCTGCAGCTCTTCGGGGTGAACCAGATCCTCGGCATCGTGGAGGACGACGCCCTTGAACGCAGAGCCTTCCCCCCGCTGGTCGGCAAGCAGCGCGTGCCACAAGGCGTTCAGGCAATCGGCCTTGGTGGTGGGGCCGGGGCGCGGGCAAACGACCAGCCGGACGCGCGCATCCTCCGCCGCAACGGCGCGGATGGCGGCGATGGTGCCGGGATCATTGGGATAGGCACCCGCATAGATGCGATAGTCGGGATGGTCGAAGCGGGCGAGGGCAGTGCGGAGCATCAGCCCGATCACGGCCGATTCGTCCCAGGCGGGCACGAACACGGCCAGTCGACCCGGCCGGTAGGGCCCGGTCGGGCGGCTTTGCCAGACTGCGGGATACCGCCGGAAGCGGCGCGCGAAATGGACGATGTCGGTCGCGAGATCATCGGCACCGCCGATCAGGAAGCCGAATGCCGCGAACAGCACGACTTCGTGCAGCACGCTATCCAGCGCGCCGAGCCATAGTCCCCCCAAAACGAATCCCCCAATTCGGATGGTTAACTATGTCGTAATTACAAGATCAGGCAAGTCCTGCCTAAGTATTTTTTAGGATGGGGTAAGGGGTCGTAGTGTTTGGCCGATCAAGTCTCGGAACTGGGGAATGGGAAGCGGCCGGGGAGCAACTCCCCGGCCGGGTAGCATTTGGTCGTTACCAGTAGAAGCCGCGGATGACGTCGATTACGCGGCCGCGACGGGTGTCGACCAGGACCACATCGTCATAATGGCGGACCCAGCGCTGGCCGGGACGAACCGGCGGCAGGCGATAGCGCCACGGGTCGGCGATCACGTAGCGCGGGCCGTAATAATTGGGGGCGATGCGGGCGCCTGCGCGGAAGCCGGAATAGCCGAACGGTGCCTGCCAACCGCCGCGCGCATAGAGGCGACGGTTTTCCTGGCGATAGGCGCGCCAGTCGTTGCGGCCCCAGCGGTGATCGCGCGGATAGGCGCGGGGAGCAGGGCGGGCGTGATGGCGCTGCGCTTCGTGCCGGCGGTTGTCGTAGCGGCGGTCGTCGCGGTGATCGCGATACTCGGGGCGCGGCTGGGCGCTTGCCGCGACGGGAAGGGCGATGCCGGACAAGGCGGTCGTCGCGGCAAGGGCTGCAAGGATCAGGGTACGCATGAAACCTCCTCTTCACCGGGAACTGCCCGATGATCGAGGAGGTAGCAGCGGCTCGCTGAACGGCGCGCAAACCGAATTGTCAGCGAAACGAAAGCTGCGGGCGGGCAGCCCCCGGCAGAATTATTGGTTCGGGTTGCCGCCGCCCGGGCCGCCCATGCCGGCAGCGCCGACCGTGCCGATGTTGCCGAACAGATCCTGGAAGAAGCTCTTGTTGCGGCCGAGCGTGGGCGTCTTCTTCTTCGACGGGCTGACCGACGCGACCTGGTCGATGCCGGTGCGGTCGACCGCCTGGACGGTGCCGTTCTGGTCGAAGCGGATGCGGATCGTCGTCTGGTCAACCGGGTTCGGGTTGTGGAAGGCCAGGTTGCGGCTGTCGCGCGAGAGGTAATACCATTCGGTATTGCCGCCGCCGAACTGGCCGGTGAAGGTCGGGTGGCCCAGCGTGGTGGCGACCGATTCGCGGTTGTCCACGCCCGGCTGGACCGCGTTCACCAGGTCGGCGTCGATCACATAGCCCTGGTGGCTGCGCACGCGCGTGCAGCCTCCCAGGCTCAGCGCGGCCAGCGCCACGGCGGCAACGGCAATGCCGTGGTGCGCAAACAGCTTCATCGACTTCCTCCAGCAAACCCGGCGGGCGATTGCATCGCGCGCCGATCGCCTCAATATGCGGGCCGGCGGTGCGCGACAAGGCCGCCCTCCGTTTCCTACCGTCTTTCGAAAGCTGCCATGCGCCTCCTGGACCTGTTCCGCTCGCCCCCCGATCCGCTGGCACCGCTGTACGACGCGGTGGTCGCGCGCGCTCGCCAGCCGCACTGGTATGTCGAGGGCGCGGTGCCCGATACCACCGACGGCCGCTTCGACATGCTGGCGGCGGTGATATCGATGGTGCTGCTGCGGCTGGAGGATACGGCCGAGGGCGCGCTGCCCGCGGTGCGGATCGCAGAGCGCTTCGTCGACGACATGGACGGGCAGCTGCGCCAGTCGGGCATCGGCGACGTCGTCGTCGGCAAGCACATCGGCCGGATGATGGCGATGCTGGGCGGGCGGCTGGGCGCGTACCGCGAGGGGCTGGCCACCGGCACGCTCGCCCCGGCGCTGCTGCGCAACCTCTATCGCGGGGAGGATCCCGGGGCGGCGCCGCTCGCCCATGCCGCCGCGGCGCTCGAGTCGCTGCACCGGGCGCTGGAGGACACCCCGATCCAAACCCTGCTTGCTGGAAGGCTTCCCGAATGACTGCCACCCCCGAATTCAGCCGTCCGCAGCGGCTCGACCGCATCGGCGCGGGCGAGTCGCAGGTGCAGGTCGAGGCGACCGCCGACGAGCGCGCGGCGCTGGCCAGGCGATTCCGCCTGATCGCGATCGACAGCCTGGCCGCCGACTTCACCCTGCACCAGGAGGCCGCGGGCGTGGCCGCGCGCGGCACCTTGCGCGGGGCGGTGGTGCAGGCCTGTGTCGCGACCGGCGAGCCGGTGCCCGAGACCATCGAGGAGCGCTTTGCGCTGCGCTTCCTGCCCGAGGGTACGCCCGAGGGCGACGAGCTCGAGCTGTCGCCCGAGGAATGCGACACCATGTTCTTTGAAGGCAGCGCGATCGACCTGGGCGAGGCGGCGGCCGAGACGCTGGCGCTGGCGCTCGACCCGTTCCCGCGCGCGCCCAATGCCGACGCGATCCTGCGCGAGGCGGGCGTGCTGCGCGAGGACGAGGTGCAGCCCTATTCGGCCTTTGCCGCGCTCAAGGACAAGCTGAAGTAGCGGCATGACCGCGGTCGCAGGCGGCGGTGCGCGCCGGCCCCGGGTGGTGCTGGCGATGCTGCTGCTCGTCTACAGCTTCAACTTTCTCGACCGGCAGATCCTGAGCATCCTGGCGATGCCGGTGAAGGCGGACCTGGGACTGTCGGATTCGCAGCTGGGCCTGTTGGGCGGGCTCGCCTTTGCGACGCTCTATTGCACGATGGCGATTCCGATCGCGATGCTGGCGGACCGGACCAGCCGCAGCTGGGTCATCACGATCAGCCTGGCGGTGTGGAGCGGGTTCACCGCGCTGTGCGGGACGGCGCAGGGCTTTGCGCAGATGTTCCTGTTCCGGGTGGGCGTGGGCGTGGGCGAGGCGGGGGGCGTGGCGCCTTCCTATGCGCTGATCGCCGACACCTTTCCGCCGGGAAAGCGGGCGCGGGCGCTGGCGATCTATGGGCTGGGCATCCCGATCGGCTCGGCCGTCGGCGTGCTGCTGGGCGGCGCGATCGCGGCGGCGATCGAATGGCGCACGGCGTTCATGGTGATGGGGGTGGCGGGGCTGCTCACCGCGCCCGTGTTCCGGCTGCTGGTGCGCGATCCGCCGCGGGCCGCGCCCGCCGAGCGCGGCACCATGCGGCCGGTGTTCGGGATGCTGGCGCGCAAGCCCGCCTTCTGGCTGTTGTCGCTGGGCGGGGCTGCGGGATCGACGGCGGGCTATGGCATCGCCTTCTGGCTGCCCAGCCTGATGATGCGCAGCTTCGGGCTGGACCTGGCCGAGACCGGGCGGTTCGTCGGCGCGCTGCTGCTGACCGGGGGCGTCGCGGGCATCCTGCTGGGCGGGATGATCGCCGATCGCTGGGGCCGGCGGACGCGGCGCGCCTATGCGCTGGTGCCGGCGATTGCCTATGTCGCGGGGGTGCCGTTGATGGCGGCGGCGATGCTGTCGGGATCGTGGCAGGCGGCGCTGGCGCTGTTCGTGGTGCCGCAGGCGCTGGTCTATGCGTGGCCGGGCCCGCTGCTGACGGCGGTGCAGCAGCTGGTGCCGAGCGCCATGCGCAGCACCGCGAGCGCGTGCTTCCTGCTGATCAACAACCTGATCGGGCTGGGGCTGGGATCGTGGTTGGTGGGCGCGCTGTCGAAGGCGCTGACCCCGCAGCTGGGCGACGAGGCGCTGCGCTATGCGATGCTGGGGACGCTGGTGTTCTACCTGATCGCGGGCGTCCTGATGGCGGCGGCGGCGCGCGTCCTGCCGCAGGACTGGGTCGAGGAATAGCGACAGCGGCGAAGGCGCACCCTATATCGGATCCGCCGGCGCAACGACGCCGGTGCAGGAGAGCAACGCCATGACCGCCGCCGACCCGACCGTGATCCTTTCCTATGCCCGCACGCCGATGGGCGGGTTCCAGGGAGCGCTTGCGGCCGTGCCCGCCACCCGGCTGGGCGCCACCGCTATCCGCGCCGCCGTCAAGCGCGCCGGCGTCGCCCCCGAAGACATCGAGCGCGCCTATATGGGCTGCGTGCTGTCGGCCGGCCTCGGCCAGGCGCCCGCGCGGCAGGCGGCGCTCTATGCGGGCCTCCCCGAATCGGTCGAGGCGACCACGGTCAACAAGATGTGCGGATCGGGCATGAAGGCGGCGATGATGGCCGCCGACGCGATCGCCGCCGGATCGTGCGACATGATCGTCGCGGGCGGCATGGAGAGCATGTCCAACGCGCCCTATCTGATGGCCAAGCACCGTGCCGGCGCGCGCATCGGCCATGACACGGTCTATGACCACATGATGCTCGACGGGCTGGAAGACGCCTATGAGCCCGGCCGCGCGATGGGCACCTTTGCCGAGGACAGCGCCCGCGAATATCAGTTCACCCGCGAGACGCAGGACGCCTTCGCCATCGAATCGCTGACGCGCGCACAGGCGGCGCAGACCTCGGGCGCGTTCGAGCGGGAGATCGTCCCCGTCGAGGTGGTCGGGCGCAAGGGCACCACCACCGTCACCCGGGACGAGCAGCCGGCAAAGGGCGATGTCGCCCGCATCCCCACGCTGAAGGCCGCGTTCGCCAAGGAAGGCACGATCACCGCCGCCAACGCCTCGTCGATCTCGGACGGGGCGGCGGCGCTGGTGCTGGCGCGCGCGTCGGTGGCCGAGGCGCGCGGGCTGACCCCCGTCGCCCGCATCGTCGCCCACGCCGCCCATGCCCGCGCACCCGCGCAGTTCACCACCGCTCCGGTAGGCGCCGTGCAGCGCGTGCTCGACAAGGCGGGCTGGTCGGTGGACGATGTCGACCTGTTCGAGATCAACGAGGCCTTTGCCTGTGTCGCCATGATCGCGATGCAGGACCTGGGCATTCCGCACGACCGGCTGAACGTCCACGGCGGCGCGACCGCGCTTGGCCACCCGATCGGCGCCTCGGGCGCGCGGGTGCTCGCCACGCTGCTGTCGGCGCTGGAGCAGAGCGGCAAGCGGCGCGGCGTCGCGGCACTGTGTATCGGCGGTGGGGAAGCGACGGCGATGGCCGTCGAACGGATGGGGAAGTGACCATGGGGGGACTGCCGATGCGCCGACGGGAAGTGCTGGGGGCGGCCGCTGCGCTGCCGATCGCGTCGAGCGCGGGGGCGGCTGCGGGGGCGGCTGGCGGCAAGCCGCGCGGCATCCGCCGCCTGTCGCCCAAGCTCGACGCGATCCTGGACGCGAGTGGCCCCGTCGAGACGCTGGGTGGTGGCTATACCTGGTCCGAAGGGCCGCTGTGGGTGCCGCGCGGCGGCGGCATGCTGTTGTTCTCCGACGTGCCGGCCAACCGCATCTGGCGGTGGCGGCGCGAGCAGGGCTTCGACCTGTTCCTTGAGCCGTCGGGCCTGGCCGGGCCGATCCCGCCGTCGATCCGCGAGGCGGGTGCCAACGGCCTCGCGCTCGACGGGCGCGGTCGGCTGCTGATCGCGGACAGCGGCAGCCGCACGGTCGCCCGGCTCGATTTCGCCACCGCCAAGAAGACGGTGGTGGTCGACCGGTTCGAGGGCAAGCGCTTCAACAGCCCCAACGACGTGATCTGCGCCAGCGACGGCGCGATCTACTTCACCGATCCGCCCTATGGCCTGGCGGGCGACGGCAATTCGCCGCTGCGCGAACTCGACTTCTGCGGCGTCTATCGGCTGGGCGCGGACGGGCAGCTGGCGGTGGTCGACCGCAGCCTCACCCGGCCCAACGGCATCGCGCTTTCTCCGGACGAAAGCACGCTCTATGTCGCGGTATCGGACCCCAAGGGGCCGGTGCTGGTCGTCTATACGCTCGACGCGCGCGGCATGCCGACCGCCAAGCGCGTGCTGGTCGACTTCGCAGCCGACCTGGCCGCGGGCGGCCAGGGCCTGCCGGACGGCATGAAGGTCGCGGCCGAGGGGCATTTGTTCGCGAGCGGCCCCGGCGGCATGCATGTGCTGAGCCCCGAAGGCGAGCGGCTGGGGCTGATCCAGACCGGCGACGTCATCTCGAACTGCACGATCGGCGAGGGCGGGGCGGCGCTCTACATGACCTCCAACCACGACATCGCGCGGATCTCGCTGAAGCCCAGGCGAGCCGCCTAGGCAGCGTCAGGAAAAGGCGAGCCAGCCGGCGACGCCGCCGAAGGTGACGAGCGCGAACGGGAGCCAGCGGCCCTTCAGCCGCCAGCTCGCGAGCGCCGCCACGACGAAGATCCCGGCGATGGCAAGCGGCTGGGGCGCGCGCGCAAGCGTGCTGGCGCCGAGCTCCACGAAGGTCGCGGCGATGATGCCCACCACCATCGCGGCGACGCCGTCGAGCAGGCGGTGGAGGAGGGGGTTGTCGACCACCGCCTCCAGTCGTTCGAAAAAGAGGAGCGAGAAGGCGAAGGCCGGCAGGAAAATGCCGGCCGTGATCGCGAGCGCACCGCCCCATCCGCCCGCGAGATAGCCCGCGAAGGTCGCAAAGATCACCAGCGGCGCCGGCAACAGCCCGGCGATCGCGACGCCATCGAGGAAGGCGCCGTCGGAGATCCAGCCGCGCCCGACCGTGTCCGCGCGCACATAGGGGATCGCGGTATAGGCGCCGCCAAAGGTCAGCAGGCCGCCCTTCAGCCCGGCCACGAAGAGCGCGAGGATCGTGGCCGGCGTGCCGGCGCGGGCAAGCGCGACCGCCGTCGACGCGTCCGGCGTGCGGGTGACGACCCAGGCGGCGAGCGCCACGAGGAGCACCGATCCCCAGATCGCCGCCGGCCGCCGAAACCCGGCATAGGCGGCGCCGGCGGCGACCAGCAGCACCCAGAAGGGTATGCCGGCCAAAGTGCCGATGAGCCCGAGGACCGCGAGACCCGCGAGCGTCGAGTCGACGAGGATATGCGAGCCGATCCGGTGCACCGCGCGCAGGATGATCGCGAGGACCGCCGCCTGCACGCCCAGCAGCACGCCCGCCAGCAAGACGCTGCCGGCGATGAAGGCGGCATAGGCCCAGCCGCACAACAGCATCAGCACGAAGCCCGGCAGCATGAAGCCGAGCCCCGCCAGTATCCCGCCGAGGCGCCCGCGCGCGACCATGCCCATGTGGACGCACAGTTCGTGCGCTTCCGGGCCGGGCAGCACCTGCATCACCGCCAGTAACCGGTTGAAGCGGCTGCTCGTGATCCAGCCTTCCTCGTCGACGAGCGCGTGGCGGATCATCGCGATCTGCGCGACGGGCCCGCCGAACGCCAGCATGCCGAAGCGCAGGAACTTGGCGAACAGGGCGGGAAGGCTGATGTCGGGCACGTTGTCGGCTGGGGTGTTCATCGATCGGCTCCTGGTCGCCGGGCGCGACCCATGGAGCGGACTTGGACGACATCCGTCTGAACGGGCGTCCGCGAAAAGCCCGTGGCGCAAGTCTAGGCAGGATCGGGCCGTTCGCACAATGGGCGCTTGGGTGTGGGCGCTGCCACGGGCGCGACCGGCTTCGCCGTGGAAGCCGGTCGCGGGCGACGCCGCCCTAGAGCGGGCTGGCGTAGAGGCTGTGGTGGGTGAGGATGTAGAGCGTCCGCCGGTCTGGCCCGCCGATCAGCAGCTGAAGGGGGCGTTCCGGAACGTCGATCCGGCGCTGCAGCTGCGAATCCGGGCCGTAGACGAACACCTGCCCGTTCGCGACATAGAGGTTGCCGGCGTCGTCGCGGGCGACGCTCTCGCCGCCACGATCGGCGACGATCTTCAGGTCGGTGACCTTCCCGGCCTCCCCGACGATGCCGCTATAGGTCCGGTTCTCCGACGCGTTGGTCAGGACGACGCGGCCGTTTCCGTCGGACGCGACCAGCCCATAGGCGTCGAGCGTGTCCGACCAGCGCCAGCCGCGATGATCGTCCGGCCCCTGGTTCCAGACGCGGAACGCCGGCAGCACCAACGATCCGTCCGGAGAGACATATTCCTGCGGCTTTGCCTGGGCCATCTTGGCGACGAACAGGTCGGCAATGCCGGGATATTCATAGGTCGCGGGGTCGATCCGGTCCGCGAACTCGCCGTTCTCCCACACATTGACCGGCAGCAGCGTCGCGGCGCCGGTGCGCGCCTTCGCCGGGGTGGGAGCGATCACGCGGACATCGGCGGGCTTGGCCGGATCGATGCTGTAGACCGTGCCGTCCCGGCCGGCCGAGGAGAGCACCATCAGGTCGCCGGAGCGATCGACCGCCAGGTTCACCGCGTCGAGCGGGGCGTCGGCGACGATCGTCAGCCCCTCCGGCTTCGACCAGCCGTGGATGCGCTGGAAGAAGCGGTCGATGAAGTAGAGCTTGCCCCTGGCATCCACCGCGCCGCCGGCGATCGAGTAGAAACCGTCGGCGAGCTTTTCGACACCGGGCGAGACCGGCACGCCCGACCGGGTCGCCGCCGCCGTGGGCGCGGGCGGCAGGTCGAGCCGCGCGAACTCGCGCTCGCGCACTTCCTGCTGGCGCGTCATGTCCTTGATCGCGTTTTCGAACGGGAACTTGCTGGCGCGCAGGAACGTGCCGCAGCCCTTGGTATCGCAGCTGGCAAAGCCGCTTTCGCCGTTCACATGCAGGTTGCGGAAGCGGATCTCGCCCGAATTATAGAGCTTCACCGCCGCATCCATCGGCTTGATCGAGCGGGTGACGCGATAGCCGTGGTAGTTGGCGAACAGGATGTTGCGCGAATTGTGGAACTCGGTGGAGACCGCGTTGACGCCGTCCTGCACCTCCTGCTCGGTCTGGGGCGCGAGGAACTCCCAGTTCTCGACGTTCTTGAGCACGATCTCGGCCCGGTAATGATGCTCGGCCGACAGCTGGTAGACATGGCCCGGCGTCTTGGTGTCGGAGACGTAGAAGCCTGCCGAGGCCAGGGTGTTGGGCGACCACAGCGCGGCAAAGGTGCCGCCGCCGCCGTCCGTCACCCAGATGCTGGGATATTGCCCGTCGAAGCGCGCGCGCGGATCGCCGAAGCGGATCGCGCTGCCCTTGGTCAGCATGGTGCCGCCGCCGCCCTGGATCTTGACGTCGTTGACCTCCGACGCCTCGCCCGCGCGCCACAGCAGCCCGGTCGCGCGCGGGTTCACGCCGCCGGTCCACAGGCCCAGGCCATGGACGATGGCGTTGCCGCCCTTCGCGCTCTCGATCAGCGCCTTGGGCCCGCCGACGCCCATGTAGGCGGGCGTCTCGTCCGGCAGATAGAGGTGGGTGAGGCTGGGGTGGAGCGCGATGAGCACGCTGTCGGGCCGCAGCCGGATGGTGTCGGTGACGCGATAGCGGCCCATCGGCATGTAGAGCACGCGATGGGTGTCGATCGCCCGCTGGAGCGCGGCGGTATCGTCGGTCTCGTCGTCGCCCTTCACCCCCAGGTCGCGGACGTTGACCCATTGCGAGACCGGCGGGAGGGCGCGGATCTTGGCGGCCGGGCGCGCCGGCGTGCGGCCGAGCGGCGCCATCTCCACATCGGTCGCATAGTCGCCGACGGTGCCCAGCCCGGCGAGCTTGAGGCCGTAGGAGAAGTCCTTGACCCGGTAGCGGGTGCCGGAGCCCGCCACCGTCTTTCCGCTGTCGCGGAAGCGCGCGAAGGTCGGCGTGTTGATCGCCACCGCGTCCGCAAAGCCGACCTGGGTGAAGACGTTGTCCTCGGCAGAGATGAGCACGGCCGCGTTCGATACATTCTCGAACCGGACCTGCTTGCCGAACAGCGAATCGGAATTGCCGCGGTTGATCTCGATGCCGATCGGCGTGTCGCGGATGGCGACGTTGACGAGGGTCAGGTCGACTTCATGCTCGCGGATGGCGGCGTCGCGCTGGCCCTGGAACTCGGAATCGATCAGCGTGAACTGCCAGGCGGGCGAGGTCTTTTCGGACATGATGCCATAGCGGCCGCCGAAGAAGCGCAGGTTCTCGAACTCGTTGCCGGCCTGATAGACGCCGGCGAGGCCCGATCCGATGTGGAAGTCGATGTGGCGCAGATAGCCGTGCTGGGCGACGCGGAAGCGCACCGCGACCGCGCCGGAATTGCCCGCGCCGATGCGGAAGTTCACATTGGAAAGCGCGGAATAGAAGGTGCTCGACGTCGCATCCCAGACATTGGGGTCGAACGGCACGCTCGTGCGCGGCGGCACCGGCGCCTTGCCGACGCGATACTGGTCCTCCCCGGTAAAGGCGATCATCGCCCCCACGCCCGATCCATAGCCCGGGGTGTTGTCGGCCAGGATGATCTCGGGCCGCGTCGGCCCGACGCCGAACACGCGCACCGCCGACTTCACGAAGATGGTGCGGCTGATCCGGTAGCGGCCGGAGGGGAGGAAGACGACGCCGCCCTGGCCGCTTGCGGCGGCGGCGTCGATCGCCTGCTGGATGGCGGCGCTGTCGTCGGCGCGCCCGTCGCCCACGCCCTTGACCGTGATCGCGCGCGGCTCGTCCGGCGCCGTGAGGTAGACGGATGTCGACTGTGCCAGCAAAGGGGCGGGCAGCATCAATGCCGCCGCGCCGAGCAGCCAATTCGCCTTCATCCTTCATCTCCCCCAATAATTTTTGTTATCGTTACCATTTTGCCGGGGCGGACCGCCGTCCCGGCATTTTTCCAACGCTTCGATTTCTCCTGGTGTCAGGAAACGTGGTGGTGGTTCAGCGCCTGGGCTGCGATCGCCACCTGCGTGCGGTTGCGCACGTTCAACTTGCGCATGAGCGCGGTCATATGTGCTTTCACCGTCGCCTCGGCGATGCCGAGATCGAAGGCGATCTGCTTGTTGAGCAATCCCGAATGAACGCCGCGCAGAACCTTGATCTGCGCAGGGGTCAATTGTGCCAGGCGGGACTCGATCGCGGGTCCCGCAGGCAGTTCGGAATGGCGAGCGTGTTCGGAAGTCCCTCCCATCGTCATCCTCCTCCTGATCGGCCTAGTGGCCGCTGCTCGCCAGGGGCGTGTGCACCAGGCGAAGTCTTTGTCCAATCTTCCGTGGTTCGGATTCGGTTGGACAGGTTTCAACTATGATCCTTCGCTTTACTCGCAATCAAGCCTTTTTTATTGCTGACGGGTAAAAACCTGTCCTACAGATGTAGGCGAAGGCCAAGAGGCCGCGGACTTGGGGAGGATGTGGATGACGAACCCGCTGGACGATCGCACGCGCGTAGAAGGCCGCCGGAAATGACCGGCGACGACATCCGGCTGATCGGCGCGGCGCTCGCGGGAATTCTGCTTGCGGTGCTGATGATCGTCCGCGGACGATTGCATCCCTTCATCGGCCTGCTGTGCGGTGCCTTCACGGTCGGCATGCTCGCCGGCCTGCCGCTGTCGGATACGGCCAAGGCGGTCCAGAAGGGCGTGGGCGACATCATCGGCGGCACCGGCCTGGTAGTGGCGCTGGGCCTTTCGCTCGGCGCCATGCTGCACCTGTCGGGCGCGGCCGCGACGCTGGCGCGGGGCGCGCTGCAGCTTACCGGTGCACGGGCAGCGCCCTGGGCGACGCTGGGCATCGCGATCGTCATCGGCCTGCCGCTGTTCTTCGAAACCGGCCTTGTGCTGCTGCTGCCGATCGTGGTGGCGGCCGCCGAATCGATGACCGGCGAGGACGGGCCGGAGCGCGACGCCGCGAAGCTGCGCCTCATCATGCCGGCGCTCGCCGGCCTGGGGGTGGTGCATGCGCTGGTGCCGCCGCATCCCGGGCCGCTGCTGGCGGTCGAGGCGCTGGGCGCGAACCTGGGCCTGACGATGCTCTACGGCATCCTGATCGCGATCCCGACCGCGATCCTCGCGGGGCCGGTGCTGGCCAAGTTCACCGCGCGCGGCGTGCGGCTGGAGGCGCCGGTGCTGACCGACCACAAGCTTTCGATCGCGACGCCGGGCCGGGGCAGCGCGCTGTTCATCGTGCTGCTGCCCGTCGCGCTGATCGCAATCGGCGAGCTGGGCCAGATGGTGCCCGGCCTGCGCGGTGCGGCGGCGCTGGCGGCGGCCAGCAACCCGGTCATCGCCCTGCTCGTCGCCAACCTGCTGGCGCTGCCGCTGCTGTTCGGGCGGCGGCTGACCGAAGAGCCGATCCAGAACGCGGTATGGCACGAGACGATGGCGGCGGCGGGCGCGATCCTGCTGGCAATCGGCGCGGGCGGCGCGCTCAAGCAGGTGCTGGTGACCGCAGGCCTTTCGGACCTGCTCGCGCGCATCGTGCTGATGTATTCGATCTCGCCGCTGCTGCTGGGCTGGCTGGTCGCGGTCGGCATCCGGCTGGCCGCCGGATCGGCCACCGTGGCGACGATCACGGCGGTCGGCATCATGCCGGGCGTGGTCGCCGGCTCTGGCGTCTCGCCAGAGCTGGTGGTGCTGGCGGTGGGCGCCGGGTCGGTGTTCTTCAGCCATGTGAACGACCCCGGCTTCTGGCTGGTGAAGAGCTATGTCGGTACGAGCACCGCCGACACCTTCCGCACCTGGTCGATGCTGGAGACGGCGATCTCGGTGGTCGGGCTCTTGATGGTTCTCGCGCTCAGCTATGTCGTCTGACGGCAGGAACGGGCTGCGCGCGCGCTGGATGGGAGAGCGCTGGTGAGCGAAGGACGGCTGGCGGACCGCGCGTACACGGACATCGTCCGGATCATCAACGACCAGGGGCTGGTGAGCGGCGACCGGCTGCCGTCGGAGGCGCGGCTCGCCAGCCAGTTCGGCATGTCGCGCACGATCGTGCGCGAGGCGCTTGCCCGGCTCGCATCGGACGGGATTACCGAGGCGCGGAGGGGTGCCGGCTCCTATGTGAAGCGCCGGCCGTCCGAACGGCTGGGCTCGCACATGCCGATGGATGCGCTGGCCGCTACGCTTGGCACCTATGAGGTGCGGTTCGTGCTGGAGGCGGAGGCGGCGCGGCTGGCGGCCGTGCGCCGGTCGCACCGGCAGATGGAGGAGATCGAGCATGCGCTGAGCGCGTTGCGCAGCGCGCTGCTGTCGAACGCGACTGCGCATGACGAGGATTGGGCGCTCCACCGCAGCATTGCCGAGGCGACGGGCAATGCCGCCTTCCTGCCGGTGTTCGACCATCTGCAGGACGCGGTGATGCAGATCCTGCGCGCGGGGGTCGAGATTTCGCGGTCACGTCCGCCCGAGGTGATCGGCGCGATGATGGACGAGCACGACGCCATCGTCGACGCGATCCGGGCGCAGGATGCGGACGGCGCGGCGCTCGCCATGCGCTGGCACCTGTCGCAGGGCCGCAAGCGGCTGATGCCCTAGGCGGTTCAGCCGGAGGCGGGTGCGACTGCCAGCCAGGCGGTCACCTGCGCAGACAGCGTATCGGGCGGACAGGCGGCGTCGAGCGTTAGCGCGCGTTCCTCCGGGCCCGGCCGCTCCAGGGTCGCAAGCTGGCTGTCGAGCAGACTGGGCGGCATGTAATGGCCGCTGCGACTGGCCATCCGACGCGCGATCTCGTCACGGGCGGTGTCGAGCAGCACGAAATCGAGCGGCACCGCGGATGCCGCCGCCAGCCGTTCACGATAGGCGCGCTTGAGCGCGGAACAGGCGGCGACCGCCAGCCCGGTGGTCGCGGCGGCCTCTCCGATCGCGTGGCCGAGCCGGTCTAGCCAGGGCCAGCGATCCTCGTCCGTCAGTGGATGGCCCGCCTTCATCTTGGCGACGGAGGCGACCGAATGAAAGGCATCGCCCTCCAGCACCGGGCAGCCGAGCTGTCCCCCGAGCCGCGTCGACAGGGTCGTCTTGCCGCTGCCGCTCACCCCCATCACCACGATGGCGCGGGGCCGGTCGATCGCTTGCCGTTCTGCCTGCACCGCGTACTCCACAACTGCGATCGGTCGACCATGGTCTTGATCGGCGGGTATCGAGGCTGGGCAGCGGCTTGGCCATTGCGACCTTGGTCGCAGTGGCCAAGCGCGTGTGGCGGTATCTATCCATGCCCGCATACGCAGGATGCGAGCAGGGGACCGATCATGAAAGCCAGCACCACTTCCCTCTGGTCCCTGGCGCTGCTGCTCTCCGGCACTGCCTTGCCCGCGCTCGCCGCGCCCAAGTCGACCTCGGCCTATGCGACCGCGCCCGCCGATCCGCGGGCGGTGACCGTTGTCGCCAGGGGGGACGGGGTGACGGACGACGGCGCGGCCATCCAGCAGGCGCTGGACGCGGCGGCGGGCAAGGGCGGCGGCGGCCTCGTCTTCCTCCCCTCCGGCCGCTACCGCATCACCCGCACCCTTTTTGTGTGGCCGGGCGTCCGCGTGTTCGGCGTCGGGCGCACGCGCCCCGTCTTCGTGCTGGCGCCCAACACGCCCGGGTTCCAGACGGGCGTCGGCAGCATGATCTTCTTTACCGGCAATCGGCCGACGGGCAGCGCGGACGATCGCCCGGTGGCGGTGCCGCCGCCCACCAGCGTGCCGTTCAACTCGCGGATCGGCGACGCCAATTCCGGCACCTTCTATTCGGCGATGACCAACGTCGACTTCGACATCGGCGAGGGCAATCCGGCGGCGACGGCGGTGCGGTTCCACACCGCGCAGCACGCGTTCCTGAGCCACATCGACTTTCACCTGGGGTCCGCGCTCGCCGGCATCTACCAGGTCGGCAACATCGGCCAGGACCTGCGCTTCTTCGGCGGCCGCTATGGCATCCTGACGGAAAAGCCGTCGCCGGCCTGGCCCTACACGCTGCTCGATTCCAGCTTCGAGGGGCAGCGCGATGCCGCCATCCGCGAGCATGAGGCGGGGCTGACGCTGGTCAACACGCAGTTCCGCAACGTGCCCGTCGGGATCGAGATCGACCGGGGCTATGGCGACTGGCTGTGGGGCAAGGACGTCCGGTTCGAGAATGTCTCCCGCGCGGGCGTCATCATCAGCAACGAGGGCAATGCCTATACCCAGATCGGCTTCGACAATGCGGTGGCGACGGGAACGCCCGTGTTCGCGCAGTTCCGCGACAGCGGCCGGACGGTCGGCGGATCGGGCAACCGCTATCGGGTGCGCGAGTTCACCTATGGGCTGACGCTGCCCGGGCTGGGCACCACCGGCAGCTTCGCGACGCGGATGGACGCGGTGCCGCTGTCGGCCTCCGTACGCCCGCGCGATCCCGCGATCCGGGCGCTGCCGCCGGTCAGCAACTGGGTGAACGTCCGCGACCTGGGCGTGCGGGGCGACAATGCGACCGACGATACCGCCGCGCTTCAGCGCGCGATCGACAGCCGCAAGGTGCTGTACTTCCCGGCCGGCTTCTATCGGGTGTCCGATACGCTCAAGCTCCGGCCCGACAGCGTGCTGATCGGCCTGCACCCCAGCCTGACCCAGATCGTCCTGGCCGAGGACAGTGCCGCGTTTCGTGGCGTCGGCAGCCCGCGCGGGCTGATCGAAAGCGCGCGGGGGGGCAACGCGATCGTCTCTGGCCTGGGCCTGTTCACGGGCGGGACCAACCCGCGCGCGACCGCGCTCTTGTGGCGCGCGGGCGAGGCTTCGCTGGTCGACGACGTCAAGTTCCAGGGCGGCCACGGCACCTTCCTCGCGGATGGCAGCCGCTTCGATCCCTATAATGCCGACCACACCGCCGATGCCGATCCGAAGAAGCGCTGGGACGGCCAGTTCGCCAGCCTGTGGGTGACGGACGGCGGCGGCGGCACATTCAACGGGCTGTGGACGCCCAACACCTATGCCCATGCCGGGCTCTATGTCTCCGACACCAGCACGCCGGGCTATGTCTACCAGATGTCGGCCGAGCATCACCGCCGCGCCGAAATCGTGCTCGACCGGGTCCGCAACTGGGAGTTCCTGGCGCCGCAGACCGAAGAGGAAGCCGGCGAAAGCCGCGACGCGGTGGCGCTGGAGGTACGCAATTCCAGCGACCTGCTGTTCGCCAATCTCCACGCCTATCGGGTGACGCGCTCGCTCCAGCCGGCGCCGGCGGCGGTGACGCTGGAGCGGTCGACCAACATCCGTTTTCGCAACGTCCATGTGAATGCCGAGAGCGGCTTTGCCACCTGCGACGCCAATGGCTGCGGCACCTATCTGCGCGCGAGCAAATATCCGTACGAGAATTCGATCGTCGACGTGACCCGGGGGCTGGCGGTGCGGGAGCGCGAGTTCGCCGTCCTCGACGTCACCGACGCGCCGGTGCCGGCCGCCACCCCCGCGCTCGCGCCGGTGCGGATGCTGGCGGACGGTTTCTATTCGCTAGGCGGGGGCGCGGTGGATGCGACGGGCAAGCTCTATTTCGTCGACCGCAATTTCCACCGCATCCACGGCTGGTCGGAGCGGGAAGGGCTAACGACGGTCGCCGATGCGCCGCTCGATCCAGTTAACCTCGCGGTCGATCGTTCGGGCAAGCTGATGGTGCTGTCGTCGGCAGGACCGGCGGCGACGGTGTACAGCATCGACCCGGCCGCGCCGCACGACGTCCGCGTGATATCGCCTGTGCCGGCCGGCAGCACGCCCGGCGCCCGCGTGGCGCTGCCGGCGAGCTTCTGGAACAACGGCGAGTTCCGCGACCAATATGATCCGGCCAAGGATCATTTCACGACCCTGGCCGAGATGTTCGCGCGCGACGTCGCCCTGCCCAAGCCGCTGGAATATCGCTCGCCCGACGGCAGCCTGGTGCTGCCCGCGTTTCGCGTGTGGCAGCAGGGGCCGGCGAACCACATCGGCTGGCGCTTCTCCGACACGCTCGACACCTATGGATTCGTGAACGGCACGGTGGGGTCGCGCATCTATGTCGCCAACGGGTCCGAGGACCGCACCTACAGCGGCCTGTTGGGCGTCGGCGGTTCGGTGACGGACCTCAAGCCGTTCGCGCCGCGCGGCGGCGAGAGCGTCGCGGTGGGGCCGGACGGGCGCGTCTATGTCGCGAACGGGCAGGTGTTCGTCTATGGCCCGGACGGCAGCGAGCAGGGCCGCATCGACGTGCCCCAGCGGCCGCTCCAGCTGGTGTTCGGCGGGCCCGATGGCCGCACGCTGTTCATCCTCGCGCACCACGCACTTTTCGCCGCCAGACCGTGACATTCCGGGCACTTCGACTTTGGTCGTAGATGCTGCGGAGCGCGGATCCGGTAGAATGGCCTCGATAGGACGCGACTGCCGATCAATGGCGCGCGCCGACACCAAGGGGATGGATGATGGGGAAGGCAATGCGCGAGCGGAATCGGACTACGCGCTTTCTTGATAACGCTACCAGCTTGATCGTGCTCGCGGCCGCGCTGGCAGCGGCACCGGCGTTCGCGCAGCAGTCGACCCCGCCGGCCGAACCGCAGGACCAGACCGACACGACCGCGACTCCGGGCGACTCCGGCATCACCGGTTCGACCGCCGCCCAGCCCGACGCGGCCCCGGGCGAAGTCGTCGTCACCGGCACGCGCATCACCACCGGCTTTGCCGCGCCGACCCCGACGACCGTGATCGGCGAAGAGCAGCTTCAGCAGAACGCCCAGCCCAACATCTTCAACGCCGTCGCGCAGCTGCCGTCGCTGCAGGGCTCGACCGGCGCCGCCACCGGCACGTTCAGCACCTCCAGCGGCACGCAGGGGCTGAGCTCCTTCTCGTTGCGCGGCCTGGGCACGATCCGCACGCTGACGCTGCTCGACGGCCAGCGCGTCGTCGGCGCGAACGTGACCGGCGTTCCCGACATCAGCATGTTCCCGCAGCTGCTGATCAAGCGCGTCGACGTCGTGACGGGCGGTGCGTCGGCCTCCTATGGTTCGGACGCGGTTGGCGGTGTGATCAACTTCATCACCGACACTCGCTTTGAGGGCTTCAAGGCCAATATCCAGGGCGGCATCACCAAATATGGCGACGATGCCCAGGCGCTCGTCCAGGCCGCCTATGGCACGGCGCTGCTCGACAATCGCCTGCACGTGATCTTCAGCGGCGAATATGACCATGAGGACGGCGTCGGTCCGGGCAATTATGGCACCGACCTGGCCGGGGGCCGCAACTGGTACAAGGCGACCACGCTGCTCAACACCGGCCGCACCGCTGCCGGCCAGCCGCAGTTCAACTACCGCGACTATGCGCAGCCCTATCAATATGCCCGCTACGGCCTGATCAACAACGGCCCGCTGCAGGGCATTGCCTTCGACGCGAACGGCGTGCCGTATAATTTCGACTATGGCTCGAACGGCGTGCCGCTGGGCAATGGCCAGGTCAGCAACTGCTTTTCGGGCAACAGCTTCTGCGTGGGCGGCGACCTCTCCGGTGCGCCGGGCTCGGGTGCCTCGCTCAAGTCCGCGCTGGAGCGCATCAACGGGTTCAGCCGGATCGGCTTTGACTTCGCGGAGAACAACGAGTTCTACGTGACCGCCAATATCGCCCAGGTGAAGACGTCCAACCAGCCGAGCCCGGGCTATAACCGCCCGAACCTGACGGTTCAGTGCGCCAATGCGTTCCTGCCGCAGCTGATCCGCGACCGCTGCGCCGCGGCCGGCATCACCCAGTTCAACTTCGGCAGCAGCAATGCGAACTTCCGCAACCCCAAGGTCCATACCGACCGGCGCCAGTATCGCTTCGTCGCCGGCCTGAAGGGCAAGTTCGAACTGGCCGGTTCCGACTGGAACTATGATGGCTATTACGAGCATGGCATCACCAAGTCGGACATCGATGTCGACAATACCGTCCTGCAGAACCGCTATGTCGCCGCGGCCAACGCGATCACGCTGAACGGCGCCGTCGTGTGCGCCGATCCGGTCGCACGCTCGCTGGGCTGCCAGCCGATCAACATCTTCGGCGGTGCGACGCCTTCGGACTCGGCGCTCGAATATGTCATGCCCGCGAACGGACCGTTCCAGCGCACCAAGCTGACCCAGGACGTCGCCAGCCTCAACTTCTCGGGCGAGCCGTTCGAGCTTTGGGCAGGGCCGCTCGCAGTCGCGTTCGGCGGCGAATACCGCCGGGAATTCTACCGCGTCCGCGCGGACCCGTACGGTGCCGGTGTCTCGGCGATCAGCCCGTACAGCACCGACTATCCCGCCGATCCGCTGCTCAACGCACCGCTCGGCAGCAACTGGGCGGCCGGCAACTACAAGAACGGCCGCGGCAAGTACGACGTCTATGAAGGGTTCCTGGAGGTCAACGTGCCGCTGTTCGACAGCACGTCGATCGGCCGCGCGAACCTGAACGCGGCCGGCCGTGGCACCCACTACAGCACCTCTGGCACCGTCTGGGCATGGAAGGTCGGCGGCACCTGGGACACGCCGCTGCAGGGCATGCGCCTGCGCGCCGTCACCTCGCGCGACGTGCGCGCGCCGAACCTGTCGGAACTGTTCGCGGCACCGACGGTCACCACGCTGCCGAACTTCACCGATCCGTTCAGCGGCCGGGCGGTGCAGGTGTTCCAGAACACGATCGGCAACCCCAACCTGCGGCCGGAAATCGCCCGGAACACCGAAGTCGGCTTCGTGCTGGCGCGCCCCGACTGGCTGCCGGGCTTCAGCTTCTCGTTCGACTATTACAACATCAAGCTCGACAAGGTCGTCTCCAGCCTGTCGCCCGACCAGATCGTGCGGTTCTGCTTTGAAGGAAACCAGGCGTTCTGCGGCGGGTTCGAGCTGAACAGCCCGATCCAGGGCGGCAACTTCGTCAACGTCCAGCCGTTCAACCTCGCCTCGTGGAAGACGAGCGGGTTCGACATCGAGGCCAGCTACCAATGGGCACAGCCGCTGGGCATCCCGGGTAACCTGACGCTTCGCGCGCTGGGCACGCACGTCCGCAAGTTCATCGTCGATGCGGGCATCGCGGGCGTCGACAAGGTCGACAACGCCGGCGTCAACATCGGGGCGATCCCGGACTGGAAGTGGCTGGCGATCCAGACCTACCAGAACGACAAGCTCACCCTGACGGTGCAGGAGCGCTGGTTCTCGGACGGCACGTTCGGCAACCAGTATGTCGAGTGCATCGACAGCTGCCCGGTCTCGACCGGCAACCACCCGACGATCGACCGCAACCGCATGAAGGGCGCCTTCTACGTGGACGTCGGCGGTTCGTACGACGTGACCGAGCAGGTCACCGCCTTCGTCAAGGTCGACAATCTGTTCGACCATGATCCGGCCCCCGCGCCGCAGACCAACACCGGTCTCGACGTGAACCCGGCGCTCTATGACACCCTGGGCCGCATCTATCGCGCCGGCGTGCGCATGCGGTTCTAACCGGACGCGCGGCACCCCGCGCCAACGGCGGCTTGCGGAACCCCTACCGCAAGCCGCCGATTTTTTTGGGGGCAAGGCACCGCCCTGCCGCCGGTTCCGCCTCCCTTGCCCGGCCCCCCGCGTCGGGGCTAGCAGCGGACGGCGCGGCATCCGCCGCCGCCAACGGACGGGGAGAGGCCATGGACACGCCGGCGCGCTACCTGGAGGAGCTGTCGGTGGGGGAGGCGTGGGAAGGCGCACCGATCCCGATCACCCAGGACGCGGTGATCGCCTTTGCCCGGGACTATGATCCGCAGCCGATGCACACCGACCCTGCCGCCGCCGCGGCCGGTCGCTTCGGCGGCATCATCGCGAGCGGATGGCATGTCGCCGCGCTGGTGATGCGCGACTATGTCGAAACCAGTCCGTTCGGCGCCGCGCCCCTGCTGGGCCTGCAGATCGACGAACTGCGCTGGGAAGAGGCGGTCCGCCCGGGCGACGTGCTGCGCGCCCGGCGCGAGATCCTGGAAATCACGCCGTCGCGCAGCAAGCCCGATCGCGGGGTGGTGCGCATCGGCGTGACCGTCACCAACCAGCACGGCCGCACGGTGATGCGCTACACCAACCTGGTGCAGATGTTCGCCCGACCGGCGGGGTGACGCGGCCGGGCGCCGCGCCACGCCCAGTGCCGCTTACCGGGGCGTCAGGGTCACGCGCGTGCTGCCCGCCGCCAGCGGGATCGCATAGGCTCCGCGCTCCAGCTTTGCGCCGTCGAGAGCATAGGGGCGGGCGCCCGCCACCGTCGTTTCCGCCAGCAACCGCGCGGCAGGGGTAAAGCGCGTCTTGCCCGACAGCGTCAGCGTCACCCGGCCGCTCGCCGGATCATAGTCGGCCGCGTCGATCTTGCCGGCTTCCAGCGTCAGCCACAGGCCGGCCGGCGCCACGAACAGGCGGGTGCGGGCGCTATCCCTGGGCTCGACGTGCAGCGTGCCGCCCTGCTGCTTCAGATTGCCGCCATAGGCGAGCCAGCCGAAGCTCGGGTCGTTCACCAGATAGGTTGCCGTGGCATAGGCATGGCCGAAGAAGCCCATGCCATAATCGCCGGTATAGGCGTCCCACTGCATCATGTCGGGATAGGCGTGGAAGGCGGCGCTGGAGAAGCCTTCCTGGTCGATGTTGGTGATGCCGCCCATCAACCCGCCATAGGCGACGCGCAGCAGGTGGGTGTCCTTGGGGTTCGCGCGGAAGGCGTCGAACAACGGCACCGCGTTGAGGGTCGAGCCATAATGGTGAATCTGCCGCTCGATCCGCGGGACCTTGCCGCCATAGAGGAAGTCCCAGTAGCGGCGCGCATTGCCGTTATAGCCCCAGTGCGGGACGGTCGGATCATAGGCCAGGATCACCTCGCGCGTTTCGTCGGCCTGCGGCTGGTGGCCGAAGTAGCGCATCCAGGCATAGACTTCGGGCTGGCCGGTCGAATCCCAGGCCATCTCGCTGCCGAACGGATAGGGCAGGGTCTTCCAGTGATCGGCGCGGCCCTTCATCAGCCGCTCCATCTCGGCCGCCTCGGGCGCCATCCCCTCGCGCTTCAGATCTTTCAGGATGTCGACGAAGATGTCGCCCTCCATCTGGCCGAACTGCGCATAATGCGGGGCGTCGCGCATCATCGCGACGGTGGTCTGGTAGGCACGCTCCAGATACCAGCGCCAGTCATGGCGCTTCACCAGGCCGGTGTGGTTGCGCGCGAGCCGGTACATTACCCAATGCCCCGCCGCGACGTGCGGGTAGTTGTAGGAGCGGCCGAGGTCGTCGGACTGCTTCTTGGTCCAGGCGGTCCAGTTCTTCCAGTTCAGGGCGGGGTCGTAATAGTCGCCGTGCTGCCCGGGCTCGTAATAGAACAGGCTCTTCTTGACGGCGCCGGCCTGCGGGCCGCTTGCCACCTGCAGCTTGCCGACCACCGTCTCGTTCATCATCCGCTCGAGCTTGGCGACTTCCTCTGGCACCGGATTGTCGAGCTGCTTCATCATCGCGGCGACCCAGGCGCCGGCGCCGCCCTCGTCGCTCAGGCCCGCGATCCAGACGCGGGCGTCCTGGGTGACGATGCGGTTCGCCTCGCGATCATAGGACATGACGGCGGGACCGCGGCGGAACGGATCGGACTTGTCGTCATACCATTGCCGGGTGGTGGAGAAGCGGCCGAGGTCGGCCACCGCCTGTTCGAGCGGCTTGGTGATGAAGTAGCTCACCGTCTGCACGCTGTTGTCGGCATAGGTGATCGTCAGGCGCGCCCGGCCCCAGCCGCTGGCGCGCACGGCATAGCGGGCCCAGCCGTTGACCGGTGCCGCGGGGGTCGCGGTCAGCGCGCCGGCGGGATGGCTCTCGACCCGGACGACGGGCTGGGTGGTTTTCAGGAACAGCGAGGCGTCCATGTCGGTGGGCACGACATAGCCGGGGATGCCGACGGCGACGGGCCGCGCCTGCTGCACCAGCGTGTTCTCGATCCCGCGGATCGACGGCGCCTGCACCAGCCGCACGCCGATGGTGCGGGTTTCGCCCGGCGCCAGGGTGATGCTGGTCGGGGTGTTCCACTGCTCGCCGGCGTTCTTCCATTCCTTGTCGGCAAAGCCCTTGCTGGCGACCGTCCAGTCGTAAAAGCCTTCCGAGGTCTGGCCGCGCGGGCTGCGGTCGGTGAAGATGTCGCCGGGTTCGGCGTGGCGCGCCTCCGCGATCGGGCGATACGCCTCCAGCGGGGTGCCGCGCTCGGGGATCACCAGCAGCGCCGGGCCCTTGCCGTTCAGGCGCGTCACCTGAAGATAGCCGGCGTCGCGGCCGATATAGGGGTCGACGAAGCTCGCCTGCGCATGGGCCGTGTCCAGCTCGCGATCGGTGATGATGTTGTCGAACACCATCGGCATGCCGAGACCGCCGATCTCGATGGGCGTGCTGCCGGGGTTGGTGAGCGTGAAGCGCAGCGCCACCGCCTTGCCCTCGGTCGCCCAGCGCCGCTGCACCTTCAGCGGAAAACCCGCGCCCATGCTGGCGGTGATGTCGGCGGCCGCGAGCGTGCCCGGGCGCGCGGCGAGCCTGCGGATCGGCGCCCGCTTTCTGGAGGAGGCGAAGTCCTGCCACGCACCACCCGGAGTGCGCAGCCGCAGGTTGAGGTCGCCCAGATGGACATAGCCGTCCGCGGCCCGCTCCGCCGCTCGCGCCCCCGGCACGAAGTCGAACGCGGGTTCGGCATGGGGCGACAGGCGCGCGAGCGTACCCGTGTCGCTGCGCAGTTCCATGCGGAAGTCCGCCGTCCGGTATGCGGTGCGCGCGATCGGCTTGGCAGCCGGTTTGGCCGGCTTCTCCTGCGACCAGGCGGGTTGCAGGACCGGGACCAGCGGAACCGCTGCTAGCAAAGCGACGAGGGGCAGGGTACGCAGGACGTGCATCAAATCGGGCTCCTAGTCTGCGGCCCGGGGGCAGCATGGCTGTGCTCTTGGGCCATGAAACCAGCCGGACCGCTGCAGGTCAAATACATTATACGATGTTGTTCCTAACATCCGCGTTCGCAGTTGACGGGGTCGCGGCCGCATCGTAATCGTATACGGTATTTCAAGGGAGAGGCATGTGATCGAGAGCAGCCGTAGGGAACTGCTGGTAGGGGCAGCCACGTTGGTCTTTGCAGCGCAGGGCGCGAGCGCGATGGCGCGCGTGGCCAATCCGGGTCCGTCGCTGTTGCCCGCCAAGCCCAAGCCGCTGCCGCTGGCGGCAGTCCGGCTCAAGCCGTCCGATTATGCGACGGCGGTCGAAGTGAACCGCGGCTATCTGCATCGCCTCGACGCCGATCGCTTCCTCCACAATTTCCGCAAATATGCCGGGCTCGAGCCCAAGGCGCCGATCTATGGCGGCTGGGAAAGCGATACGATCGCGGGCCACTGCCTTGGCCACTACATGACCGCGCTGGTGCTGACGTGGAAGCAGACCGGTGACCCGGAATGCCGCCGCCGCGCCGACTATATCGTCGACGAACTCGCCGAAGTGCAGGCCGCGCGCGGTACCGGCTATGTCGGCGCGCTGGGTCGCAAGCGGAAGGACGGCACCATCGTCGACGGGGAGGAAATCTTTCCCGAGGTGATGAAGGGCGACATCCGCTCCGGGGGCTTTGACCTCAACGGCAGCTGGGCACCGCTCTATACGATGCACAAGACGTTCGCCGGCCTGCTCGACATCCACGCCGCCTGGGGTAACCCCAAGGCGCTGCAGGTCGTCACCGGCCTGGCCGCCTATTTCGAGCGCGTGTTCGCAGCGCTCGACGACGCGCAGATGGAGAAGATGCTGGGCTGCGAATATGGCGGCCTGAACGAAAGCTATGCGGAGCTTTATGCCCGCACCAACGACAAGCGCTGGCTGACGGTCGCGGAGCGGCTGTACGACCATCGCGTGCTCGACCCGCTGGTCGCGGGCGAGGACAAGCTCGCCAACTTCCACGCCAATACCCAGGTGCCCAAGCTGATCGGGCTTGCCCGGCTCCACGACCTCACCGGCAAGCCCGAGCAGCGCAACGCCGCCACCTTCTTCTGGAAGACGGTGACCCAGCATCACAGCTATGTGATCGGCGGCAATGCGGACCGCGAGTATTTCTCCGAACCCGACACCATCGCCCACCACATCACCGAGCAGACGTGCGAGCATTGCAACACGTACAACATGCTCAAGCTGACGCAGCACCTCTATCACTGGCAGCCCGATGGCGCGCTGTTCGATTTCTACGAGCGCGCGCACCTCAACCATGTGATGTCGGCGCAGAACCCCAGGACGGGCGGCTTCACGTACATGACGCCGCTGATGACGGGGACGGTGCGCGGATTCTCCGACCCGAACGACGATCCCTTCTGGTGCTGCGTCGGCTCCGGCATGGAAAGCCATGCCAAGCATGGCGAGGCGATCTTCTGGGAGGGTGAGGGCGGCCTGATCGTCAACCTCTACATCCCGGCCGAGGCGCAGTGGGAGACCCGCGGCGCGCAGGTCGCGCTGGAAACCCGCTATCCCTTCGAGCCCGGTGCGCGCCTGACCCTCTCCGCGCTCAAGAAGCGCGGGCGCTTCCCGATCGCGCTGCGCGTGCCCGGCTGGGCCGGTGACGCCGTGCAGGTGACCGTCAACGACCAGCCCGTCACCCCCGCGATCGGCAACGGCTATGCCGTGGTCGACCGGCGCTGGAAGGCGGGGGACGTGGTCGCGATCACCTTCCCGCTGGAACTGCGGCTCGAATCGGCGCCGGGCGATCCGAACACGGTCGCGGTGGTGCGAGGGCCGATGGTGATGGCCGCCGACCTGGGCCCGGGCGAGGGCGAATGGCAGGGTGTCGATCCCGCGATGGTCGGCGAACAGCCGCTCGCCGCCTTCACGCCGGTCGCGGGCCGCGTTGCCTATGCGACCAAGGGGCTGTTGCGTCCGGCGGACCTGACGTTCGTGCCGTTCTACTCGCAGTACGACCGGCGCAACGCCGTCTATTTCAAGCGCTTCAGCGAGGCGGACTGGAAGAACGAGGAGGTCGCCTTCCTGGCCGAACAGGCGCGGGTGAAGGAGATCGCCGCCCGCTCGGTCGACGTCATGCACCTGGGCGAGATGCAGCCCGAGCGCGATCACGAGCTGACCTCCGAAATCTCCTACCCGGTCTCCTACCGCGGCCGGAACGGGCGCGATGCGCGCTCGGGCGGCTATTTCGAATTCTCGATGAAGACCAAGCCGGGTCCGCTCGTCCTGCAGGCCAGCTATTGGGGCAGCGAGCGCGCGCGCGACTTCGACATCCTGGTCGACAATGTGAAGCTCGCCACCCAGCATCTGGAGAACGACCAGCCGGGCAAGTTCTTCGACGTCGAATATCCGCTTCCCGAGGCGCTGACCAAGGGCAAGCAGAGCGTGAAGGTGAAGTTCGTGCCGCATGACCGCAGCAGCGCCGGGCCGGTGTTCGGCGTCCGCCTGTTCACCGCCAAGCCGGGCGCGACGACATGAGCGGGGCCGATCCCGCCGACACGGTGGCGATGACGCTGGACGAGGTCCGCACCCTGTCGCGCAGCGTGCTGTCCGGTGCGGGCCTCTCCGCCGATCATGCCGCGGCGGTTGCCGAGACGCTGGTCTCCGGCGAGCGCGATGGCTGCGGCTCGCACGGCGTCTACCGGCTGCTGGTTGCGACCCGCAGCATCGCCACAGGCCGCGTGTCGAAGGACGCGGTGCCGGTGGTGAGCGAGCCGGCGCAGGCGCTGGTGCGGGTCGATGGCGGCGGCGGCTTTGCCCAGCTCGCCTTTGAACGCGGCAAGCCGCTGCTGGTGGAAAAGGCGCGCAAGTTCGGCATCGCCGCGCTGGCGCTCAACAATGTCGTCCACTTCGCCGCGCTCTGGCCCGAGGTCGAGGCGCTGACCGAGCAGGGGCTGGTCGCGCTCGCCTTCACCCCCAGCCACGCCTGGGTGGCGCCGGCGGGCGGGACGGAGCCGGTGTTCGGCACCAACCCGATCGCGTTCGGCTGGCCACGGCCGGGCCGCGAGCCGTTTGTGTTCGACTTTGCCACCAGCGCGGTCGCGCGCGGCGAGATCGAGCTCCACCGTCGCGCGGGCAAGCCCGTGCCCGACAGCTGGGGCTATGACGCCGACGGCAATCCCACGACGGACGCCGCCGCGGTCCTTTCTGGCGCGATGCGGACCTTTGGCGGGCACAAGGGTTCGGCGCTCGCCGCAATGGTCGAGCTGATCGCCGGGCCTTTGATCGGCGACATGACCAGCAAGGAATCGATGGCGGCCGACGATGGCGCGGGCGGATCGCCGCTGGGCGGCGAGCTGGTCCTCGCGATCGACCCGGCGGGGTTTCTGGGTGCGGGCGTCGCCGAGCATCTCACGCGGGCGGAAGCGATGTTCGAGGCAATCGAAACGCAGGGTGCGCGCCTGCCGGGGTCGCGGCGCTATGCCGCGCGGCGGCGCAGCCTGGTGGAAGGCGTGCGGGTGCCCGCGTCTCTCCATGCCGATCTGATGGCGCTGGCACAGGGGGGTAAGGCTTAGGCATGCGCAAGGCACGGTTTCTGCTTGGGGCAGCGTTGATGATGGGGCAGCTGGCGGTGGTGGAGGCGGCAGTTGCCGCGGCCCCGGCACAGGCCGCGACGGCCCAGACCGCCGACCAGCGGTTCGAGGCGATCTACACGGCCGAATGGGAATGGCGCACGCAGCTGTCCGGCCCCAATGAAGACAGCCCCGCTGGCGCGGCCAAGCGCCTGCCGGACGTCGGACCCAAGGTGCAGGCCGAAAAGCTCCAGCGCTGGGAAGCGACCGAACGGGCGCTCGCCGCCATCGATCCGGCCACGCTGACGCCTGCCAACCGCGCCAACTACGCGGTCTACAAGGGGCAGATCGATGCGCTGCTCGCCGAGCAGCGCTACCGCGAATATGAAAAGCCGCTCAACGCCGACACCAGCTTCTGGGGCAATATCGCCGGCTGGGCGCGTGAGCCGCTCGAGAACGAGGCCGGCTATCGCAACTACATCGCCATGCTGCGGGAAGTGCCGCGCTATTATGACCAGCAGATCGCGAACATGCGCGCTGGCCTCAAGCGCGGCTTCACCCCGTCCGCGATCACGCTGAACGGCCGCGACATCGGCGTCGCACAGGTCGCCGAGGCGAAGTCGCTCGACGACCAGGCGTTCTACGCGCCGTTCCGCAAGATGCCCTCGACCATTCCCGCGGCGACCCAGGCGGCGCTGCGCAAGGAGGGCGAAGCGGCGATCCGCGAGGCGGTGGTGCCCGCCCACGCCAAGCTGCTCAAGTTCCTGCGCGCCGAATATATCCCCGGCGCCCGCAAGGAGCTGGACGCCTATCACCTTCCCGACGGCAAGGCCTATTACCAGTCCAAGATCCGCGAGTTCACCACGCTCGACAAGACGCCGGACGAGATCCACGCGATCGGCCTGTCGGAAGTCGCCAAGATCCGCGCGCGGATGATGGAGGTGAAGCAGCAGGTCGGCTTCCAGGGCGACCTGCCGGCGTTCCTGACCTTCCTGCGTACCGACCCGCAATTCTATGTGAAGACCCCGCAGGCGCTGCTCGACCGCGCCGCCTGGGTCGCCAAGACCTTTGACGGCAAGGCCAGCCAGTATTTCGGCCGGCTGCCGCGCAGCCGTTTCGCGATCAAGCCGGTGCCGGACGAGGTCGCGCCCTTCTACACCGGCGGGCGCGGGGGCCCGGGCATCTACCTCGTCAACACCTACAACCTGCCGGCGCGTCCACTCTATTCGATCCCTGCGCTGACCCTGCACGAAAGCGCGCCGGGCCACGCCTTCCAGATGCCGCTGGCGGCGGAGAACACCAGCCTGCCGGCGTTCCGCCGCGACAGCTATATCTCTGCCTATGGCGAGGGCTGGGCGCTCTATTGCGAGGCGCTGGGCGAAGAGATGGGCATGTACGACACGCCTTATGACGTGTTCGGCATGCTCAGCTACCAGATGTGGCGCGCCGCCCGGCTGGTGGTCGATACCGGCATCCACACCAAGGGGTGGAGCCGCGAGCAGGCGCAGAAATATCTGCACGACAACACCGCCATGGCCGATCACGAGATCACGACCGAGGTCGACCGCTATATCGCCTGGCCGGGGCAGGCGCTGTCCTATTACATCGGCCAGCTCGCGATCCAGGAAGCGCGCGCGAAGGCCGAACAGGCGCTCGGCCCCAGGTTCAACATCCGCAATTTCCATGACGCGGTGCTCGAACTCGGATCGGTGCCGCTGCCGGTGATGGCGGCGCGTGTGGACCAGCTGATCGCGGAAGGCGGCAAGGGCCCGTATCCGGACGCGCAATAGGATGCGGGGGGGCTCGCCGGTCGCGCTCGCGGCGCTGCTCGCAGCAGCGCCGCCGGCCGCTGCCGCCGCGCCGCAGGGCGTGCCGGTGCAGAGCGCCGGCAACCCGTTGTTGGCGGACGGGCGCTTCTATTCGACCGATCCGGCGCCGGTGGTGATCGACGACACGCTCTACATCCTAGCGGGCCGCGACGAGGCGCCCGCTGACGTCAACGACTTCATCATGAACGAGTGGCAGCTGCTTGCCACGCGGGATCCGGCGGCGGGGGCGTGGACCCATTATCCCGCGGTCGCGACGCCCGAGGGCATCTTCCGCTGGGCGGCGCCCGGCCGTGCCTATGCCGGGCAGATCGTGAAGGGCCCGGACGGCCGGCTCTATCTCTATGCCCCGGTGCTGGAGGCGAACACCGACGCCAGGGACGGGTTCGCGATCGGCGTCGCCGTGGCGGACAACCCGACCGGTCCATGGGTGGACGCGCATCCCGCGGGCCCGATCGTGTCGCAGCGGGTGCCCGAACCCAACACCATCCAGAACATCGACCCGACGGTGCTCGTCGACGAGGACGGGCGCGTCTATCTCTATTGGGGAACGTTCGGAAAGCTGCGCGGCATCGAGCTGGAGCGCGACATGGTGACCCCCAAGGGCCGCCAGATCGCGGTGACGGGGCTGACCGGCTTCTTCGAGGCGCCGTGGCTGATGAAGCGCAAGGGCGTCTATTACATGCTCTATGCCGGCAACAATGCCGGGCCGGATTCGCCCTGCACGCCGACGCTGTACCACGCCTGCATCGCCTATGGCACCGCGCCGGGCCCGCTGGGGCCGTGGACCTATCGCGGGACCGTGCTGAAGCCCGTGTCCTCGACCACGTCGCATCCGGGGGCGATCGAATATCGCGGGCAATGGTATCTCGCCTATCACACCGCCGATGGTGCGGGCGGCGGGCATTTCCGCCGCAGCGTGGCGATCGACCGGCTGGAGTGGGACGACCGCGTCAGCCCGCCCGCGATCCGTCCGGTGGTGCCGACCCGCAGCCCGCAGCCGGTGCCGCCGCCCAGCCGCAACATCGCGCCTGCAGCGACCCCCGCCGCCTCGAACGAGCCGATTCCGGTGCGCTTCTGGCTGCGCGCGCTCAACGACGGCGCCACCCGCGCGTCGCCGCTGCCGCCCGAGATGTGGGGCAGCGCGAGCGCCGCCAATCCGCCGCAGCAGTGGATCGAATATCGCTGGCCAAGGCCGGTCACCGTCGCTGAATCCCGCATCTGGTTCGTTGCCGACGACGCTGCCGGCATGGCCCCGCCCGCACGCTGGCGGATCGAATATTGGGATGGCGGCTGGAAGCCGGTGGCCCGTGCCGATCGCTATGGCACCGCCGCGGGCGCGTTCCAGCAGACGCGCTTCGCACCGGTGACCACCCGCTGCCTGCGGGCGGTGTTCCAGGCGGCCGGCAGCACCGGCGGCAATGCGGGGCTGGCGGTGCAGGAATGGGAAGTGCTTGCCCGTCGTCCCGGGCATGCGACGCCGCCCACGACGCCCGCGCCGTCGTGCGAGCGCCCGCGCTAAGGCTTCAGCGAATCTGTCTGCCGCGGGTCGAACCGGGTCTGCGGTGTGACGGATAAAGATATCGCGATAAACAAAACGCTGGACAGCAGGCGCCCGGCGCGCCATATTCCTTATCGCAATAACGAATCGTTCAAAGGAGCCTGCAAATGTCCGTAGATGTGAAGTATCGCACCTCTGCCACCGCAACCGGTGGCCGCGACGGCACCGCGCGTGCAACCGACGGCCGCTTTGAAGTCCGGCTGTCGACGCCCAAGGAACTCGGCGGCGCAGGCGGGGAGGGGACCAACCCCGAGCAGATGTTCGCCGCGGGCTATGCCGCCTGCTTCATCGGCGCGCTTAAGGTCGCAGGCCAGCAGCTCAAGCTGCGCGTCCCCGCCGAAACCAGCATCACCGCGACCGTAGGCATCGGTCCGCGTTCCGAAGGGGGCTTCGGCATCACCGCCGACCTGGAAGTGACGCTGCCCGGAGTCGACCGCGCCGATGCGGAGAAGCTGGTCGAGACCGCGCACCAGATCTGCCCCTATTCCAACGCGACCCGCAACAACGTGGACGTAGGGCTGACGGTCGCCTGACGCGCCTCCCACCGAAGCGATTTTGCCAGGACGGGCGGGGTGGCGACACCCCGCCCGTCTTACGTTCCATTGCTGGACTCGGATCGCGATTGCCTTAATCCCGCTGCTGGAATATGTCCGAGTAATACGTGTGGGGCTCCGGCTCCCCACGTTCGTGCACCCCATCAGAGGGTGGAATTAGGGCTGCGGTCGTTCGGCCGTAGCAGCAACGGGAGAGACGACCCATGATCCGTACCCTCCGCCGCACGGCGCTTGCGCTGCTGCTTTCGGCTGCTCCGCTCGCGGCGAGCGCTCAGACTGCCCCGGCTCCGGCCTCGGCCCCGGCTCCGGCCCCTGCCGCCGGCACCGCTACGGTCGCAATCAAGGCGAACCAGCCCGGACCGACCTATGACCGGCGCATCTTCACCCAGTTCGCCGAGCATCTGGGCAACGGCATCTACGAGGGTCTCTGGGTCGGCAAGAACTCCAAGATTCCCAACACCAACGGCTTCCGCAACGATGTGGTCGCGGCGCTGCGCAACCTCAACGTGCCGGTCATCCGCTGGCCGGGCGGCTGCTTTGCCGACGAGTATAACTGGCGTGAAGGCGTGGGCCCGCAGAACAAGCGCCCGATCAAGATCAACACCCATTGGGGCGGCGTGACCGAGCCCAACACGGTCGGCACGCACGAGTTCTTCGAGCTGCTGCGCCAGGTCGGCGCCGAGGCCTATGTCGCCGGCAACGTCGGCAACGGCACCGCGCGCGAAATGGCGGAGTGGGTCGAATACATGACCTCGCCGGCCGGCAGCCTTGCCGACGAGCGCGCCCGGAACGGCCACAAGGCACCGTGGGCAGTGCCGTACTTCGGCATCGGCAACGAGCTGTGGGGCTGCGGCGGCAACATGCGCGCCGAATTCGCGGCCGACGAAACCCGCCGCTATGCGACCTTCATCAAGGCGCCTGCGGGCACCAAGGTCCTCAAGATCGCCGCCGGCGCCAATGTCGACGACTATCACTGGACCGAAGTGATGATGCGCGAGGCGGCACCGCACCTCGATGCTCTGTCGCTCCATTACTACACGCTGCCGCAGGGCGGCTGGCCGCCCAAGGCCGATCCCGTCAACTTCGACGAGACCGCATGGGCCGACACGCTTGCCGCCGCATGGCGCATGGACGAGCTGGTGACCAAGCACAGCGCGATCATGGACAAGTACGACCCGCAGAAGCGCGTCTTCCTGGCGGTCGACGAATGGGGCACCTGGTATGCCCAGGATCCGGGCACGCACCCGGGCTTCCTGCGCCAGCAGAACACCCTGCGCGACGCGCTGGTGGCCTCGATCCATCTCGACATCTTCGCCAAGCATGCCGACCGCGTCCGCATGTCGGCGATCGCGCAGATGGTGAACGTGCTGCAGGCGATGATCCTGACCGACGGCAGCAAGATGGTGCTGACGCCGACCTATCACGTGTTCGAGATGTACAAGCCGTGGCAGGACGCGACCGTGCTGCCGATCACGATCAATGCGCCCTGGTACAACAAGGACCAGTTCACCGTGCGCGCCGTCAGCGGCTCGGCCGTGCGCGGCAAGGATGGCAAGATCCACATCGGCCTGTCCAACCTGGATCCGAACCAGGCGAACACCGTCACCGTGAAGCTGGACGGCATCAACGCCGGTTCCATTTCCGGCCGCGTGCTCACCGCATCGGCGATCAACGCGCACAACACCTTCGACGCACCCGAAGTGGTGAAGCCGGCGGCGTTCAACGGCGCGCAGGTGAACGGCGACACGCTGACCGTCACCCTGCCGGCCAAGTCCGTGGTCGTGCTCGACGTACAGTAACTTAAGGGAGGGGCGCCCAGGCGAACACGCCGGGCGCCCCCCGTATCCCTTCCCGCAGGAGAGGTTCGATGATCCGTTTCAGGCCCCTGGCGCTGGCCGCTGTTGCCGCGCTTGCCCTGGGCGGCGCCACTGCTCCGGCGCAACAGGCGCCCAGCCTCAACGAGCGGCTGACCGGCGACCTTGCACCCACGCACGATCCTGTGATCGCGCGCGAGGGTGATACCTATTATGTGTTCGGCACCGGCCACGGCGATCGCCTGGTCGAGACCCGCAGCTCGACCGACCTGATCCACTGGACCGCAGGCGCGCCGGTATTCACCAAGCTGCCGGAATGGGCGACCAAGGCGGTGCCCGGCACCAACGGCCTGTGGGCGCCCGACATCGCGTTCGTGAACGGCCGCTGGCGGCTCTATTATTCGGTTTCCACCTTTGGTTCGAATCGCTCGGCGATCGGCATGGCGACCAACGCCACGCTCGACCCCAAGTCGCCGAAGTTCGCGTGGCGGGACGAGGGCGTGGTCGTGCAGTCCGAGCCCGCCGACGATTTCAACGCGATCGACCCCAATTTCGTGATCGACCGGGAGGGGCGCCACTGGCTCTCGCTCGGCAGCTTCTGGAGCGGCATCAAGCTGTTCGAGCTCGATCGCAAGACGGGCAAGCTGCTCCATCCCAAGGAGCATCGCTATTCGATCGCGCGCCGCCTGGCGCCGGCCGGTGCCGCCGCGCCCGTGGAGGCACCGTTCATCGTGGCGCATGGCGATTATTACTATCAGTTCGTGTCCTATGATTACTGCTGCAAGGGCGTGAACAGCACCTACTATACCGTCGTCGGCCGATCGAAGGAGATCACCGGGCCCTATCTGGGCAAGGACGGCAGTTCGCTGATGAACGGCCAGGGGACGATCTTCCTGCGCGCCGATCTTCAGGAAAAGCAGCGCTTCCGCGGGCCGGGCCACCCCGGCTGGCTGCGCGACAAGGATGGCCGCGAGTATGTGGTCTACCATGCCTATGACCGGGAGAAGAACGGCGCCCCTACGCTGCGCATCGCTCCCGTCACCTGGGGCGCGGACGGCTGGCCCGTCGCTGCCCAATGACCCCCCATTTCTGAATCAGAGACCCGACATGCTTCATCTCGACCGCCGCTTCTTCCTCGCCGGTGCCGCCGGCAGCGTCGCTGCCGCGCAGGCAGCCTTTGCCGGCGCGCGCATGCCGGATGCCGCGGCCGGCGCCGCCCCCGTGCCGGTCAACCCGCTCGTCAAGCAGCGTGCCGACGCGCAGATCTTCCGCCACACCGACGGCTATTACTACCTCACCGGATCGGTGCCGGAATATGACCGGCTGATCCTGCGCCGCTCGCGCACGCTTGCCGGGCTGGCGACGGCCGAGGAGCGCGTGCTGTGGCGGCATGAGGCGACGGGGCCGATGTCCGGCTTCCTCTGGGCGCCCGAGATCCACCTCTTCCAGGGCAAGTGGATCATGTATTTCGCAGCCGGCCCCAGCGGCGGTGGCGAGGACGTGTTCCGCATCCGCACCTATGCGATCGTGTGCGACGGCCCCGACCCGATGACCGGCAACTGGAAGGTGCTGGGCAAGTTCGAGTCCCCGTTCGACGGCTTCAACCTCGATTCCACCATCTTCGAGCATCGCGGCGTTTCGTACTTCTGCTGGGCTGAGCGTGAGCCCGGCATCGACACCAACTCCAACCTCTATCTGGCGCCGCTCAAGACGCCGCTGACGCTGGGTGCCAAGGCCGTGCGCCTGACCGTGCCGACGCTCGACTGGGAAATCCGCGGGTTCAAGGTCGCCGAGGCGCCGGCAGTGCTGGCGCGCAACGGCCGGCTGTTCATGACCTATTCGGCGAGCGCCACCGACGACCGCTATTCGCTTGGCCTGCTCACCGCGCGCGACGATGCCGACATCATGGATCCCAAGAGCTGGGTGAAATCGCCCGAGCCGCTGTTCGTGAGCTCGGAAGTGACGAGCGTCTATGGTCCCGGCCACAACAGCTTCACCGTCGACGAGCAGGGCCGCGACGTGCTCGTCTACCACGGGCGCGATTACAAGGCGATCACGGGCGACCCGCTGTTCGACCCGAACCGCCACACCCGCGTGCAGCGCATCTACTATCGCCCGGACGGTACCCCCGATTTCGGCATCCCGGTCGGCAACGGTCCGGTGCCGGATCGCTTCTCCCCGGCCGACGCCGCCGACCGCTTTGTGCGGCATGACGGCGACCAGGTCGTGGTGGGGCAGGGCTCGATTCCGTCGAGCCAGTTCCGCAGCGTCGAGAGCATGGCCGGCACCGGATCGGTGTCGCTGGTGCCGATCGATGCCGCCGACCGCGTGCTGTTCGCGGCGCCCGATGGCAGCGTCCGCCTGGCGCAGCCGCTGCGCGATCGCCAGTTCGTGCTCCGCAGCAGCTTCGTGCGCGAGTCGGTGGACCGCGACACCGTCCGCTTCGCGCTGGCCGGGCGTCCCAATATGGTGCTTGCCCATGTGAACGGCACCCTGCGGCTGGTAGCCCGGAACAAGCGCGGCAACGCCCGGAACACCCTGTTCCGCGTCAGCTGAGTTCCCGGCAAACTACCCTAGAAAAGCACGATTTCTCCCCGATCCGGCGCGGCGCCAGCCGTTGCCGGATCGGTCGTGCGTGACTTTCGGGCAACGCTGCCCGCTCGTTGAGCAGCAGCTGCTGAAACCCGCTTGCGGTTAACAGGACGTTGCCGTAGTTTTGTCGGAGTAAAGTTTTCCGACAATAGCCCGGGTTCCAAGCCCGGCGAGGGGAGAGGCACATGGCTTTCAAGCCGATTTTCTTGCGTACCGCATCTGTTGCAGCCTTGGTCCTGGCGGCGCCGGCCTTTGCGCAGACCACCGCCGAGGACGCAACCCAGACCACCACCACGGCCTATGACGCCGATGCGGACGTGCAGGAAGGCGGCGAGATCGTCGTGACCGGCGTGCGGGGCAGCATCGTCGGCGCGCTCAACGTGCGTCGCGAAGCCACCCAGATCGTCGACTCCATCGTGGCTGAAGATGTCGGCAAATTGCCCGACAATAACGTTGTCGAGGCACTTCAGCGTGTTACCGGCATCCAGGTCACCGATCGCGCCGGCGGCGAAGCTGCTACCATCAGCATCCGCGGTCTTACCGACCCGCTAACCACGCTGAACGGCCGCAACATCTTCACCGCGGCGGGCACGTCCTTTGCCCTGCAGGATATCTCGGCCAACCTCGTCAAGCAGATCGACGTCTACAAGACGCGCTCGGCCGACCAGATCGAAACCGGTCTTGCCGGACAAATCGACGTCAAGACGCGTCGTCCGCTCGACTTCGACGGCTTTGCGATCTCGGGCCTCGCCCGCGGCATCTACAGCGAACTGGCCGACGAGATTAACCCGAACGTCGCGCTGCTCGTCAGCAATCGCTGGGAAACCGGCATCGGCGACATCGGCTTCCTGATCAACGGCAGCTACACGCGCACCAAGTTCCGCAACCAGAACCTGCAGGCCGGCGCGATGGTCCCGTTCGCGACCGAGACCCCGCCGGCCGGCAGCGGCCTGACCCCGCTGGAGCGCATCTTCCCGGGCGACCGCAACCAGAACTGGACCCCGGGTCTCGACGCCGGCCTGCCGATCGCGCCGGGCTCGACGCTCAACATCAACGGCGTCGACACGCCCTATTACCTGTCGCGCGACGCGGTCATCGCGTCGGACCTGTACGGCAAGCGTGAGCGCCCGGCCGTCAACGCAGCGCTGCAGTGGGCGCCGAACGACCGCTCGGTCTACACGGCCGAGGTGTTCTACACCGGCTTCCGCCAGACCACGATGAACAGCCTGCACTTCAGCTTCGCGGACTGGTGGGGAAGCATTCCCAACCCGGCGGGCTCGAGCTTCGAGCTGTACGAAGGCACCAACATCATCAAGTCGCGTCGCGCCGGTGCGGTTTCGGGCTTCAACAGCGGCGACGTCGCGACCAGCAAGACCGACAGCTTCGTCTATGCCCTGAACGGCGCGTGGGACGTGGCCGATCGCGGCAAGATCACCGCCGACCTCACCTACCAGACCAGCAAGAACAAGACCTCGTTCTTTGCCATCCGTACCGATCGCGGTCCGCTCGACCTCGACATCGACTTCAACGCGGGCGGCGGCCTGCCGGCGTACAGCTTCGGCAACCAGGCTGTCCTGACCGACGCCACGGCGTGGACGGTCGGCAACCTGTTCGACAACGGCACGAAGAGCGAGGGCAGCGCGCTGACCTTCATGCTCGACGGCGAGTATGGCTGGGACGAGGGCTTCCTGCGCCGCATCAAGGCGGGCTTCCGCTACGACAATCGCGATGCGGACAGCTTCGTGCGCGACCAGGGCGCAGGCGGCCTGGGCGTGACGCTGGCGTCGCTCGGCCAGGGTGCTTCGTTCACGAACAAGGGCTTCTTCGACAACCAGGCGGACATCCCGACCAGCTGGGTGCTCGCCGACCCGCGCGGCATGGACAAGGATGCGATCCGCACCCAGTACAACGCCGCGAACCCGGGCACGAACCTGCTGCTGTCCGACCAGCTGACCTTCGGTCGCGTGTTCGGCATCAACGAGATCAACACCGCGGCCTATATCCTGGCCGACGGCGAGATCGACCTGTTCGGTCGCCCGCTGCAGATCCAGGGCGGCGTGCGCTATGTCGCGATCGATACCGACTATGACTATTTCGATCGGGGCAACAACTTCGCCCGCACCTCGGTCTCGACCGGGTCGGAGAAGTTCCTGCCGTCGTTCACCGCACGCTATGGCATCACCAACAACCTGCGCCTCCGCTTCAACTATGGCGAGACGCTGCGTCGTCCGAACTTCGGCGACCTGAACCCGAACCGCGTGCTCACGGGCGACCTGTCGCGCATCGGCTTCGGCACCGGGTCTTCGGGCACGGCCAACCTGCGTCCGACCCATTCCAAGAACATGGATCTGGCGCTGGAGTGGTATTTCGAGCGCAACAGCGCGATCTACGTGACGGGCTTCCGCCGCGAGATCGAAGGCCTGGTGGTTCCGCTGACCATTCGCGAGGTCATTCCGAACAACTATCTGCCGCGCAACGAGACCTATACCGAGATCTTCAACATCACCCGTCCGGTGAACGCGTCCAACGGCGTGCTGAAGGGCGTGGAAGTCGGCCTCACCTACTTCCCGAGCTACCTGCCGGGCCCGCTCGACGGCCTGGGCTTCACGGGCAGCGCGACGATCCTCGATTCCGAGCAGACGATCCCCGTCACCAACAACGAGGGTGAGATCGTCGGGTCGACCACCTCGTCGTTCTTCGGCGTGTCGAAGTTCTCGTACAACGCGACGCTCGCGTACGATAAGGGCCCGGTCGGTGCGCGCCTGTCGTACATCTGGCGCAAGGGCTTCCTCCAGAGCAACGAGGGCCGCTCCTTTGCGAACCCGATCGGCTTCTGGCGCCAGCCGGAAAAGAGCCTCGACCTCCAGCTGACCTGGAACGTCACGGACGATATCGGCCTGACCTTCGACGCGGTGAACCTCACCAAGGCGAAGCAGCAGAACTATTACCGGTTCGGCGATGTCGGCAATCCGGAGCAGTTCAACTCCAGCACGATGCTGATCGATCGCACCTTCGCACTGGGCGTCCGCTTCTCGATGTAAGCCGCTGGCGGGGGCAACCCCGCCGGACGTTCCCAATGCTATCAGGAAAGGGGGTCGGCCAGCGCCGGCCCCTTTTTCGCGTCGGCCGCTACTCGTCGGCCAGGCAGTTGGTCTCGGCGTGCCCGGGCCGCTCGAAACTGGCCTCGCGGCCCTTGCCGCGCAGGGTCATGCCATCGCCCGCATACCAGATGCCGGATGCCGCGGGCTGGCTGTCCAGCACGCCCAGCGTCTTGCTTCCCTCCCGCAGCGTCAGATTGCCGACGCGGTTGTCGAAGACGGCGGTGAGGACGGTCTTGTCGTCACAGCGATAGATCAGCGTCACCGGGGACAGGTC
Organism: Sphingomonas sp. 3-13AW; assembly: GCF_049311085.1. Taxonomy (NCBI): domain Bacteria; kingdom Pseudomonadati; phylum Pseudomonadota; class Alphaproteobacteria; order Sphingomonadales; family Sphingomonadaceae; genus Sphingomonas; species Sphingomonas sp. 3-13AW. The sequence goes on along the minus strand of NZ_JASNVZ010000018.1, from coordinate 26,690 downwards.
GATGTCCGCGTCCCCGGATGCCGCAGGTTCGGGCGCGGCACCCTGGTCGTTGCCGCCGGGCGCCGGCGCGCCGCCGCCGCATGCGGCGAGCAGCAGCACGAGCGCGGCCGGGCCCAGCGCGCGGATCATGGCTCCAGCGCGGCCCGGTCGGGATCGTCGAGATCGTCGTCCTCGGGGAGGTCGTCCTCGTCGAAGTCCTCCTGCAGCTCGTCCTCTTCCTGGTCTTCGGGATCGACCTCGGCGTCGTCGTCATCGTCCTCGCTGCCGAGCTCATCGTCTTCCATGAGGAGGTCGTCTTCGTCGTCGTCGTCATCGTCGCCGAGGTCCGGCTCGATGTCCGTCAGCAAGGTGCCGTCGGTGGGACCGTCGCTGGTTACCTCAAGGATTTCCGCGCGCTGGCTTTCGTCATAGCCTTCCTCGTCAAAGCTGTCGCCGGAACCCAGCCCCGGTACCTGGTGACCACCCATGATACGCTCCTTCGTCTCGGCCCGCAGGAAACGGGCCCTCAGAAGCGCGAACGGCGGGCGGGGCCGCGTGTTCCCGGGGTGCGCGCCGATCCGAGTGTCGGGCAGGCGTGGCGACATCGCGATATAGTCCGTTTCCGCGGGTCGCAGGGGCTGTTCCCTGGTGCCGCGGAGGCGTATTCACCGGGATATTCATACCCCTACAGGATATCTCATGCTCGACGTTCCCATGACCCAGGTGCCGCTCGTCTCGCTGGCCGACCAGCAGAACGACCCGGAGGGTTTCGCACAGGCGTTCGGCGGCTCGTTCCAGCGCTTTGGCTTCGCGATGGTCGCGGACCATGGCATCGACCCGGCGCTCATCGATCGCGCCTGGGCGCTGACCGAGGAATTCTTTCGCCTGCCGGAGGAGGAGAAGCGCGCCTATCACACCCCCGGCGGCGGCGGTGCGCGCGGCTACACGCCGTTCCGGACCGAGATCGCCAAGAACGCCAAGGTCACCGACCTCAAGGAATTCTGGCACATCGGCCGCGAACTGCCGGCCGGCCATCGGTTCCGCGACGTGATGCCCGACAACATCTGGCCGTCGGCACCGGCCGGCTTCAAGGAAACCTTCCTGGAGCTGTTCGCCGCCTTCGACACGGCCGGGCTCAAGCTGCTCTCGGCGATCGCGCGCTACCTCAAGCTCGACCCCAATTGGTTCGAACATGCGGTGAAGGACGGCAATTCGGTGCTGCGCCTGCTCCACTATCCCCCGATCCCCGCCGACGCCCCGGGCGTGCGCGCAGAGGCGCATGAGGACATCAACCTCATCACCCTGCTGCTGGGTGCCGAGGAAGCCGGGCTGGAACTGCTCGACAAGGACGGCCGCTGGCTGGCGGTGAAGCCGCCGGCGGGCGCGATGGTGGTCAACGTCGGCGACATGCTGCAGCGGCTGACCAACCATGTCCTGCCCTCCACCACGCACCGCGTCGTCAACCCGGCGCCCGAGCGCCGCGGCAATTCGCGCTATTCGATGCCCTTCTTCCTCCACCCCGCGCCCGATTTCCTGATCGAGACGCTGCCGAGCTGCATCGGCGAGGGCAATCGCTATCCCGAGCCGATCACCGCCCACGATTATCTCCACCAGCGTCTGGTCGAGATCGGGCTGCTGAAGAAGTAAGGCCGCGCGCGCCCGCTTTGTGGCGGGCGCGCCGCCACCGGCGCTGAACGAGCGTCCGTAACTTTTGAAAAGAATAATGGCCGTGTTGGGGTTGTTTATACCACGGCGCGTCCGCTAACGGCTGCGCTCCGCCGGGAGGTGTCCGGCGGCGAAATGGAAGAGGCAGGCATGACGGAACCGCTACGCGTCGCGATCGCAGGACTTGGTACGGTCGGCGCTGGTGTCATTCGCCTGCTCGACGCGAACGGCGCGCTGATTGCCCGCCGCGCCGGCCGCCCCATCGAGATCGTCGCCGTCTCCGCGCGCGACCGGACCAAGGATCGCGGCGTCGACATCTCGCGCTTCGACTGGGTCGACGATACCGCCGCGCTTGCGAGTGACGGGCGCGCGGACGTGGTGGTGGAACTGGTCGGCGGCGCCGACGGGCCTGCGCTTACGCTGACGCGCGCCGCGCTCGCCAACGGCAAGAGCGTCGTCACCGCCAACAAGGCGATGATCGCCCACCACGGCCTGGAACTGGCGCATGCTGCGGAAGGCCGCGGCGTCGCGCTGAAGTTCGAGGCGGCGGTCGCGGGCGGCGTGCCGGTTATCAAGGGCCTGCGCGAAGGCGCTGCCGCCAACGAGATCAGCCAGGTCTATGGCATCCTCAACGGCACCTGCAATTTCATCCTGTCGAAGATGGAGGCCGAGGGCCGCGACTTCGCCCAGGTGCTGGAGGAAGCGCAGCGGCTCGGCTTTGCGGAGGCGGATCCCAGCTTCGACATCGACGGCATCGACGCCGCGCACAAGCTGTCGATCCTCGCCAGCCTCGCGTTCGGCACGCGCCCGGCGTTCGAGGATGTCGCGATCACCGGCGTGCGCCATGTGCTCGCCGCCGATATCGCCGAGGCGGAGACGCTGGGCTATCGCATCCGTCTGGTCGGCGTCGCGCAGGCAGGGCCGCATGGCCTGTTCCAGCGGGTGCATCCGCATCTGGTGCCGCTCGACCACCCGCTCGCGCATGTCACCGGTTCGCTCAACGCGGTCGTCGCCGAGGGCAATTTCGTCGGCCGGCTGTTCTTCCAGGGCCGGGGCGCAGGCGATGGCCCGACCGCGAGCGCGGTCGTGGCGGACCTCATCGACATCGCCCGCGGCGAGTTCGGCCCGCCCTATGCGATGCCGGCCGATGTGCTGGTCCAGCAGCCCGCCGCGCCGACCGGCGAGCGGCGCGGCCGCGCCTATCTGCGGCTGATGGTGGCCGACAAGGTCGGCGTGCTGGCCGAGATCGCGACCGCGATGCGGGATGCCGGCGTCTCGATCGAGCGGCTGATGCAGCGTGGCGCCAATGCCGACGGCAGCGTGCTGGTGGCGATCGTCACCCACGATGGGCCGGAACGTGCGGTCGCGGCCTCGCTGGAGCGCCTGCGCGGTTCGCCGAGCCTGGTCGGCGAACCGATGTGGATGCATATCCTGGAGAGCTAATCGCCGCGTCGCGAACCCCGGCGTGCTCCGGGGTTCGAGCGCTTACTCCGCGAAGGGCCGGTCAATCGCGTGCTGGGGCTGGGTGAACCATCCCGCCCCGGTGTCCGTGACGTGGAAATGATCCTCCAGCCGCACGCCGAAGCGATCCGGCACCACGATCATCGGCTCGTTGGAAAAGCACATGCCCGGGGTGAGCGGCGTCTTGTCGCCGCGCACCAGATAGGCGGGCTCGTGGATCGACAGGCCGATGCCGTGACCGGTGCGGTGGGGAAGGCCTGGCAGGCGATAGTCGGGGCCGAGCCCGGCCGCCTCCAGCACCCGGCGGGCGGCGGCATCGACGCTCTCGCACGGGGCACCCGGCACCACCGCGTCGAATGCGGCCTGCTGCGCTTCCTTTTCGAGCGACCAGATGCTGCGGACCTCGTCGGAGACCGACCCGAACGCATAGGTGCGGGTGATGTCGGAATGATAGCCCTCGACCAGGCAGCCGGTGTCGACCAGCACCAGCTCGCCCTCCTGCAAGTACTGCTCGCCGGGAAGCCCGTGGGGGAAGGCGGTCGCGCGGCCGAACTGGACGATGCAGAAGCTCGACCCCGCCGCGCCGATCGCGCGATGGGCCGCGTCGATGAAGCGCACGACTTCGCTCGCGGCGATACCGGGGCGCAGGATGCGGGCGGTGCGGCGATGCACCTCCAGCGTCATCGCCTTGGCCTGGGCGAGCAGCGCCAGTTCCGCCGGGGACTTCACCATCCGGCAGCCGTCGATCGCGGGGGCACCGTCCATCAGCGTGACGCCGCCGGCCCGCGCGCGCAGCCGCTCGGCCCATTGGAAGGGGAACAGCGGGTCGACCGCGAGCTTCGTGATCCCGGTCGCCGCCAGCGTGTCGGCCAGCAGCGCGATCGGGTCCTCATCCTCCTCCCACAGGCGGATGTCGGCATCGATCGCGAGGTCCGCCTCCAGCGTGCCCAGTTCGAACGCCGGGCACAGCAGCACCGGCCGGCCGCTTGCCGGCAGCAGCATCGCCACCAGCCGTTCGCTCGGGCCCCAGGGCACGCCCGCGAAATAGCGCAGCGTTGCGCCCACGTTGAGGAGCAGCCCGTCCGCGCGCCCGGCGTCGGCGAGCGTGCGTGCGCGCTCCAGCCGGGTCTGGCGCTCCGCCGGGCCGATGGGCGAGGCGCGGTCCGCCCAGGGAGTGATCGCCGCGAGTTCGGCCTCTGCGCTCGATCCGCCGATGGTCATCGCTGTGTGTCCTTGTTCAGAAACGGTCGAGGTCGAACGGCGCCAGATCCACCGCCGGCGCCTCCTTCGCGGCAAGCGCGGCGACGAGTTCGGCGGTGATCGGCGCCAGCGTCAGCCCCAGATGCTGGTGGCCGAACGCATAGAGCAGGTTGCGGGCGCGACGCGAGCGGCCGATCGCGGGCAGATAGTCCGGCAACGTGGGTCGCGCGCCCATCCAGCGCTTGAACGGCCCGGAGATCGGCAGCCCCAGTGCGCGCACATGCGCCTCCAGCCGCTCCCATTTGCGCGGATCGGGCGGGGCGTGGGGGGCATTCAGTTCGACGAAGCTCGCCGCCTGCACGCAATCGGCATAGCGGGTGACGATCATCGAGCGGTCCTCGAACACCAGCGGCGGCAAGTCGGCGGGCCAGTGATCGGCGGCGGCGCGAATGTGATAGCCGCGCTCCGCCACCATCGGCGCCTTGTGTCCGGTCGCCTCCATCAGCGCGCGCGACCCGATGCCGGCGGCGACCACCACCTGTTCGGCGGGCTGGCCGGGAACCAGCGCCACCCCGTCGAGGATGCGCAGCCGGGCAGGCTCGCGCACGATCCGGCCGCCCGCGCGCAGAAACGCGCGTTCCAGCGCCAGGGCAAGTGCGGTGAGGTCGCGGACCTGTCCGCTGCCGGAGAAGCGGATCGCGCCGGCGACCGGTGTCCCGGTCAGCGCGCCGATCGCCGCGAGGTCGGCGGCATCCGCGTCCCGGAAGCGGGCGGTGCCGGTGTCGGCGGCGGCCCATGCAGCGCGCCCGGCCCGTGCCGTCTCCGGCGTCTCCCACGCGACCAGATGCCCGTCCTGCGCGAGCAAATCCGGGGCGTCGATCGAACTTGCCAGCCGCTCCCAGGCGGGCATGGCCTCGCGCAGCAGGGAACCGAGCGCAGCACTTCCTGCCGCATAGCGTGACGGCGTCGAGCGACCCACCAGCCGCAGTGCAAAGGGCAGCCAGTTCGCGATCCCCGCCAGCGGCAGGTCGAGCGCGCCCCCGCGCGCGAATAGCCGCCCGGGGGCGGAGCGGACGGCGGCGGGCGAGGCGAGCGGCGCCACCTGTTCGGTCGCGATGTGCCCGGCATTGCCCCAGGATGCGGCGGCGCGGGTGGCGTCCGGTTCGAGCAGGGTCACGGCGTTGCCGGCGCGCGCGAGCGCCAGCCCGCACGCGAGGCCGACGACGCCACCCCCCACTACATTTGTCGCCCGCACGCCCGTTCTCCTGTTGCGATGGCTGGATCCCTATCGTATACGGTATATGTACGCAACGAGAAGAAAGTGGTTCGAACATGGTCGACTGGAAGGGTGTCTTCCCCGCCGTAACGACGCAGCTGCGGGAAGATCTGACGATCGACCTCGCCGAGACCCAGCGGGTAGTAGACGACCTTATCCGCGACGGCGTCACCGGGGTAATCGCGCTTGGCACCGTCGGCGAAAACAACTCGCTGATGTTCGAGGAAAAGCAGCAGGTTCTCACCGCCATTGTCGAGGCGGTCGCAGGCCGGGTGCCGGTTCTGACGGGCGTGTCCGAATATGATCAGCGGCGCGCGGTCCGCTATGCCCAGGCGGCCGAGAAGATCGGTGCCGACGGCCTGATGGTCCTCCCGCCGATGGTCTATGTGCCCAAGGCCGAAGAGCTGATGGCGCATTTCCGCGCGATCGCGGAATCCGTCTCGCTGCCGATCATGCTCTACAACAACCCGCCGGCCTATCGCACTGTGATCGACCGCGGCGTGCTCGCGGCGCTCGACGACGTGAAGAACATCGTCGCGGTCAAGGAATCGGCCCCCGACACGCGCCGCTTCACCGATTTCCGCAACGAGTTCGGCGACCGCTTCGTGCTGTTCGCGGGCCTCGACGACGTGGCGCTCGAGGGCCTGTTCCTGGGTGCCAAGGGCTGGGTGTCGGGCCTCACCAACGCCTTCCCGCGCGAGTCCGTCGAGCTGGTGCGCGCGTTCGAGCGCGGCGACCATGCCAAGGCGCTCGAGATCTATCGCTGGTTCATGCCGCTGCTTCATCTCGACGCGGAGCATGACCTGGTGCAGACGATCAAGCTCGCCGAGCAGGTCATGGGCCGCGGGTCGGAGCGCGTGCTCCCGCCGCGCCAGGTCCTGACCGGCGAACGCCGTGCAGAGGTGATCGCGATGGTCGAAAAGGCCGCAGCGACCCGCCCGACGCTCGACATCGCAAAGGCAGCCTGACGCGAGAACATCCATGCGGCACACCTTCTTCTGTATCGACGGCCATACCGCCGGCAACCCGGTCCGCCTCGTCGCGGGTGGTGCGCCGCTGCTGAAGGGGGCTTCCATGTCGGAGCGGCGCCAGGATTTCCTGGCCCGCTTTGACTGGATCCGCACAGGCCTGTGCTTCGAACCGCGCGGGCATGACATGATGTCGGGCGGGTTCCTCTATCCGCCGACCCAGGCCGATACCGATATCGGCATCCTGTTCATCGAGACCTCGGGCTGCCTGCCGATGTGCGGCCACGGCACCATCGGCATGGTCACCTTTGGCCTGGAACACGGCCTGATCCAGCCGGCCACGCCGGGCAAGCTGCGCATCGAGGTGCCGGCCGGGGTGATCGATATCGCCTATGCGACCGAGGGCGACAAGGTGACGTCGGTGCGCATCACCAACGTCCCCGCCTATGTCGCGGCGACCGGCATCCAGGTCGAGCTGGAGGGGCTGGGGCCGCTCAGCGTCGACGTGTCCTATGGCGGCAACTATTATGCCATCGTCGAGCCGCAGGGGGCCTATACCGGGCTCGACGACCTCGGCGCGTCGCGGCTGGTCGAACTCAGCGGTCGGCTGCGCGAGGCGATCCGCGAGAAGTTCGAGCCGGTCCATCCGCTCGACCCGACGATCCGCGGCGTCAGCCACATCCTGTGGGCGGACAAGCCGCGCGGCGACGGCGCCGACGGCCGCAACGCGGTATTCTATGGCGATCGCGCGATCGACCGCAGCCCGTGCGGCACGGGAACCTCGGCCCGTCTCGCGCATCTGGCGTCCCAGGGGCGGCTGCAGGAGGGCGAGCGTTTCGTGCACGAAAGCTACATCGGTAGCCGTTTCATCGGCCGCGTAGAGGCCGCGACGAAGATCGGCGACCAGCCGGCGATCATCCCCTCGATCGAGGGTTCGGCAGTTGCAACCGGCTTCAATACAATCTGGATTGATCGAACCGATCCTTTCTGGAAGGGTTTTCAGGTCAAGTGACCTTGGCGCTCGCAGTAATCTGGCGGCGGGCACTGCACGCCCTTCCGGAGGTTTTCCGCCGATGAGTATTGTTGTTCGAACGCTTTCCGAACAAGTATTCGAGATTATCCGCGAACGAGTCATCACCGGGATGCTTCCGCGCAATGTCCCGATCCGGCAAGACGCGCTGGCGAACGAACTGGGGGTCAGCAAGATTCCGCTGCGCGAGGCGCTGGCGCGGCTGGAGCAGGAAGGGCTGCTCACCAGCCAGGCGAACCGCGGTTACTTCGTGCGGCCGATGTCTACCGCCGAAGCGGAGGAACTGTTCGAGCTGCGGCTGCTGCTGGAGCCGCCGGCCGCGGCCCTGGGCGCCGCGAACGCCGACGAGAACGACCGCGCCGCGACCCTCGAGGCGTTCGAGGCGCTCGACAGCGCGGCGAGCAACAACCTTGCGAGCGTCGCCAGCTGCAACCGCACCTTTCATACCGCGCTCGTGCGCCCGAGCGGTCGCGTGCTGACGACGCAGCTGGTCGAGCGGCTGACCGTGCTCTCCGAACGCTATGTGATCGCGCACCTCAAGCCGGCCGGGCGTGAGCATCGCGCGCACCTCGAACATCGCGACCTGCTCGACGCCTGGCTTGCGGGCGACGGCGCGACGGTGGAAAGGCTGCTCGCCGCGCATATTCAGGCAACGCTCGACGATCTTCGCGCCGAATTCGGAACGGAGCCGGCGGGCTGAACTTACGAAAAACTGGGGGGGAAGCCGATGTTCGGCCCGCGTAAATCGATCCACACGATGAGCAGTCATCAAGAGGCGCACCAGCTCGCCAAGACGTTGAGCTGGCCGCACCTGATCGCGCTGGGGGTCGGCGCCATCGTCGGCACCGGCATCTATACGCTGACCGGGGTCGGCGCCGAGCGGGCGGGGCCCGCCGTGATCCTCGCCTTTGCGATTGCCGGTGCGGTCTGCGCCTGCGCCGCGCTCGCCTATGCAGAGATGGCGACGCTGATCCCGGCCGCGGGCAGCGCCTATACCTTCAGCTACACCGCGATGGGCGAGAAGATCGCCTGGATCGTCGGCTGGAGCCTGATCCTCGAATATTCGCTGGCCTGCTCGACCGTCGCGGTCGGCTGGTCCGGCTATCTCGTCGGCTGGATCCAGGCAGCGGGCGTCACCCTGCCGCAGGAGCTGCTGGTGGGGCCCCATGCGGGCGGCATCATCAACCTGCCCGCGGTCGTGGTCGCGCTGTCGGTGATGGGCATGCTGATCGCTGGCACGCGCGAGAGTGCGACGCTCAACATCATCCTGGTCATCATCAAGCTCGTCGCGCTCAGCGTCTTCGTCGCCTTTGCGCTCCCCGCCTTCCAGGCCGATAACCTCCAGCCGTTCATGCCCTATGGCTTTGGCAGCACCGAGGTGATGGGCGAGAAGCGCGGCGTCATGGCCGCAGCCGCGATCGTGTTCTTCGCCTTTTACGGCTTCGACGCGGTGGCAACCTCTGCCGAAGAGGCTAAGAACCCGGGCCGCGACCTCACCATCGGCATCGTCGGGTCGATGCTGGTGTGCACGATCATCTACATGGCGGTCGCGGTGGCAGCCGTCGGTGCGCTTCCCTACACCGCGCTCGCCAACTCGCCGGAGCCGCTGGCGCTGGTGCTGCGGTCGCTGCAACAGCCGGTTGCTGCGCACCTGATCGCGCTCGCCGCTGTCGTCGCGCTGCCGTCGGTGATCCTGGTGATGATGTACGGGCAGAGCCGCATCTTCTTCGTGATGGCGCGCGACGGCCTGTTGCCGCGCGGCCTTGCCAAGGTCAGCCCGCGCACGGGTGCGCCGACGCTGATCACGGTGGTGACGGGCGTTTCGGTGGCAGCGGTTGCCGGCTTCTTCCGCCTCGACGAGATCGCGGAACTCGCCAATGCGGGCACGCTGGTCGCCTTCATCTCGGTGGGGGCGTGCCTGATGATCCTGCGCCGCCGCTTCCCGGATCTGCCGCGGCTGTTCCGCTGCCCGGCCCCCTATGTGGTCGGGACGCTCGCGATCCTGGGCTGCATCTATCTGTTCGTCAGCCTGCCGACCTCGACGATGGTCCGCTTCTTCCTGTGGAACGTCGTGGGGCTGGTGATCTACTTCGCCTATGGCCGTCGCCACAGCGACGCGCGCGAACCGGCGGCGGCGGGCGCCTGAAGCCTGCGCGGCGCTCCGGCGCCGCGCCCAGGTATCCGGCATTGCGCCGGGTTCGTGCGGGAGGTGCGGGATGCCGCACCTCCCGTTCGTCGTTTCAGGCTGCCGGGTGCTTCTTGGCGATCGCGCCGAGCAGGTCGTCGAACGCCTTTACGAACTGCGCGACGCCGTCTTCGACCAGCCGCTGGGTGACGCCGTCCAGGTCCAGGCCCAGGCGATCGGCTTCAGCCAGCACGTGGCGCGCGCCGTCCAGGTCGGCGGTGAGCGTGTCGGCGACGACGCCGCGCTCACGGAACGCGTCCATGGTCTTGGGCGGCATGGTGTTGACGGTGTCGGCGCCGATCAGCGCGTCGACGTAGAGCGTGTCGGGATAGGCCGGATCCTTGGTGCCGGTCGACGCCCACAACAGTCGCTGCGGCTGCGCGCCCTTGGCGGCGAGTGCCTGCCAGCGGTCGCTCGCGATGAAGTCCAGGTACCAGGCATAGGCAGCCTTGGCATTGGCGATCGCGATCTTGCCGCGCAGCGCCTTCAGCGCGTCCGCCTCGGGATCGCCCGCTGCAACGCGGGTGTCGATGGCCTTGTCCATCACCGCGTCGATGCGGCTGACGAAGAAGCTTGCGACGCCGGCGATGCGGTCGATCGGCAGGCCCTGCGCCGCGCGCTGCTCCAGCCCCGCGACATGCGCCTCGGCCACGCGCTGATACGCCTCCAGCGAGAACAGCAGCGTGACGTTGACGTTGATGCCCGCGGCGATGGTCGCCGCGATCGCCGGGGCGCCCGCCGGCGTGCCCGGGATCTTGATCATCAGGTTCGGGCGGTCGACCGCGGCCCACAGCTTCTGCGCCTCGGCAATGGTCGCGTCCGTGTCGTCGGCGATATAGGGCGACACTTCCAGGCTGACATAGCCGTCCTTGGCATCGGTGCGGTCGTAGACCGGGCGCAGCGTGTCGGCCGCCGCCTTGATGTCCTGGATCGCCAGATGCTCGTAGCGGTCGATGGTCGCGGCACCGGGATGGGCAGCGTCATAGGCCGCCAGCGTCGCGTCATAGGCGTCGCCATAGCCCATCGCCTTTTCAAAGATGGCGGGGTTCGAAGTGACACCGGTCAGCCCGTCCTCGGCGACGAGCTTTTCGAGCCCGCCAGCCTCCAGGAACTTGCGGTCGACGAAGTCGAGCCACGGTGCGGTGCCCTTGGCGCCGAGATCGTTGAGCAGCCCCATTACCTGTCCTTTCAGCATGCGCCGGATCCCAGAGCCCGGCTTTGGTAGCGCTATGACGGCACCGGCAGGAAAAATCGACTCACGCGTTCTTTCCCATGCAACAGCAATCGTCCGTCATCGCGGCAGGTCCAAGGCCATCTGGACGCCGGGGGTCGCGGGGTCGGGCAGGGGGGCGAGGTTGGAGAGGGTTACGCCCAGCAGTCGCACCCCCATCGGCAGCGGATAGAGGCCGCGGACCAGGTCCACCGCCACGGCGTGCAGGGTCTCGCGATCGCCGACCGGCTCGGCCAGGCTGCGGCTGCGGGTCAGGGTGCGGAAGTCGGCGAAGCGGATCTTGATCGTCACCGTGCGGCCGGAATTGCGGGTGCGTTCGCACCATTCCCAGACGTCGTCGGCCATCGCGCGCACGCCGTCCTCGACGGCCTCTGGCGTGGTGAGGTTGGTGGCGTAGGTGGTTTCCGAGCCCGACGACTTGCGCACCCGGTCCGGGGTCACGGCGCGGTCGTCCTGGCCGCGGGCGACGCGGTAATACCATTCGCCCGACTTGCCGAAATGGGCGCGCAGCCAGGGCAGTTCGCGCGCGCGCAGGTCGGCGCCGGTGTGGATGCCCAGCCCCGCCATCTTCTCGGCAGTGCGCGGGCCGATGCCGTGGAAGCGCCCGACCTCCAGCCCGGCGACGAACGCCTCGCCCGCGCCCGGCGGGATCACGCATTGCCCGTCGGGCTTGTTGGCGTCGGAGGCGAGCTTGGCCAGGAACTTGTTGTAGGAGATGCCGGCAGAGGCGGTGAGCCCGGTTTCCTCGCGGATGCGGCGGCGGATTTCCAACGCGGTCTCCGTCGCGGAGGAGAGGCCGGCGAGGTTCTCGGTTACGTCGAGGTACGCCTCGTCCAGCGACAGCGGCTCGACCAGCGGCGTGTAGCTGTGGAAGATCGCGCGAATCTGCTGCGACACCGCGCGATAGACGTCGAAGCGCGGCCGCACGAACACCAGTTCCGGGCATTGCCGGATCGCCCGCGCGGACGGCATCGCAGAGCGCACGCCGAACCGACGCGCTTCATAGCTGGCGGCGGCGACCACGCCGCGCCCGCCCGATCCGCCCACCGCCACGGGGCGCCCGCGCAGTTCCGGCGCATCGCGCTGCTCCACCGACGCGAAAAACGCGTCCATGTCGACATGGATGATCTTGCGGGTCATGGCACGGGAACAGGATAGGAACAAAGTCGCGGTCTGTCACCCGCTGTTCGTCATTCCCGTGCGAACATTACGCCCGGTGCGTCGCGATGGCGCACCTCGCCGAAGCGCTGGTAGCCGAGCTTTGCCGCGACGCCCTGCGACGGCTGGTTGTCCGGGTGGATCAGGCACACGGTGCGTTCAGCCCCGCGCTGCGCTGCAAGCCAGCCGTGGGCGGCCTGCACCGCTTCGGTCGCATAGCCCTTGCCCTGGGCATCGGCAGCGATGATCCAGGCCGCCTCGGGATGGGGATCGAACGCCTCGCCGAAGCCGCGCTCGAAATGGGCGAGGCCGGCTTGGCCGACGAGGCGCCCGCCCTGTTTCTCGCGCACCGTGAAGATGCCATAGCCGAAGGCCGACCAATGGCCGATGTTCCGCAGCAGGTTCTTCCAACTATCCTCCCGCCCCATCGGCCCGCCGAGATAGGTGGTCACCCGCTCATTGCCGAACACGGCATGGCCGGCCTCAAAGTCCGCCAGCATGGGCCGGGAGAGGATCAGTCGTTCGGTCTCGATCATCACGCTTCGTGCCCCTCATGCCGCCCGGTCGTGCTTGTCCTTCTTGCGCGTGCCGAACAGCAACTTGCGTTCGAGCTCCAGCCGCAGCGCCGCATAATAGGCCTCCAGGAACTCGCGGTCATAGCCCTCGTCGGGATCGCGGCCGAGCTTGGTGCGGATGGTGCGCGCGACCATGAACTGGTCGTGCCGGTCGTCGCGGCGCAGCACCTCCTCCAGCTTGTGCAGCTCGAACGTGCCATAGGCGGCGAGCTCTTCCGGGGTGAAGCGATAGCGATCCCCTTCGAGCGCGGCCGGATCGAGCAGTTCCACGCCGATCTGCCGCCGCTCGTTCTCTACCACCCAGGTGCCGGCCACCAGGTCGCCGGCGCGCATCCGGTCGCGGTTGAACAGGAGGAAGAACAGGAACAGGCACGCCCAGCCGAGCGCGAGATAGCCGACCCAGCCGTCGATCGTCCCTTCCGCAAAGGCAAAGGGCAGGAAGCTTAGCGGCAGGAACAGCTCGACCTCGCGCATCAGGTTGCGCGCCAACACGGCGGCTGGCGTCAGGCGGCCGCCGTCTCGCGCCACCACGCGCAGCCGCTGCAGCCGCTTGCCCGGGGTCGCGGCGCGCCCGCCCGCCTCGAACGCGACGAAGTAGAAGTTGCGCAGCAGGAAAAAGCCGAGCAGCCACACCACCATCAGCAGCGGCTGGGTCCTGGTCTCCGTCGTCCGGGAGAGCAGCACCACCAGCAGCGTGAAGCCGACCAGCACCGCCAGCATGATCAGCAGATCGACAGTGAGCGCGGCCGCGCGCGCGCCGGCGCTGCCAAGCCGCACGTGGAGGGTCACGCCCTCCGGCGTCACCAGCGCGCGGCCGAGCGAGAGGGGCGCGCGCCTAGCCACGGCGCGCACGGCCAGCGAGGGTGAAGTAGGCGACCCACAGCGCAAACATCCCGCCCGCGATCGCATAGCGGGCGCTGTCGCTGGTCACGAGCTGGCGGGCGAACCCTTCCAGCAGGCCGGCGACCAGCAGCATCAGCACCACGCCCAGCATCACCGTGGCGGCGGCACCGCCCGCCACCCCCGCCGCGGCGATGCGCCCCCGCTCCCCGGGAAAGGCGATCGCGCGGCCGATCCGCAGGCCGGCCGCCGCCGCCAGCACGATCGCGCTCAGCTCGGTCGATCCGTGGATCATCAGCCAGCCGAACAGCCCGGGTGCCAGGCCATGCGGCGCATAGACCGCGAACAACGCGCCCAGCATGGCGCCATTCTGCACCAGCAGGATTAGGGTCGGGATGCCGAGCGCGAAGCCCAGCGCGAAGCACAGGAACGAGACCTGCGCATTATGGGTGAACAGATAGGCCGCGAACACTTCCAGGCCGCCGTCGTCGGGCTTGTCGTAGAGCGACTTGCGCAGGAACTCGGTCGAGGCGTTCATGTCGCGGCCGTTGGCCATTTCGGGCGACAGGATCGCGCCGAACCAGCCGGGCTCGCCGCGCACCAGCGCATAGGCGGCGACCGCGCTCAGCAGCGTGAGGAGCGCCGCCACCAGGATCTCTGGCCACAGGCTCCGCACCGCCTGCGGCAGGCCGCGCGCAAAGAAGTCGGCGATCTGCCGGCCCCAGGGTGCGCGACAGCCGTAGAGGACGAAATAGGCGCGGGTCGACAGCCGCTCGAGATAGGCGACCAGCGAGGCGTCGAGCGACGTCTCGCGCGCCACCGACAGCGCCGACAGGGTGGCGCGATACAGGCGCGGCAGCTCGAACAGGTCTTCTTCGGACAGGCGCTTGGGACTCTTGTTCTCGACCAGGTCGAGCAGCGCCTCCAGCCGGGCCCAGTCGGCCTCGCGCTCGGCCCGGAAATGGCGGCTGGCGAACAGCGGCGCGTTCATGCCACTCGCTCCCGGTGGCGCAGGTAGCGTTCGACCAGCTTGAGCGCCATCGCCTCGGCCGGGGCCTCGATCACGTCCACGCCCATCCGTCGCAGCCGTTCGATGACGATGCGCCGTTCGCGCAGCAGCGCATGGGCCACGGTTGCGCGCACGACATCATCGGCCTCCTGCGGTTCGGCATCCTGGATCCCCTCCAGCTCGGCGTCGCGGAACAGCACGAACAGCAGCCGGTGGCGCTTGAGCATGCGCTGGGCGGCGGCGAGCATCAGCTCCGCGCTGGTGGGATCGGTGAACTCCGTGAAAAGCACCACCAGCGACCGCCGCTCCAGCCGCGCGTCCAGCGTCACCAGCGACAGCGTGTAATTGCTCTCGTCGGTGCCATAGTCGATGTCGGCGGCGGCATGGTGGAGGCGGGCAAAGCCGCGCGTGCCCGACAGCGTCCCCGAATCCACCTGCGGCCGTGCGGCAAAGGAATAGAGCCGCACCCGGTCGCCCGATTTCAGCGCCACAAAGGCCCCGAGCAGCGCGGCCGAAACGGCGCGGTCGATGCGGGGCACGCCGCCGACCGGGTCGCTCATCGCGCGCCCGGCGTCGACCGCGAACACCACCGCATTGTCGCGCTCGGTCTGATACTCGCGGGCGAGCAGCGACGCGTGCTTCGCCGACGCCTTCCAGTCGATGGCGCGCCGCTCCATGCCGGGCTGGAAGTCGGTCAGCACCTGGAATTCCTGCCCATCGCCGCTGTCGCGCCGCATGCGAAGGCCAGTGTGCTGGCTGTTGAGATACTGGCGCATCCCCTCGTCGCGGACGGGGCGGATGTCGGGCATGATGGCGATCGACTGGCCCCCCGGCCGGCGCGTCTGGCGCCAGGCGAGGCCCATCGGCCCGGCATGGCGCGCCCACAGCGCTTCCACCACCGCACGCCCGCGCCGGACGGCACGGAACCGCGTGCTGGTGCGCGGCCCCTCGCGCTCCAGCGGGCCGGTGATCTCGGCGGCAAAGGCGGCTTGCAGCGCGCGTTCGCCCTGCTCCAGCCGCGGGGCGAGGTCGAACGTCTCGCCGACATGGATCGCCGCCGGGGTCGCGACCGACAGCCGGGCACTGCCGAGCGGCGGCGCCAGCAGCGCGTCGACCGCAACCAGCACCACCATCAACACCACCCAGCCGAGGACGGCCACCCAGGCGCCGGGCGCGACGATGCCGATGGCAAGCGCCACCGGGGCCGCCCCAGCGACCAGCCACACCGCGCGCTGGGTGGGATAGATCAACGCGGCGCCTCGGTCGCGTCGATCAGGCCGGTCACGACATCGTCGATCCGCCGCCCGTCGATCTCGGCCGCGGGCGACAGGATCAGGCGGTGGCGCAGCAGCGCCGGGGCGAGCAGCTTCACGTCGTCGGGGATGACATAATCGCGCCCCTCCAGCGCCGCCGCCGCGCGCGCTGCCGCCGCCATCGCCGACGCGGCGCGCGGGGAGGCGCCGCTTGCGATATCGGGATGCTCGCGGGTCGCGCGCACCAGCCGCACGATATAGTCGATCACCGGATCGACCAGCCGCACCTCCGACACCGCGGCGATGGCGGCCGCGATCTCTGCCGCGCCCGCGACCGGCTGCACGCCGGAGTCCTCCGGGCGCGGGGTGCCGGTGCGGTTGCCATATTGGGCGACGATCGCGCGCTCGGCCGCGTCGGAGGGCCAGCCGATCGACAGCTTGAACAGGAAACGGTCGAGCTGCGCCTCGGGCAGGGGGTAGACGCCCTGCTGCTCGATCGGGTTCTGGGTCGCGATCACGGTGAAGCGGTCCGACAGCCGCTCGGTGCGCCCGTCGGTGGTGATCGCGCGCTCCTGCATCGCCTCCAGCAGCGCCGCCTGGGTCTTGGGCGGGGTGCGGTTGATCTCGTCGGCCAGCAGCAGCTCACAGAACACCGGCCCCTTGGTGAGCGCGAAGCTGGAGGTCTGGAAGTTGAACAGGTTCGCGCCGATGATGTCGCCGGGCATCAGGTCGGGGGTGAACTGGATGCGCCCGAAGTCGAGGCTCAGCGAGCGGGCGAAGCTTTGTGCCAGCAGCGTCTTGGCGGTGCCCGGCGGCCCTTCCAGCAGCACATGGCCGGCGGAAAACAGCGCGATCGCCAGGAAGCGCACCACCGGCCCCTGATCGACCACGGCCTTTGCGATCTCGCGGTCGATCGCCTGTCCGAGCGACCGGACCTCTTCGAGCGTCATGCCAGTGCTTCCTTCCATGCGTGGAGTTGTCGGGCCGCCGCCACCAGCTCCGCTTCGGTGCGGGCGGTGCGGAGGCGATAGTCGATCTGCGAATAGGGTGCCGGGCGGTCGCCCAGCCGGTCGAGCCGCTCGAGCACGCCGGCCGGGTCGAGGTCGCGCGGCAGGTCCATGTTGCGCACCAGCCCCTCGCGCGCCATGTCGGCATAGCGGGCGCCCGCCGACAGCGTGCGGCCGGACAGGCGGGTGAGGGCTGCGATATTGTCAATCAGCGCCGCCTTGCCCAGCGCCACCGCCCGCCGCTCGCGCAGCACCGGCCCGAACCGGACCGCGGTCGCAAGCCCCGCCAGCACCGCGGCGGCGAGCATCGCCAGGGTCGCGGCCAGGAACGGCGGCGTGAAGAGCAACTTGACTAGGTTGCGGTCGCCCGGCCGGTAATGGAGAGAGGCGTCGAACACGGCCGCCCCCGCATATTCCGGATCGAGCGCCACCAGCAGCGCGATGGCGGCCTGGGCGTTCTCCGGGTGTTTAAGCGCCGCATTGTTGAGGAGGTCCGGGTCGGACAGCACATAGGTGTTGCTGTCGCGCAGCCGCGCCAGCACGGCGGCGCCGTCGGCGTTGCGCAGGATCGGCACCAGCCCCTTGCCCTCAACGAGTTGGACCTCCCTGGGGACCAGGAATGGCCGGAGCTTCCACCCCGGCGCGCGCAATGTCTTCGGGTCCTTGGCGAAGGTGAAGCTGATGTCTTTAGCGGGGAGGAGGTGCAGGACCGCTGCCGGATTTGCATAGCCCACCCGCTCGACCCGGTTCGTCCGCAGCGGCAGCGCTGCCACCTTCCACTTGGGGAGGATGATCAGCGTCGGATAGGCGCCGCCTTCCTCGTCGCCGCGATCCCCGGCAGCAGCGCCTTCACGCGCTTCGACGATCCGGCGGAGATCTTCCGGTTTCGTGTCCACGTCCGGGGTCAGCACCGCCAGCTCGGGCATCGCCACAAGGTCATCGGCGTCCACCACCAGCGATCCGCCACCGCCGGTGCGGTCGACCAGCTGGCGCAGCGCGTAGAAGCCGGCGCCATGCTTCTCGTCCGCCGCCGGCAGCGAACCCAGCTGGCGCGACAGCACGTCGGAAAAGCCGTTGAGCAGGATCGCCGCCAGCGCCAGCAGCGTGCCGGCCACCACCAGCATGATCGCGGTGCGCCGCGCAAAGGGCTCGGGCGTGGCGCTCATGCGGTCTTGAGCGCGAACCGGGCGTAATCCGCGCGCGCCGCTTCCCAGTCGCCTGGGCCCAGCGCGCGTCCGCCGAACCAGCTGCGCTCGACCGCGGCCACGATCCGGACGAACAGGCCGCGCGCTTCGCCCGGCAGCCCTTCGGCCTGCGCGATGTCGCGGCTGGTGAAGGAGGGGCGCACCAGTTCGCCGCGCCAGGCGGCGATGTCGTCGATGCTGCGGAACAGGATCAGGTGCACCGCCTCGTCATAGCGGGCCGCAGCCGCCAGCGCGTCGGCTTCTTCCAGCAGCGCGCGGGCCTGATGCTCGGTCGGCGCCCATTGCGGCTCCTCGGCGGCATCGCTGCGGCCGCGGCGCAGCATCGCCAGCAGCCAGTTGCGCAAGCCCGGCACCAGCGCGAACAGCAGCACGGCGACGACCACCGCGATGGCGATCCAGCCGATCACGCCCCAGCCATCGCCGACCCAGCGCACGAAGCGGTCGACCGCTTGGGCCAGCGCCTTCAGCCAGTCCGGGAGCTCGCGCGGCTCGGCCTGGCGCATCGGCAGGTCGAACTGGATGCTCTTGTCGGCCAGGATGGCGCGGTGCGCCTCGGCCACGCGCGCGGGGTCGGGCGGCGGTGTCGCCGATGCGGCCTCCATGGATGCGCGTGCCGTCATTCGTCCCCCTGCGCGCCGTTGGAGCAAATCGCCGATTTACACGCAACGCTTTTCGCCTAGGCTTGGGACCGGCGGGGGACGGTTTAGAATGGCGTTGATGTTGATGTTGGTGGTGCTGCTTGCGCTGCCGTTTCTGGTGATTGCCGGCCTCATCTTCGCCGCCCGGGCCGAGGCGCGTCGCCATCCCTGGCGCTTTCGCATCATCGAGGTCATCTCGCAGAGCTTTGCGACTGTGGCGGCCGCGCGGCTGCCGATGCTGGCCACCAGTTTCGTGACGGTCGGGCTGCCGGTCGCGGGGCTGGGCTTGCTCGGCATCAGCGGCGGCGGCGCCGAATTCTTCACCATGCCGACCGAACAGGTCCTGACCGCGATCGGCGTCGGCTGGCTTGCCAGCCTGCTGGTCGGCACGCTGGGGCAGGTGGTGATGATCGCGCTCGCCCTTGATGTGCTTGCGGGCCGCCCGCCCCGGTTCGGGCCGGCGCTCGCCAACGGCATCCGGCTGCTCTTGCCTGCGATGGCCGTGCGGCTGCTGCTGTGGCTGGGCGTCGGCTTTGGATTGATGCTCCTCATCATCCCCGGGCTGGTGCTGATGCTGACCTGGGCGATCGTGCTGCCGGTGCTGGTCGCCGAGCGGCCCGGCATTTTCGCCAGCTTCTCGCGCAGCGGCGTGCTCATGCGGGGTGCGCGCTGGCGGCTGCTGCTGTTGTTCGCGATCGTGTTCGTGGCCTGGTCGCTGTTCGGCGGCATGGGCCAGAGCTTTGCCCTTGCCAGCCAGACGAGCGCCGCCTGGATCGGCAGCATCGTCGTCCAGACGCTGGTCGCCACCCTCACCGGGGCGATGGGCGCGGCGGGGCTTGCGGCCATCTACCACCAGCTCAAGTCCGAACGCGAAGGGCTGCCGGGTGAGGATCTGGAGGCGGTGTTCGCGTGACCGCCCGCATTCGACTGAAACGGAGAACAGGCTTGCTACGAACGTTGCTGATGCTGGCCGCGGCCGGGGGGCTCGCCGCCTGCGCGGCCGATGGGACGCGGGCACAGTCCGCCGGCGAACGGTCCACCGCCGCCAAGAAGGGCGACGCCAAGAAAGGCGCCAAGAAGGGTGATAAGGCACCGGGCGCGGGCAAGGGCTATAACCACGATCCCTATCCCTCGACCTATCGCGCCTATCCGGGCCAGCCGACGCTCCTCACCAACGTCACCATCTATGATGGCGAGGGGGGCCGGATCGATCGCGGCGCGGTGCTGTTCCGCGACGGCAAGATCGTCGAGGTCGCCCAGTCGATCGCCCCGGCAGAGGGCGTGACGGTGATCGACGGCACCGGCAAATGGGTGACGCCGGGCGTGATCGACGTCCACAGCCACCTGGGCGACTATCCCTCGCCCGGTGTCGAGGCGCATTCCGACGGCAACGAGATGAGCGCGCCGGTGACCGCGGAGGTCTGGGCCGAGCACAGCGTATGGCCGCAGGACCCGGGCTTTGGCCGTGCGCTTGCCAACGGCGGCGTCACCACGCTGCAGATCCTGCCCGGCTCCGCCAACCTGTTCGGCGGCCGCTCGGTCACGGTCAAGAACGTCTATGCCCGCACCATGCAGGGGATGAAGTTCCCGGCCGCGCCCTATGGCCTCAAGATGGCGTGCGGCGAAAACCCGAAGCGCGTCTATGGCGGCAAGGGCCGGGCGCCCTCGACCCGCATGGGCAATGTCGCGGTCGATCGCGCGACCTGGGCCAAGGCCCGCGCCTATGATCGCAAGTGGGACAAATATGAAGAGGAGGGCGGCGACGCCCCCGATCGCGACATCGCCATGGACACGCTGCGCGGCGTGCTGGACGGCGAGATCCTCGTCCACAACCACTGCTACCGCGCCGACGAGATGGCCGTCGTCCTCGATATGGCCAAGGAGTTCGGCTACAAGGTCACCGCGTTTCACCACGCGGTCGAAGCCTATAAGATCGCCGACCTGCTGAGGGCGAACAACACCTGCGCGGCCGTCTGGGCCGACTGGTGGGGCTTCAAGATGGAGGCCTATGACGCGGTCGGCGAGAACCTCGCCATCCTCGACCGCGCCGGCGCCTGCGCGATGATCCATTCGGACGACGAGAACGGCATCCAGCGCCTGAACCAGGAAGTCGCCAAGGTGATGGGCTCTGCCCGCCGTGCCGGCATTCCGGTCACGCCGGAGCACGCCTGGACCTGGCTCGCGATCGGGCCCGCCCGTGCGCTTGGCATCGACCAGGTCACCGGCAGCCTCAAGCCCGGCAAGATGGCCGACGTGGTGCTGTGGAACGGCGATCCGTTCAGCGTCTACACCCGCCCCGAAAAAGTGTGGGTCGACGGCGCCCTGCTGTTTGACGCGACGAACAAGCGGCTGCGGCCGGTTTCCGATTTCGAGCTGGGCCAGCCCGGCGAGGGGGATGTGAAGTGAAGCGCCTGATCCTTTCCACGGCGGCCGCGCTGCTCGCCGGTGCGGCGACGCTTCCCGCTTGCGCCCAGACGGTCGCGATCACCAATGCCCGGCTGGTCGTGGGCGACGGTGCCGGGCCGGTCGACGGCGGTACGGTGGTGGTGCGCGACGGCCGCGTCGTCGCCGCCGGCCCCGGCGTCGCGGTGCCGGCGGGCATGCGCACGATCGATGCCGGCGGCAAATGGGTGACGCCCGGCATCTTCGCCGGCTTCACCCGCATGGGCATTGTCGAGGTGGACGCGGTTCGCGGCACCAATGACGCCAGCGCCAACAACTCGGTGTTCAATGCCGCGCTCGACATCGCGCCCGCGGTCAACCCGCGCACGACCGCGATCGGGCTCAACCGCGCAGAGGGCGTGACCCGCGCGGTGGTGGCACCCGATAACGGCGGCTCGATCTTTGCCGGCCAGGGCGCCGTCATCGACCTGGGCGCCGACATGGACGCGGTCACCCGCCCGCGCGCCTTCCAGTTCATGGAATGGGGCGAAACCGGCGCGCGCGCTGCTGGCGGCAGCCGTCCGGCGGCCTTTGCGATGCTGCGCAACGCGCTGTTCGAGGCGCGCGAATATGCCCGCAACCCCGCGAGCTTTGCCGATCGCGGCAAGGACGCGCTGCTCACCCGTCTGGACGCGCAGGCGCTGGTGCCGGTGATCGAGGGGCGGATGCCGCTTCTCGCCCATGTCGAACGCGCGTCGGATATCCGCGCGTTGCTCGACCTCAAGCGCGAGCTCGGCACGCTCAAGCTGGTGCTGGTGGGCGCGACCGAGGGCTGGACGGTCGCCGGCGACATCGCCGCCGCGCGCGTGCCGGTGATCGCGAGCGCACTCGCCGACCTGCCGTCCTCGTTCGAACAACTTGCCGCCACCCAGTCGAACATCGGCCGCATGAAGGCGGCGGGCGTCACGGTCGGGATCGGCATGATCAACAATGACGAGGCGCGTCAGGCACGGCTGGTGAAGCAATATGCCGGCAACCTCGTGGCGCTGGGCCGCATCCCGGGTGCGGCAGGACTGGACTGGGGCAGCGCCTTTGCCGCGATCAGTTCCAAGCCGGCCGAGGCACTGGGCATGGACGGTGAGTTCGGATCGCTGCGCGCCGGTCGCCGCGGCGACGTGGTGATCTGGGACGGCGATCCGCTCGAGATCGGTTCGATGCCGACCCAGGTGTTCGTCGACGGGGTCGAGCAGCCGCTCGTCACCCGCCAGCAGCGGCTGCGCGACCGCTATCTCGATCCGGTCGAAGGCGCGTTGCCCAAGGCCTATCAATACTGACCCGCTCGCCCGCGTGGGGGGAACCACGCGGGCGGCCGGCGTTTTGTTCAGACAGGCCGCCGAGCGGCGGCATCAGAGGAGGTGTTTTTCCGATGCGCTATTCGACCCTGATCGTCCCCGTGCTCGCCCTGGCGCTCACTGCCTGTGGCGGCAAGAAGGAGCCGGAGCCCACCGCCGCCGAGAACAGCGCAACGGCCGAGGCGACCGAGCAGCTCGATGCCAAGGTGGCGGCGCTTTCGGAAGGGCAGCGCAACGGCGTCTTCATCCGCGCGATCCGCGACGCCGGCCTGCCGTGCCAGGGCGTGACCAGCTCCGAGCGTTCGACCGACGGCAAGGCGACCTGGACCGCCACCTGCACCGACGGGTCGAAGCACATCATCGCCTTCACCCCCGATGGCATGGCCCAGGTCACCAGCATGACGCGCAAGTAAGCGCGGCCGTTCGACCGAGTGACTTGAGGCGGCGGCGCGGCTAGGGCGCGATCCATGGCCCCGCCGCCGCCCCCTGCCGAACCCTCGCCGAGCCTGGTCGGGCGCGCGCTCTCGGCAGCGCGTGCGAAGCGGCCGGCGGCGCCGGTCGCGCGCAAGGCGGACGAGCTTCCTGTTGCTGTCGAGCCTCGCGAGGCCCCGCAGGAAATCCGCTCCGACCGGCCCTGGCTGGTCGGGCTGGTGCTGCTGATCGCGGCCGGGCCCGCGTTCACCTGGGCGGGCGCCGAGATCCTCGGCCATCGTGCGCGAGCAGAGATCGCCGCGCTTGCGCCTGCCGCCGAACCGCTGCTCGCCGCCGCCCGCGCCGATGCAGCCACGCGCGCCGGCTGGGAACCGCTGCTCGGCCGGGGGACGCTGGGCACCATCATCGACCGGTTCGCCGCGACGCTACCGGGGGACGATCGCCTCGCGAGCATCGCAAGCGACGGCGAGGGCACGATCGAGGCGACCATCCTCACCGCCGATCCTGACGCCCTGCGCGATGCGCTCCGCCGCGAGCCGGCGTTGTCGCAGCTGCAGGACGCGGGCCAGCAGCGCGGCGACGCCGTGATGCGCGTGACCCTGCGCGGCCGCCCGCAATGACGGCGCGCATCTGGGCGGCGGCGGTGGTGGCGGGCCTGCTGATCGCTGCCGGGCTGTGCATCCCGATGGCGCGTTCGCTCGATCGGCTGGCGGACGCGCGCGCGACGCGCGACCGGCTCGCAACCGCGTTGCAGGCCCCGGCGCCGTCCCCGGTGGTCGCCCCCGAACTGGCGCTGGCCGCGCCCGACCGTGCTGCGGCCACCCGCAGGCTCGCCGGGCAGCTGCGCGCGGCTGCAACCGCCGGCGGCCTGCTGATCGAGACCATCGCCCCCGCCGATTCCACCGCCCCCGGGCTGGTCGCGCTCGACCTGCGCGTATCCGGTCCCGAAAAGGCGGTGCTCGCCTTTGCCGACCGCACCGAGCGTGCCCGTCCGCTCGCCCGCTTCGCCCGCTGGCGGGTGGAAGCCGGGGAGGGCGGCAGCGTCCGGCTCGACGCACGACTGGTGACGCCGTGGCGCAGCTAGACCCCCGCTGGCTGCTGCTGCCGGCAGCGCTGGTTGCCGCTGCCATGCCCGCGCTGCTGCTGCGCGCGCCGGTGCCCGCAGCGGCGCCCGCGCAAGGGGAACCACCGCTTGGGGCCCCCCGGGAAGCGCCGCCGCTGGCCGCAGCCTTCACCCGCCCGGTGTTCGCCGCCAGCGCCGAAGCCACGCCGGCGGTCGCGGACGCGCCGGTGCTGGTCGGGGTCGTCGGGCGGCTGATGCACGATGCGGTGGCGCTGGTTCGCACCGCCGACGGCAGCACGCGCACGCTCGGCCCCGGCGAAAGCGTCGACGGTTGGCGGCTGGAATCGCTTGCCGCCGATGCCGCCTATTTCACCCGCGGCAACCAGCGCGCGCGGGTGCCGATGCCCGGCGAGGACGCCGCTCAGTAAATCCCGTCGATCTCGACCGACAGCCGCGGCCTGGGCGGATCGAGCAACAGGCTGCGCTTCTCGCTCAGCTGCACCTCATCGCCGCGCAGCCGGTCATAGCGCGCCTGGGTTTCCGTCGCGGCGCTCGCGCCGTCGCGCAGGATCGTCGGCTTCAGGAAGATGAACAGGGTGCGCTTGGTCCGGGATTCCTGGCGGCTCTTGAACAATTCGCCCAGCACCGGGATGTCGCCCAGGATCGGCACCTGGCTCTTGAGCCGCGCATAGTCGTCGGCGGTGAGGCCGCCGAGCACGATCGTCTGCCCGTTTTCCGCCAGCACGGTCGTGGTGATCGACCGCTTGTTGGTGATGATGTCGGCGGCTTGCTGAAGCTGGGTCGGGGAGATCGACGAGGCTTCCTGCGCCACCTCAAGCCGGATGGTGTCGCCCGCGTTGATGCGCGGAATGACGCGCAGGGTGATGCCGACGTCGCGGCGCTCGATCGAGGTATAGGGCCGGGCGTCGGCGGTGCCGGTCAGGATCGATCCCGTCACGAACGGCACTTCCTGCGCCACCACGATCTCGCCCATCTTGTTGTCGAGCGTGGTGAGCTGCGGCGTCGACAGCAGGTTCGCCTTGGACGAGGTGCCGAGCGCCTGCACCAGGATCGAGAAGTCGTTGCCGAAGCCGATGTTGGCGCTGAGGCCGTTGCCCAGGAACGCGCCCGCCGGCACGCCCAGGGTCTGCAGGATCCCGCCGAGCGACGGCAGGCCGCCAGGGGTGTTGAACGAGGTGCCGCCGCCGGTGACCGAGGTCAGCGCCGCGCCCCCGGCGCCGATCTGGATCGCCAGCCGTTCGGCATCGTCGCCGACGATTTCCGCGATCGCCGCCTCGATCAGCACCTGCGGGCGGCGCACGTCCAGGTCGGGGATCAGCCGTTCGATCTGCGCGACTGCCGCGGGGGTGCCGCGCACGACCAGCGCGTTGATGTCGGGCGCGGGCTGCACCGTCAGCTCGGGCGTGACGAAGCCCTGCGGCGTCGCCGTCTCCTCGCCCATCATTCCGCCGCCGGCACTGCCCGACAGGCCGCTGGTGGTGCTGCCGGATTCCGCGACCTGGGAGGCGGTGTTGCGGTTGATGAGGCTCGACAGCGCCGCGGTCGGGCTCTGCGGGCCGCCGCCCGCGCGCGAGCGGGTCGACAGGCTGCGGGCCACGGGATTGGCGGCGCTGCCTTCCTGCCCCAGCAGGCCGCGCAGCACCTCGGTCACCGCCTCGGCATCGGCATGGTTGAGGCGGAAGACGCGCGTCATCGGCGTGGCGCCGCCCGGCGCGTCGAGCGCCTGCGCCATCCGCCGCGCCTCCGCCACCGCGGCCGGCGTGCCCCGCACCACGATCGTGTTGCTGCGGGCATCTGCCGCGACGCGCGCGCCGGTCCCCGATCCCGCGTCGCCCAGCACGCCCTGCATCGCCTGCGCAACCTCGCTGGCGTTGCCGTTCTGCAGGGCGATGGTTGCAAAGCTCGATCCGCCCCCGCCATCCAGCGAGCGCGCCAGCGCCTCCACCCGGGCGACATTGTCGGCATAGTCGGTGATCACGATCGCGTTGGGGGCGGACAAGGGCTCCACGCTGCCGAAGCTCGCGATCAGCGGGCGCACCACTCGTGCGACATCGGCGGAGGGGACGTTGGCCAGCCGCACCATGCGTGTCACCAGCGCCTGTCCGCCGCCACTGCGGGCGCCGCCGTCCCGCACCGCGTTGGCAGCCGGCACGATCCGCCAGGCGCCGGCGGAGCGGACCGCGGCAAAGCCGTTGGCGCGCAGCACCGACTGGAACAGCTCCCACACGCCCGCCGGCGACAGCGGCTCGGCCGAGGTGACCGTCACCTGGCCCTTCACGGTCGGGTCCAGGATCAGCGTGCGTCCGGTCAGCCGGCTGATCTGTTCGGCGACATCGGCGATCTCCACCCCGCGCATGTTGACGACGATGTCCCCGGCGGGCGGGGTCTGGGCCGCCAGCGGCTGGAACGCGGTCGCGGCCAGGCAGAGCGCAAGAAGCGGAGTTCGGATGGGATGCGGCACGATGGTCTGCCCTAACGGATCGGTACGGTGACGGTAATCGGATTGCCGTCACGCAGGATGGTGATTTGCGCTGGACCGTTGCCTGCGTTCGCCAGCGCAGCGTTCGCGGCGGCCGCATCGGTCAGGGCAGTGCCGTTGATCGACTGGACGACGTCACCGGGGCGGAAACCCGGCGGCGCATTGTCGCCGATCGCATAGCCGCCGGGCACCTGGGTCGCATCGAGCTGGTCGATCAACGCGCTGGCGTCGGGCCGCGGTGTCGGGGAGGGGGGCGGCGGCGCGGTAGTGCCGGCGCCCCC
>NZ_JASNVZ010000017.1:0-77481 GCF_049311085.1 Sphingomonas sp. 3-13AW | reverse complement strand
ACCCCACGCTTCCCCCGCCTCCCGGGTTCGAGCCCCGCGACAAGAAGAACCACGGCGGCTTCCATGTGGGTGCGGGTGGCGAAGTGATGATCAGCCCCAACGCCTATGTGAAGCTCGAATATGTCTTCACCAAATACTCCAAGGAAAAGTTTGACCTGCCCCTGGTCACGAACTCTTTCGACGTCCGGCGGCATCAGGTCGTCGCAGGCGCCGGCTTCCGCTTCTGATCGAAGCGGACCCCGGCCGGGGGCATGACGCGTCCGCAAAGCGGGTGAGCGTGTCATGCCCCCTGCCGTCCGCAGGAACGGCGGCGCGCACGGCATCATTTCGTTACGCCCCCGTTTTAACCGCATTTTGAAGGTTTCTGCCGTAAGGACGCCCCATGCTGGGGGGTGGTTCTAGATGGCTTGCGGTGGGCCTGTGGCTTCTGCTGGCGCTGGCGGCATGCAGCGCGGCACCCTCGTATGCGACCGGCGCGGCAGCGATCCGCCCCTCCTGCTGGACGCCAGCCAGTCTTTCGGAAGATCCATACGCGACCGTGGGACAGAAGGGCCGGTGGCGGTGCGGACCCGGCAAGCCGTCGATCGAAGCCGAGCGCGTGCTGCTCCGTTTCGATCTCAAGGCGGGTGACGCCGCGCCCCGCTATCTGCTCTCGCGCAGGAGCGCGCTGGAAGCGGTGCATCTACTGGCGATCGACGAGGACGGGGCGGTTCGTCGGGCCTCGATCCCGGCGGCAAGGCTCGCCAGTTCCTTGGCTGGAGGTTTCTTTAAGGCTCCCCTGCCCCTTGTTTCTCGACGCACGCGCCAGATCATCGTCGCAGTGGATTTGCCCAGCCACGCGATGACGCTGGATCGCGCCTATCTCTCGCCTCGCGACGACGGCGATGAAAGCGGCGACATGCGGTTCCTGTTGATCCTCGCGGGGCTCGCCGGCACGCTCGCCATGCCGCTGATCTTCAACACTGCTTTCTATCGCGTGCTCCGCGAGCCCTTCGTCGTCTGGCACTCTCTCTTCACGCTCTCGCTGCTCGCAACGATCCTTGTTACCTCCGGCGTCGCGGTCCTGCTGTTCGAACCGCCGGCGATGCTGCTGAGCTGGCTGACGACGCTCCTGTTCGGCCTTTCGGTCGCTGCTGGGGCCATGTTCACCTATGGCTTTATCGAGCCCGGGATGATGCGGCCGTCGCTGCGGCGTCTGCTTCCGCCCTGCGCCGCCTGGGCGATGGGGCTCGCGATGCTCCACGCCGCCTTCCCCTTTGTCGCACGCCCGATCCAGTCGAGCCTCTACACGGCGGCCTTCGCACCGATCCTGTTGGTCTTCGTAATCTGCATGGTCGATGCCCTCCGCCGCGGGAGCCGGGCCGCGCGGTTCCAGGCAATCGGCTATGCGCCGATGATCCTCGTCGGCCTCGCCCGCCTTGTGACCGGGGTCATTCCGTCCCTGTCGTTTGCAGACGCGATGCTGCTGTTCTACGCGGGCTGCATTGCGGAAGTGCTTTTCACGACGCTCGGCATGGCGGATCGCTTCATCACGATGAAGCGCGACCGCGATCACGCTCGCTCAGAGGCACGCTTCCTCGAAAGGTTGGCCGAAACGGACGCGCTGACCGGACTCCTCAACCGCCGCGCGATCGAGGGACGGTTCGAAAAGCTGCGCGCGGAGGGGTACGCCGCGATGGCGGTCGTCGATCTAGACCAGTTTAAGTCGATCAACGATGCCCGCGGACATGCGATCGGCGACGCGGTGCTGAAGGCGACAGCCAGCGCCCTTCGACAGGATCCGAGCATTCGATCGTTCCGATTGGGCGGTGAAGAGTTCGTGCTCCTTCTGCGCGGCGATGATGCCACGATGGCTGCCGAACGCCTGCGCCGCGCTATCCCCGCGGCCGTGGCAGACGCGGTCCCGGGGCTCGGGAGGACGGTAACGGCAAGCATGGGGATCACGGCGATCATGCATGGCGAGGGTTTCCTGCAGCCGTATGAACGTGCCGACACGCTCCTGTATCAGGCCAAGAGTGCCGGACGGAACCGGACGCGCTGCGGAATGAGCCGAATGTTGGGAGGCGAACCGGCGTCCGCGGACCAGGCTGCCGCCTAAAGCTGCCACCGTCCGCTCTGATCGTCACAGTCCGGCTACTGGGTCGCCGGACCCCGGTCGACGCCCGGCCGGATCGGTGCCTAGGTGGCGATCCGCAGCGCAGACATGGTGCTGCATTAGGATCTGAACCAACGGCCCGGCTAGGCCGATCTTTCCTACAGCACGCCGCGCGCGGTACAGCTTTGCGACCATGCGGAGGCTGCAACGGTGTCGGATTTCCCTGCCCATCCCGATCCTAACCGAGGGCGTGCTGTGCGCCGCGCGAACGACGGCCGCAGGAGGGCTGCGAGCAGCGTTCTTGGCCTCACCTTAGCCTCACCTTCCGCGCTCCGGGGCCTCGTAGCGCCGTTCGATTCCTCGAACCGCGGGGGCAAAAAACCCTGTCCCTCCACCTCTCCGTCCTGCGCGGAGCAGTCGGTTGAGGCTGCGGGACAGGGCCCTTCCGCGCGGGGCGGAATGCCTAGAAGCGGGTGCCCACGCCGATGCCGAAGACCAGCGGATCGACGCTGAGCTTTACGGCCTGGCGGCCGGCGGCGGTGGTGTAGAGCTTCGCCGTGGTGTCGATGTCGATGTACTTCACGTCGAGGTTCAGGAAGACCTTGGGCGTGATGTCGATGTCGATGCCGGCTTGGGCGGCCCAGCCGAAGCTGTCGTCCATCTTGACCCGGGTATCACCCACCGCCGCTTCCAGGGAGTCCGACGCCTTCTCGTTCCAGAAGATCGTGTAGTTCACGCCCGCGCCCACATACGGCCGCACATTGCCCTTCGGGTTGAAGTGATATTGCGCGGTCAGCGTCGGGGGCAGGACCCAGGTGCTGGCGAGCTTGCCGAGCGAACCGGTCGTGCCGCTCACGCCAGAGGCCTTGTGCTTGGTGGTGGAGGCGATCAGTTCGAAGCCGATGTTGTCGGTCGCCATATAGGTGACGTCGACTTCGGGCATGAAGCTGTTGTTCACGCGGACCTTTTCGCCCGGAAAAGCGGGGAGGATGCTTCCCGACTTCTCGTTCGGCGCGACGACGATGCCGCGCAGGCGGACCAGGACATCGCCTGCCGCGATGCCCGTCCGGTCGGCGTTCTGCGCTGCCGCGGGCGTTGCCGCCACACCGGCTGCAAGAGCGGCGAGGATCGCGCCCTTCATCGTCTTGTTCATCCCCCGTCTCCTTCAAATTGGGTGAGGGCGGATTAGGAGCGCTCGGACGAGGGAGCTTTGATCCAGCCCAAAGCGGTGTTTGCGCGGGGTCAACGTGGGGTCGGTGCGCCGGGCGCATGACGGTGGCGCGATGCTGACGAGCGCCCCACCCCTCACCTGGCTTGCCGGGGCCACGCTGTCCGCGGCGGGCGCGCTGATGCTGGCGGTGCCGGCAGGCGCGCTGCCCACGCGGGTGCTGGTGGTGGCGATGTGCCACGGCTTGCCGGTCTCGATCCCGGTGCAAGAGGACAGGCCGGGGCCCGACAAGCAGTGCCCGGGCGGGTGCCACGCCGCCTGCACCCGCAAGCGCGGCGAGGAGGACGGCGCGGAATAGTCGGCCCCGCCCTCTCGGGTTCAGCCGCGAATGACCTCCGCCGTCACGCGCAGCGGCAGCGCCCCCCCGGCCTCGGCAAGCCGCAGGCTCTCGAGCGTCGCCCCGGCGATCGCGCCCAGCGCCTCCTCCGTCAGAAAGGCCTGGTGACCGGTGATCAGCACGTTGGGGAAGGTCAGCAGCCGCTGGAAGACATCGTCCTGGATGATCTCGCTGGAAAGGTCCTCGAAGAACAGGTCCGCTTCCTGCTCGTAGACGTCGAGCGCCACGCCGCCGATCTTGCGGGATTTCAGCCCCTCGATCAGTGCCCCGGTATCGATAAGCCCGCCGCGGCTTGTGTTGACGACGATCATCCCCGGGCGCGCCGCCTCGATCGCGGCGGCGTTGACGATGTGATGGGTCTCGGGCGTCAACGGGCAGTGCAGCGTGACGATGTCGACCTGGCGCAGCAACTCGGCGGGTTCGACATAGCGCACCCCCATCGCCTCGAGCTCGGGGTCGCGATGGACGTCGCTCGCCAGCACTTCGCAGCCGAAGCCCAGCCGGAACGCCCGCGCCACCAGCGCGCCGATGCGGCCCGTGCCGATCACGCCGACAGTGCGCCCGTGGAGATTGCGGCCGATCAGGCCGTCGAGGGCGAAGTTGTTCTCCCGCACCCGGGCCCAGGCGCGATGGATCTTGCGATCGAGCGCCATCAGGAGCGCGACGGTGAACTCCGAAACGGCCAGCGGCGAATAGGCCGGCACCCGCACCACGTCGATGGCGAGATCTTCCGCGGCGCGCAGGTCGACGTTGTTGAAGCCGGCGCAGCGCAGCGCGACCGTGCGGATGCCCATCTTCGCCAGCGCCTCCAGCACGGGACGGTCGACGCGATCGTTCACGAAGACGCAGACGGCATCATGGTCCTCGGCAAGCACCGCGGTCTTTTCATCAAGCCGCGCCTCGAAGAACGTCAGTCTGTGTCCGAATGCGGCATTGGCAGCCAACAGGAAGCGGCGATCATAAGCTTTGGTACTGAACACCGCGACACGCATTCATCTCTCCCTGTCAGATGCGAAGGCCGGCGGGATCGCCGAAGCGGCCCGCCTGATAGTCGTGGATCGCCTCGACGATCTCTTCCCGCGTATTCATCACAAACGGACCATGCGACACAACCGGCTCCGCGATCGGATCGGCATGGCCGAACAGGAGCAGCCCCCCCCCTGTGCTGGCGATCACAAGCGTATCGCCATCCGGGGCAACCCCGCCAAGATGCCATTGCGGGAGCGGCGTACCGGCGACGGTGGCGTCACCGCGGACGGCGTAGAGGAAGACGCTGCGAGCGGCCGGTGCCGGCAGCCGGACCTCGGCCCCAGGCGCGAGCGACACCACCGACATGAAGACCCCGGTGAGCGAGGCCACCGGGCCCTGTGCCTCGGCGAAGCTGCCCGAGATGAGGCGCAGTTCGCTGCCAGCCCCGAGCGGGAGGACCGGGATCGCATCCGCCTGCACGCCGGTATAGCGCGGCTCCGTCATCTTGAGGCGCGCGGGCAGGTTCACCCAGAGCTGCAGGATCTCCATGGGACCGCCCGCACGCTTGAACTCGGGCGGGGAGAGTTCGGCGTGGATCAGGCCCGAACCCGCCGTCATCCACTGCACACCGCCCGCATCGACCACATAGGCATGGCCGCCCGTGTCGTGATGGGCGAGGCTCCCTTCCAGAATGAAGGTCACCGTTTCGAACCCGCGATGCGGGTGCGGGCCGAACGGCAGTCCGTCGTTGCCGGGCGAATAGATCTGCGGCCCGTGGTGGTTGAGGAACAGGAACGGGTCGATCTGCTGCAGGCCTGGGCCCGGCAGCGGACGCCGGGTGATGAGGTCGGCGATGTCATCGCGCTGCGCCAGGTGCGCGGCGACCAGGCTGCGGTCCGTCATGCGCCAAGCTCCGCTGTCATGTCAGGGCCGACCGGGACGATCCCGGTCGGGTTGATGGTCTTGTGGCTCTGGTAATAGTGCCGCTTGATGTGATCGAAGTTGGTCGTCTCGGCCACGCGCGGCAGCCGGTACAGGTCGCGGACGAAGCGCGAGAGCGCCGGATAGTCGGCGATCCGGCGCAGGTTGCACTTGAAGTGGCCGTAGTAGACCGCGTCGAAGCGGATGAGGGTGGTGAACAGGCGAATGTCCGCCTCGGTCAGCGTATCACCGAAGAGATAGGGCCCGTCGGCCAGTCGCGCCTCCAGGTCGTCCAGGGCGGCGAACAATGGGACGACGGCTTCCTCATATGCGTTCTGGGTGGTGGCAAAGCCTGCGCGGTACACGCCGTTGTTGACGTCGTCATAGATGCGCTCGTTGAGTGCATCGATCTCGGCGCGAAGCGGCTCCGGGTAGAAGTCCCCTGCCCGTGCACCGACCTGGTCGAAAGCGCTGCCGAACATCCGCAGGATGTCGGCGGACTCGTTGCTGACGATGGTGTTGCGCTGCTTGTCCCACAGGACCGGCACCGTCACGCGGCCGCTATAGTGCGGGTCGGCGGCGGTGTAGACCTGGTGGAGATAGTCGGCGTCGTGGATCGGATCGCCGGTGACGCAGGGTCCAGCGGCAAAGGTCCAGCCGTTTTCCTCCATCAGCCAGTGCACGACCGAGATCGGGATGAGGTCTTCCAGCCCCTTCAGGCGGCGCGCGATCAGCGTGCGATGCGCCCAGGGACAGGCAAGGCTGACATAGAGGTGGTAGCGCCCCGGCTCCGCGGCAAAGCCGCCCTCGCCCGTGGGGCCGGCGGCGCCGTCCGGCGTCACCCAGTTCCGAAACTGACTTTTGGAGCGTTCGAACCGCCCACCCGTCTTGCTGGTGTCGTACCAGCTGTCGTGCCACTTACCGTCGACGAGCAATCCCATGCGCTTCCTTCCTGGTTGAACCGGAGGAACGCGCGAGCCCGGCGAACGTCTCCGTCCGCCGGGCCAACGGGATCAGATGAACTCGATCTTGGACACGACGTAGTAACGGTCACCGGCAGGCACCGCGACCTCGATCTCATCGTCGACCTTGCGGCCGATCAGCGCGCGGCCGAGCGGCGAATTGTACGAGATGCGGCCGGTCTTTGCGTCCGCCTCCGTCTGGCCGACGATCTGGTATTTCACCGGCTTGTCATCGTCATCGAGCAGGGTGACGGTAGCGCCGAACACGATCTTGTCGCCCGACAGGTCGCGCGGATCGATGACCTGCGCGCGGCTGAGCTTGTCTTCGATATCGGAGATCGAGGCTTCGACCTGGCCCTGGCGCTCCTTGGCGGCGTGGTATTCGGCATTTTCCGAAAGATCGCCGTGCGCGCGTGCTTCCTCGATCGAATCCACGATCTGCGGCCGTTCTTCTTTGAGACGCCGCAAGTCCTGGACGAGCTTTTCATAGCCCTCCTGGAGCATCGGCATCTTGTCGACGGTCGCCATCGTTGAAGTCCTTCGTTCACATCCCCCGGTGCGAGCGGTCCCGAATGGCCCGCCCGCACGCGATCATCTTGCTTTGGGGATCAGTTGTGCGGCCGCGAATAATAGGCCTGTAGCGGGCGCACTTCAAGGGAGCGCCGCGATAGGGCCTCGATAGCCTGTGCCGCAGCCACGCTGGCGGACGCCGTGGTGAAGTACGGCACCTTCTGTGCGACCGCCGAAGCACGGATGCTTTCGGAATCGCGCAGCGACTGCCAGCCCTCGGTCGTGTTGACGATCAGCGCAATGTCGCCGTCCAAAATCCGGTCGACGATGTGCGGCCGCCCCTGTGCAACCTTGTTGACGCGCTCCACCGCGACACCGGCCTGCTCGAGATAATCGGCAGTCCCGCCGGTTGCGACGATGGTGAAGCCCAGGTCGACCAGCATCCGTGCGGCCGGCAGCACCACCGGCTTGTCGCTGTCCTTCACCGACACGAACACCGTGCCGCCGGTCGGCAGGGTCACCCCCGCGCCGAGCTGCGACTTGGCGAATGCGGTGGCGAAATCGCGATCGATTCCCATCACTTCGCCGGTGGACTTCATTTCCGGGCTCAACACCGGATCGACACCGGGAAAGCGGCCCCAGGGGAACACGGCTTCCTTGACGGCGATGTGGTCGATGTTGCGGTCGATCGGCGGCAGGTCCGCGAGCATCTCGCCCGCCATCACCCGGCTGGCGATCTTGGCAACGGGCACGCCGATCGCCTTTGCGACGAACGGCACGGTGCGCGACGCGCGCGGGTTCACCTCGATGAGGTAGACCTGCCCGTCCTTGACCGCGAACTGGATGTTCATCAGCCCCTTGACCGACAGCGCCTTGGCAAGCGCCACGGTCTGGCGCTCGATCTCTGCGATGACCTCGGCCGACAGGCTGTAGGGCGGGATCGAGCAGGCGCTGTCGCCAGAATGGACGCCGGCTTCCTCGATGTGCTGGAGGACGCCCGCGACCGTCACGTCGGTGCCGTCGCTGATCGCGTCAACGTCGACCTCGATCGCATCGCGCAGATACTGGTCGATCAGCACGGGGCTGTCGCCGGAGACCTGCACGGCCGTCTGGATATAGTCGTCGAGCTGCCGCTGGCTGTCGACGATCTCCATCGCGCGCCCGCCCAGCACATAGCTGGGGCGCATCAGCACGGGGTAGCCGATGCGCTCTGCCACCGCGACCGCCTCGTCCCGGCTGCGGGCGATGCCGTTTGCGGGCTGCAACAGGTCGAGCTTCGTCACCAACGCGGCGAACCGCTCGCGGTCCTCGGCCAGGTCGATCGCGTCCGGGCTGGTGCCCAGGATCGGGATGCCCGCGTCTTCAAGCGCCTTGGCGAGGTTGAGCGGCGTCTGGCCGCCGAACTGGACGATGACGCCCAGCAAGGTGCCCTTCTGCTGCTCGACGTGGAGGATTTCCAGCACGTCCTCGGCCGTCAGCGGCTCGAAATAGAGGCGGTCGGACGTGTCATAGTCGGTGCTCACCGTCTCCGGATTGCAGTTGACCATGATCGTCTCATAGCCTGCTTCCGCCAGCGCGAAGCAGGCGTGGCAGCAGCAATAGTCGAACTCGATGCCCTGCCCGATGCGGTTGGGACCACCGCCCAGGATCACGACCTTGGTGCGCTCCGAAGGCATGCTCTCGTCCTCGGGCTCGCCGAAGGTCGGGGCCTCATAGGTCGAGTACATGTACGGGGTCTTGGCTTCGAACTCGGCAGCGCAGGTATCGATCCGCTTGAAGACCGGGCGCACGCCCAGCTTCAGCCGGTGCTCGCGCACCTCCGCCTCGGTCACGCCGCCGGACATCGCCTTTACCACCTCGTGGATCAGGCCGGAGCCCTGGGCGATGCCGCGCTTCATGCCACGCAGATGGACGGAGTCGAGCGCCAGCTTGGCGAGCCGCTTGTCCGAAAAGCCCATCGCCTTCAGACGACGCATGCCGACCGCGTCGATCGGCAGGCCGTTGGCCTTCACGTCGTCCTCGGCCGCGACGATTTCGGCGATGCGCTCCAGGAACCAGGGATCGTACTTGGCGATCGCGTTGACCTCGGCAACCGTGAAGCCCTCGCGCAGCGCCTGCGCCGCCACGAGCAGCCGGTCCGGCGTGGCGACGGCGAGCGCCGCCTCGATCACGTCGCGACGCGCACCCACCAGCCGGTCGACTTCGTTGAAGCCGCACAGGCCGGTCTCAAGGCCGCGCAGCGCCTTTTGG
This sequence comes from Sphingomonas sp. 3-13AW, assembly GCF_049311085.1. Lineage (NCBI taxonomy): Bacteria > Pseudomonadati > Pseudomonadota > Alphaproteobacteria > Sphingomonadales > Sphingomonadaceae > Sphingomonas > Sphingomonas sp. 3-13AW. Next base: position 68,209 of record NZ_JASNVZ010000017.1, on the reverse strand, counting down.
AGGCTCTCGTGGATGTTGCGGCCGATCGCCATCACCTCGCCCACCGACTTCATCGCGGTGGAGAGCACGGCCTCCGAACCCTTGAACTTCTCGAACGCGAAGCGCGGGATCTTGGTGACGACATAGTCGATCGTCGGCTCGAACGACGCCGGCGTCGCGCCGGTGATGTCGTTGGTGATCTCGTCGAGCGTGTAGCCGACCGCGAGCTTGGCCGCGACCTTGGCGATCGGGAAGCCGGTAGCCTTGGAGGCAAGCGCCGAGGAGCGCGACACGCGCGGGTTCATCTCGATGACGATCAGGCGACCGTCCTTCGGATTTACTGCGAACTGAACGTTGGAACCACCTGTTTCGACTCCGATTTCCCGCAAGACCGCGATCGATGCGTTGCGCATGATCTGGTATTCCTTGTCGGTCAGCGTCAGCGCCGGCGCGACCGTGATGGAGTCGCCGGTGTGGACGCCCATCGGGTCGATGTTCTCGATCGAACAAACGATGATGCAGTTGTCCGCGCGGTCGCGAACCACCTCCATCTCATATTCCTTCCAGCCGAGCAGCGACTCCTCGATCAACACCTCGGTGGTCGGGGAAGCGTCGAGACCGGCGCGGACGATCTTGAGGAATTCGTCCTTGTTGTAGGCAACGCCGCCGCCGGTGCCGCCGAGCGTGAAGCTCGGGCGAATGATTGCGGGCAGGCCGACCTTTTCCAGGCCCTCCAGCGCCTCCGCCTCGGTATGGGCGATGGCGGAGCGAGCGCTTTCGAGGCCGATCTTGTCCATCGCGTCGCGGAACTTCAGCCGGTCCTCGGCCTTGTCGATCGCCTCTGCGTCGGCGCCGATCATCTTCACGCCAAACTTGTCGAGCGTGCCGTCCCGGAACAGCGAAAGCGCGGTGTTGAGCGCGGTCTGCCCACCCATCGTCGGGAGCACCGCATCGGGGCGCTCCTTTTCGATGATCTTGGCGACGATCTCGGGCGTGATCGGCTCGACATAGGTCGCGTCGGCGAGCTCGGGATCGGTCATGATCGTCGCCGGGTTCGAATTGACCAGGACGATGCGGAAGCCCTCTTCCTTCAGCGCCTTGATCGCCTGCACGCCCGAATAATCGAACTCACAGGCCTGGCCGATGACAATGGGCCCCGCGCCGATGACGAGGATGGACGAGATGTCGGTACGTTTTGGCATAGGTTCCGATCAGCCCTTCGGCCGCTTGAAAATGAGGGTGGTCTCGGCCGTCATGCCGAGACTCGTCTTGGTAAGCGCGGTGACGAGCTCCCAGCGCTGAGAGCCCAGATAGTCGAGTCCGCCCTGGAGAGACTGGGAGTGGTCTTCACCGCCTTCCCGCTTCCACTTGAGAAAGCCGCCTTCCAGCGTCGCTACCATGTAGTCCCAGGTCATCGAGCCTGCCCCAGCATCCCCACGAACCGCTCGAACAGATAGAAGCTGTCCTGCGGGCCGGGGCTGGCTTCGGGGTGGTACTGGACGCTGAACGCGGGCTTGTCGGTGAGCTCCAGGCCGGCGTTGCTGCCGTCGAACAGCGAGACATGGGTCTCGCGGACGTTGGCGGGCAGGCTCTCGCGCTCGACGGCGAAACCGTGGTTCATCGACGTGATCTCGACCGCGCCGTCCGCCAGGCGCTTGACCGGATGGTTGGCGCCGCGGTGGCCCTGGAACATCTTGGTCGTGCGCGCTCCGACCGCGAGGCCGAGCAGCTGGTGGCCAAGGCAGATGCCGAACAGCGGCTTGCCGGTGTCGAGCAGCTGGCGGATCACCGGCACCGCATATTCGCCGGTCGCGGCCGGGTCGCCCGGGCCGTTCGACAGGAAGATGCCGTCGGGGTTCTGCGCCATCACCTCGTCGAAGGTGGCGGTGGCGGGCAGTACGGACACGCGCGCGCCGGCCTGGACCAGGTTGCGGAAGATGTTGCGCTTCGACCCATAGTCGATCGCGACGACGTGCGGCGCGGCGCGGTTGGCAGCCCCTTCCGCTTGTGCCGCCTGCACTTCCGCCTCGGCAGTCGGCGCTTCGCTGGTGTCATAGCCGGCGCCCAGGCGCCAGATGCCGCCCTTCCAGCCATAATGCGTTTCGCAGCTGACACCCTTGGCGAGGTCCATGCCCTCCAGCCCCGGCCAGTTGCGTGCCTTTTCCAGCAGCGCGTCGATGTCGAACTCGCCGGTCGCGGAATGCGCGATCACGCCATTGGGGGCGCCGCCGACGCGGATGCGACGGGTGAGCGCGCGGGTGTCGATGCCGGCAAGCCCGATGCGGCCGTGCTCGCGCATCCATGCGACGAGCGGCTCGACCGAGCGGAAGTTGCTGGGTTCGGTCGGATCCTCGCGCACGATCATGCCGAGCGCGTGGGGATCGTTCGCCTCGAGATCGTCGGGGTTCGCGCCGACGTTGCCGATGTGCGGGAAGGTGAAGGTGATGATCTGTCCGGCAAAGGACGGATCGGTCATGATCTCTTGATACCCGGTCATCGCGGTGTGGAAGCAGACTTCGCCAACGGCGTCGCCTTCGGCACCGAAGCCGCGGCCCCACAACACGTCACCGGACGCCAGAACGAGAACGCCGGTCGCTCCTTCGGGCGCAGGCATGGGTTTGGCGTCGGCCACTAGGGCGATCCTCCTGATAGGTTTTCTGACGATGTCGCTAAGCGGTGCCGGCTAGAGCCCCCACCGCCCCGCGTCAATCTGTTAAAGCAGGCGAGTTCCAGCTACCCTCCCCGGCTTTCCGACGAACCGAGAGAACCGATGATTCGCGACACCATCAAGGCTGCGCTGGTTTCCGCCATGAAGGGCGGCGACAAGCAGACCACGGCCACGATCCGCCTGATCCAGTCCGCGATCAAGAACCGCGACATCGAGGTGCGCACCGGCGGCGCCCCCGCCGACGACGACGCGCTGGTGGTCGAGGTGCTGCAGAAGATGGTGAAGCAGCGCCGCGAATCGATCGCGATGTACGAGCAGGGCAACCGCCCCGAGCTCGCCGCGAGCGAGGCCGCCGAGGTGACGGTGATCGAGCGGTTCCTGCCGGCCCAGATGGACGAGGCACAGACCGCGGCCGCGATCGAGGCCATCAAGGCGGAACTGGGCGCCACGTCCATGAAGGACATGGGCCGAGTGATGGCCGAGCTGAAGGCGCGCCACGCGAGCGAGCTCGACATGAGCAAGGCTTCCGCCGCGGTGAAGGCGGCGCTGGCCGGTTGAGCCACGCGCATAGCCTGTTGGTTCGAGTTCCCTTTGCGCGGCCGGGGAACGGCCGCGGACGCCCCGCATGAGCCTTTCGCCACAGTTCCTGGACGAATTGCGCGCCCGCACCGTGTTGTCGGCGCTGATCGGCAAGACCGTGAAGCTCCAGCGCGCGGGGCGGGAGTGGCGCGCCTGCTGCCCGTTCCACAACGAAAAGACGCCCAGCTTCTACGTCAATGACGACAAGGGCTTTTACCACTGCTTCGGCTGTTCGGCGCATGGCGATGCCATCCGCTGGATGACCGACCAGCGCGGCCTGCCCTTCATCGACGCGGTGAAGGAGCTGGCGCAGACCGTCGGGCTGGAAGTGCCAGCGCAGGACAAGCGCTCCGCCGAGCGGGCGGAGCGGGCCAAGGGCCTGCACGATGCGATGGAGGAGGCCGCGCGCTGGTTCACGGAGCAGCTGCACGGGCTGGCGGGGGCGGAAGCGCGGGCGGCGCTGGAGCGGCGCGGCATCACCGGCAGCACGGTGCGCAGCTTTGGCCTTGGCTATTCACCCGACTCGCGCGGGCGGCTGAAGGAAGCGCTGGGCAGCTACGGCGACCCGATGCTGGTTGAGGCAGGGCTGCTGATCCAGGTCGAGGACAAGGCGCCGTACGACCGGTTCCGTGGGCGACTGATGATCCCGATCCGCGACGCGCGCGGGCGGGTGATCGCATTCGGCGGACGCGTGATCGGCGACGGCGAGCCCAAGTACCTCAATTCGCCAGAGACGCCGCTGTTCGACAAGGGACGCACGCTCTTCAACCTCGATCGCGCACAGGCCGCGGCGCGCAAGGCGGGCCGCGTCATCGCGGTCGAGGGCTATATGGACGTGATCGCCCTCGCTCAGGCCGGCTTTGCAGAGGCGGTGGCGCCGCTTGGCACCGCGATGACAGAGGCGCAGCTGGAGCGGCTGTGGCGGATGGCCGATGTCCCGATCCTGTGCTTTGACGGCGATTCCGCGGGGCAAAAGGCCGCGATCCGCGCCGCGCACCGCGCGCTGCCGCTGCTGGGTGCAAACCGCAGCCTGTCGTTCGTGACGCTGCCGCAGGGCCAGGACCCAGACGACCTGGTGCGCGCCAAGGGGCCCGGCGCATTCGAGGCGCTGCTGCGAGAGCCAGAACCGCTGGCCGAGCGACTGTGGCAGCACGAGCTTGCCGCCGAAGCGCTCACCACCCCGGAAAGCCGCGCCGGCCTCAAGCGGCGGCTGGCCGAACTCGCCCGCACGATCGGCGACCCGATGGTGCGCGATGAATATCTGGCGGAGTTCCGCAACCGTTGCGACGCCCTGTTCGCCCCGCCCGAGCGCACACGCCAATGGCGCGAGGGCAGCGGCAACGGTGGCGGCCAGTGGCGCGGCGGCGGCGGCGATCGCGGAGGCCAGCGCGGCGGTGGCCGGCCAGGACAGCGCGGCGGCTGGCGTCCGCCCGAGCCGCCCCCTTCCGACACCGCACGCCAGATCGCGGGCGGCATCGACCCGTTTCTCGCCAAGGCAGTAGTCGCGGGGCTGATCCGCCATCCTGCCGAAATCACGCGGCATCTGGAGGTCCTGGGATCGCTGCGGCTGGCCGACGGCGAACTGGGGCAGATGTTCGAGGCGCTGGTCGATGCGGCCCTGAGCAACCGGCAACTTGATAGCGCCGGCATTCGTACCATATTGGCGAAGACTGGTTTCACCGACATCGCAACCCGCCTGATGCGGGCGGATGCCTTGCCCTTCTCGTTCACGTTGGAAAACGAGGTGGATGAAGCACGCGCGATGGCGGACCTAGACGAGGCAATCGCCGTCCTGGTGACGCGTCCCGCAGTGGACGCTGCGCTGGCGGAGGCGACGGCGGCGTTGCAGGCCGGCAACGATGAGACCGCGTTCGAGCGTCAAATGGCGCTGGTGCAGGAACAGGAGGCGCTGAAGGCGCGTCTTGCAAATCTGGTGCTGGCAGACGAAGACGATTAGAATCCATCCGGATAACGAAGCCGGGTATTTCGAGGGCAATTGATGGCGAAGGCGAACGGTGGCGGCGACGACACGATGGAGACGGGCGACGCGCCGCTGATCGATCTGAACGAAGGATCGATCAAGAAGCTCGTCGCGCGTGCGAAGAAGCGCGGCTACATCACGGTCGACCAGCTCAACGAAATGCTGCCGCAGGACCAGATGTCCTCGGAGCAGATCGAGGACATCATGGCCGCGCTCAATGAGATGGGCGTGAACGTCGTCGAGAACGACGAGGCCGGCGAGGAAGGCGAGACCGAGCAGCCCGCCGAGGACGACGCCGACGAGTCCTCCGACCAGCAGGACGATTCCGCTCCCGCCTTCGAAGCGGTGAAGAAGAAGGAGACGGTCGATCGCACCGACGATCCCGTCCGCATGTACCTGCGGGAGATGGGCGCCGTCGAGCTGCTCAGCCGCGAGGGCGAGATCGCGATCGCCAAGCGCATCGAGGCCGGCCGGGACACGATGATCCTGGGGCTTTGCGAAAGCCCGATCACCTTCAACGCCATCATCGGCTGGTCCGAGGCGCTGAACGAAGGCACGATGCAGCTGCGCGAGATCCTGGATCTCGACGCGATGCTGTCGAAGGGCCCGTCCGCCGAGCAGGTTGAAGCCGCCGAGGACGAAGGCGACGAGATCAGCGAAAAGAGCACCGGCCCGACCTTCAAGGAAGAGGAAGAGCCGGAAGAGACCTCCGAGGACGAGGAAGACGGCGAGCGTCGTGGCCCCCGCAACTCCGACGAGGAGGAAGAGGACAACACCCTCAGCCTCGCGCAGATGGAGGAGACGCTCAAACCGCAGGCGCTGGAGAAGTTCGCCAACATCACCGCGATCTACGAGCAGTTCTCGCGCATGCAGGCGCGCCGGCTGGACGCGATGTCGTCGGGCGACGAACTGTCGGCCGAGGACGAGGCGACCTACCAGAAGCTGCGCGAAGACCTCACCGCCGAAGTCGAGAGCGTCCAGTTCCACCAGGCGAAGATCGAGTATCTCGTCGACCAGCTCTATGCCTTCAACCGGCGCCTGACGGCGCTGGGCGGGCAGATGCTGCGTCTTGCCGAGCGCCACAAGGTGCCGCGCAAGTCGTTCCTGGAGCAGTATGTCGACCACGAGATGGACGAGCAGTGGCTGACCTCGGTCGCCAAGCTCGACAAGAAGTGGAAGGCATTCGCCGAGACCGAAGCGGCCCCCGTGGACCGTATCCGCAGCGAAGTCGCCGAGATCTCGCAGCAGACCGGCATGGCGCTGAGCGAATTCCGCCGCATCGTGAACATGGTGCAGAAGGCGGAGCGCGAGGCGCGCATCGCCAAGAAGGAGATGGTCGAGGCGAACCTGCGCCTCGTGATCTCGATCGCCAAGAAGTACACGAACCGCGGCCTGCAGTTCCTGGATCTCATCCAGGAGGGCAACATCGGCCTGATGAAGGCGGTGGACAAGTTCGAGTATCGCCGCGGCTACAAGTTCTCCACCTACGCGACGTGGTGGATCCGACAGGCGATCACCCGCTCGATCGCGGACCAGGCGCGGACGATCCGTATCCCGGTCCACATGATCGAAACGATCAACAAGCTGGTGCGGACCAGCCGCCAGTTCCTGCACGAGCAGGGTCGCGAGCCGACCCCGGAGGAGATGGCCGAGCGCCTCTCCATGCCGCTGGAGAAGGTCCGTAAGGTGATGAAGATCGCCAAGGAGCCGATCTCCCTCGAAACGCCGATCGGCGACGAGGAAGACAGCCACCTGGGCGACTTCATCGAGGACAAGAACGCGATCATCCCCGTGGATGCCGCGATCCAGGCGAACCTGAAGGAAACGGTCACCCGCGTCCTCGCCTCCCTCACCCCGCGTGAGGAGCGCGTGCTGCGCATGCGCTTCGGCATCGGCATGAACACCGATCATACGCTGGAGGAAGTGGGCCAGCAGTTCTCGGTGACCCGCGAGCGCATCCGCCAGATCGAGGCAAAGGCGCTTCGCAAGCTGAAGCACCCGAGCCGGAGCAGGAAGATGCGAAGCTTCCTCGACCAGTAAGCCAAGAAGGGCCCCGGACAGCAGCGCTGCCGGGGCCTTTTCTTTTCGGGTGAAACGCATTGCGGCGTGCACCCTATGTTTACGTCCTTGCTGTTAGGAATTCGGTTACCATCGGCTGCCATGGGGCATTCGGGGCATGGGACGACGGGAGGAGGCCGGTCCGTGGGTGGGGTGATCAACGCGACGGCGCCGGCCCCTTGGTCCGTTGTGTCGTCGCTTGCGAGCCGGGATGGCAGCGCGGGACACCCGCAGCTGACCGCGCTGGCTCGTGCCGCATGCGACGCGCGCGATGTCGCCGACGCCGCACATTACCTCTGCATCCTCCATGCGCGGCTCCCCGGGGTGATCGAGCACGCCGCAGCGCATAGCGACTTCGACTTCGCGCGCGGCTGGTTGATGGATGCCGCAGCAGGCTTCGCGCAGGAGCGCGCCTATCTGGTGGCGCTGGCCGCCGCGGCGGGGCCGGTGCCGAGCACCCCAGGCCAGGCCAATACCGAAGCTGCCATCGCCGCGCAGCGCCACGCCATCGAAATGCTCGCACAGTCGGAGCGTCGCGGCTGTGCGCTGGGTGCGGCGATCGCGCTGGTGCTCGACTGGCCCGCGATCCGCGCATCGCTGGATGCGGCAGCGGCGCGGCTAACCCTTGCACCCCCTTCCCCCGCCCTGCCCGAGCCGGCAGCAACCGCAGACCTCATCACCCTCCTCGCCGCATCGCGCGGGGTGGAGCGGGCGATGCTGTTCGGGGTCGAGCAGTTGCTGGCGCAGCACCGTGGCCTGTGGGACCTGCTGGAAGCGCGATCGGAAGCGCGCGCGGGCTGAGCCACGCCGATGAGCCTCGACTTTTTGCAACTTTGACTGCCGCAGCGTTAACCGTCGGGTTAGAAAACCGGGCTACGACGGCCCCATGTTCGCATCTTTGGCTCGAGGCGCGCTGTGCCTCACTTCCATCGTTGCTCTGTCGCTGCCTGCGGGAGCACGCACGCTGTTGAACTACGTCGGGGAGTGCGTGCCTTTTGCGCGCAGCGCCTCCGGCGTACAGATTTATGGGGACGCCTGGACCTGGTGGGACCAGGCCAAGGGCAAGTACCAGCGCGGCCATGTGCCCAAGGTCGGCGCCGTGCTGGCGATGGCCAAGTCGCAGCGGCTGCCGCTTGGCCATGTCGCGGTGGTCAGCCGGATCGTCGACAAGCGGGTGCTGATGGTGACGCACGCGAACTGGTCGCGGATCGGCGGCACTCGCGGGCAAGTGGAGCAGGACGTGACGCTGTTCGACGTCTCGCCCGACAATGACTGGACGCGCGTGAAGGTCTGGTATCGCGACAGCGACGGCCTGGGCGGCAGCGAATATGCAGCGCACGGCTTCATCTATGGCGAGAAGCCGGTTGCGGAGCTGAGCGGTGCGAACCCCGATTATGTAGGATCGCTGATCGACGCCTATGCGCGCTGAACCCCGGCGCTAGTCTGCAGCAGCAATGCGGGCGCTCGAATTCCAATCACGATGGGCGCGGGCGGCCATTGTCCTAGTCACGTCAGCGGGACTGGCACTGCGGATTGCCGCCAGCACCGGTGCGCTTTGGCTGGACGAGGCCTGGTCCGCTGTATTCGCTCGTGATTCCGGCACGCCGCTTGGCGTGTTGTTGCTGATCAACCACGATAATAACCACCACCTCAACACCATGTGGATGCAGCTGGTCGGCTTCGACGCGCCGCCGCTGCTCCAACGGGCACTGGCAATCGCTACGGGCACGCTGACGATCCCGGTTGCCGCCGCGATCGGATGGCGGCGCAGCCCAGCGGCCGGGGCGATCACCGCGGTGCTGTTCGCCTTCTCGCCGGCACTGGTCTGTTACGGGTCCGAGGCGCGGGGCTATGCGCCGATGCTGCTTGCCTTCACGACCGCCATCCTGCTGGTCGATCGCTGGCTGGCAGCGCCCGAGCGGGAGCCCCGTGCCCCTGGCCTGGCGATAGCGCTGGGGCTGGGACTGCTCGCGCAGGCGACGATCGTCTTCGGTTTCGCGGCGCTGCTCGCCTGGGCGGCGGTGGAACGGCGCCGCTTGGCAGGGCCCGCGACGGTTGCACGCGAAATGCTGCGGCTGTTCGGGCCGGCCATGCTGACCATGGCGGCGATCGTCGGGCTGATGTGGTGGGCGGCGCACAGCAGCCGCGATGGCTTCGCGGTCGGTGCGATCGACCCGCATCGCTGGGACGGATGGGCGGCGGCGCTGTCGAAGCTGCTGCACTATACGCTGGGGCTCCCGCCGCTACTGGCGGCAGCCGCGATCGTCGCGCTGCCGTTCGCGCCCGCGAGCCGGTTGCGCGCACTCGCCCTGTGGGGCGTGCTGGCGTTCCCGCTGGTGCTCGCCCTGCTCGCGCTCCCGAACAGCATGATGCCGCGCTACTATCTGGTCGCGAGCGTGACCCTGCTCCTGTGGCTGGGCGAAAGGCTGGCAGACATCGCCGCCCGCGGCGTTCGGAACCGCCGTGCGGCGGGGCTGGCCCTGCTCGCCGCCGTAGTTCCGATGCTGGCGCTCGACAGGGTGCTGATCGTCAACCAGCGCGGCGATCCAGGCGCGGCGATTACCGCGATGGCGAACCTCGCGCCCGGCGGGACGACGGTCTCGGTCGACCGGGATCGGGAAACGGCAGTGCTCGATGCGGCGGCCGCCGTCCGCCACTACCCCCTGACGGTGCAGACCGAGCTTTGCCCCGCCGCTCCCTTCCTGCTGATCGATGCCGATGCCAGAGGAGCATTCCCAAAGGACGTGCGCGCGTGCCACCGCGACTATCGGGTGGTGCGTGAAGGCCGCGCGGAGGGCCTGTCCGGGCTCGATTGGCAGCTGTTGCGACGGCGCGACTGACGCGCGTGCGATCGCGCCGAGGCGAGGCCGCGGCCGGTGTTGCGCAGGTGGAATAACTGCTACAGCCCGCCCATGGATTCCGGCTTCAGCACCGCGGGCGAACAGGCGCCAGACGACCACCCATATGCGGGCGAAACGCGCAGCCCCTATGTCCCCGCACGCGAGGAACCCGAGCCCGCAAGTCCGCCCTCCACTCGCTGGCTGTTTCCGGCCGCGGCGGCGGCGGTCGCGCTGGGATGGCTGATCCTGATGATCTGGATGGCGGGACCCTGGCTGGGCAGCGGGCCGTTCGCCCCGCAACTGGCGACATTCGTGGCAGCACTCTGCGTCCCGCCGATGCTGCTCGGCGTCTTGTGGCTGGTGTTCCAACGTAGCAGTTCAGCGGAGGCCCGCCGCTTCGGCGACGTCGCAAACAGCCTGCGCACGGAGGCCGAGAGCCTGGAGCGGTCGGTAGCCGCGCTGACGGACCGGCTTGCCGCCAACCGTGCGGAACTTGCCGAACAGGCGAACACCCTGCTTGCGCTGGCGGGGACCGCCACCGAGCGGCTGGCCGTCGTGCGCAGCGGCATGGCGCAGGAAAGCGAGGCGCTGAAGCGTAACACCGAGCTGCTGGGCGGCACCGCGCGCGAGGCCGAACAGCGGCTTCAGCGGCTGGTGCAGACACTGCCGGAGGCCCACACCCAGATCAGCGAGATCGGCCGTGTGCTCGACAGCACCGGCACCGCTGCCGTCCGTTCCGCTGCGGAACTCGATGGGCGACTGACCCAGCTTGCCGAGCACGGCCGCGAAGCGAATGTCACCGCCGGTGCTGCCTCCGAACGGCTGGCCCAACATCTTGCGCGGATCGAGGCATCGGGGGACTTCGCGGGCGCCCGGCTCGAAACGGTCGCCGGCAGTATGGTCGACATGATCGAGGCGGTGCTGGAGCGCACCGGCAGTGCGATCGAGACCGCGCGGTCACAGCTTGCGGCCGAGGGCGACGCCGCGATCGAGCGACTGCAGCGCGAGCATCAGGCGATCGAGCGCAGCGTCCAGCAAGGTGGCGAGGCGATGGACGCCCGCATCGCCCGGATCGAGGAAGCGCTGGCCCGGATCGGCGCGACGCTGTCGGAGCGGCACCGCGAGAGCGACGGGCTGATCCACGCCTTGGCTGAGGGAATAGATTCAGTCGATGCGCGCTTTGCAGGGCTGCACGCATCCGGCACCGAACGTGCCCATTCGTTGGCGGCGACGGTAGACGCCCTGCGTGGTGCGGTCGACAATGCCACGGCAGCGATGCGCAACAGCGATGGGACGGCGAAGGACGTCATCTCGACGGCCGAGCGGCTGCTCACCGCGCTCGACGCTTCTGCGCGCGAGCTCGACGAGACGCTGCCCGCGGCGCTCGAACGGCTCAACGACCGGCTGGCGAATACCCGCCGTGGCGTTGCCGCGACGACGCCCGAGGTTCAGGCGCTGGTCGCCGACGCCGAGGCTACCCACGCGGCGGTGGAGAAGGTCGGCGCCCTGATCGAAGGCCAGCGCGTGGCGCTGAGCGACGCGGCGCGCACGATGGCGGAGACGCTGGAGACCGGACGCGAGCGCATCGACGGCGTCCACGTGATCGTCGATGCCACGGTCGCGACCACGCGCCGCTTTGCCGACGAGGCCGCGCCCCAACTGATCGAGGCATTGGAGCAGATCCGCAACAGCGCGACCGCGACCGCCGAGGATACCCAGAACGCGCTCGACCGGATCGTGCCGACGGCGGCGAAGCGGCTGCAGACTGAAAGCGCGGCTGCCCTGTCGCGCGCGATTGATCGCGCCGTCGTGCAGCAGGTCGCATCGCTTGGCCAAGCTGCCGCCCAGGCCGTGGAGGCCGCGCATCGCGCCTCCGACCGGCTGGCGCAGCAACTCGCCCAGCTATCCGAAACGAGCGCGGCGATGGAAACGCGCATGGCCGAGCACGAGGCCGAGCGCGAAGCGTCGGACACGGATACGCTGGCGCGCCGCGTCTCGCTGTTGATCGAGGCGATGCACTCCGCCTCGATCGACATCACCCGCGCGTTCTCGCAGGAGGTGACGGACGCAGCCTGGGCCGCTTATCTGAAGGGCGACCGCGGCGTGTTCACGCGCCGCGCCGTCAAGCTGATCGACTCGGCCGACGCGCGCGAGATCGCGCAGCTTTATGACGAGGACGCCGGCTTCCGCGAGCAGGTGAACCGCTACATCCATGACTTCGAGGCGATGCTGCGCCAGATCCTGACGCTGCGCGACGGGTCGCCGCTAAGCGTGACGCTTCTGTCTTCGGATATGGGCAAGCTCTATGTGGCGCTCGCCCAGGCGATCGAACGCCTGCGGGGCTAACGGCACGAAGGATGCGGCCGTGGCTTTGGGCCGGCCGCATCCAATCTTCGGAAGAGCCAATCAAAGAACAGAGATGGCGTGCTGCTGGCGCTGCAATGCGCCCCAGCTCGACGCCGGCCCCTAGTTAAAGAAGTCGAGGCTTTCCGCCGTCACCCAACCGTAGCGATAGTTGAGGTAAAAGGCGCCGAACAGGACGAGCGAGACAAGCGTCGTCCGCAGCACGATCCTGCCCGGGGCGAACTGGGCAGGCGCGCTTTCCGCCTGCCCGGGCACGGTTGCGTGCCCCGCCTCTTCTGCCGTGCGCATACCGAGCGGCAGGACAAGGAATGCGCTGAGCACCCAGAACAGCAGATAGATTGCCAGTGCCGACTGCCAGCGCATAATCCTCAGGCCTCGATCAAAAGGACGTCCACGATCGGCTTCTTGCCGGTCCAGCGCGTGGCCACCCGACGAACGGCAAGACGCAGCGACTCGCGCAGCTTGTCACGGTCCTTGCCGGCCTTGCGGACGGCGGCCTCGGCAGCGGCAGACGCTTCCTCAAGGAACGGGTCCTGCTCGTCCTCGACCGGGACGCCCTGGGTGCGGACCACGGGGGTGCCGACCAGATTGCCGCGACGATCGACCGCGACGGCGACCGACATCTGGCCATAAAGCGAGATGCGGCGACGTTCGTTGACGGTGTTGCCGTCGGCCGGGAGGATCACGTCACCGTCGAGCGCCAGGCGACCGACCACGGCATGGCCGATGCGGCGCGGGTTACCGGGCGCCAGGCGCAGGATATCGCCGTTCTGCTGCATGATCGCATCGGGCACGCCCTGTGCCAGCGCAAAGCGGGTGTGTTCGGCGAGATGGCGGGCTTCACCATGCACCGGCACCACCAGCTCGGGGCGAATCCACTTGTACATGGCGGCGAGTTCCGGCCGGCCCGGGTGGCCGGAGACGTGAACATGCGCCTGGCGATCGGTGATCATCTCCACGCCCTTGGTCGCAAGCGTGTTCATGATGCGGCCGATGGCGACCTCGTTGCCGGGGATCTGCTTGGAGGAGAAGACGACGCGGTCGCCCTGCTCCAGGCTGATCTGGTGGCTGCCGTCGGCCACGCGCGCAAGCGCGGCGCGTGCCTCGCCCTGCCCGCCGGTGGCGATGATCAGCACCTCGTTGCGGGGCATCGACATCGCGGTGTCGAAGTCGACCGTTGGCGGGAAATCGGTGAGGTAGCCGGTCGCGCGAGCAACGCGCAGGATGCGGTCGAGCGAGCGGCCCGCGACGCAGACCGCGCGGCCGGTTTCCTGCGCAACCTTGCCGAGCGTCGAGAGGCGGGCGGCGTTGGAAGCGAAGGTCGTGACCATCACCCGGCCGCGCGCGCTCGCGACCACATCGATCAGGCCAGCGTAGACGTCGTCTTCCGAACCAGAAGCGTTCTCGTTCAGGATGTTGGTGGAATCGCAAACGAGCGCGAACACGCCCTCATCGCCGATCGCCTCGAGCTCCGCCGGGGTCGACGCTGCCCCGACCAGCGTCGTCCGGTCGAGCTTCCAGTCGCCGGTGTGGAACACGCGCCCATGCGGCGTGTCGATCAGCAGCGCGTTGGCTTCGGGGATCGAGTGGGCCAGCGGCACGAAGCGGAAGCCGAACGGGCCGGTGCGGAAGCTGCCGCCACGCTCGATCACCTTCAGCTCGACGCTGTCGGCGATGCCTTCTTCCTCAAGCTTGCCGCGGATGAGACCGGCGGTGAAGGGCGTGGCGTAGATCGGCACGCCAAGGTCGGCAGCGAGGTACGGGAGCCCGCCGATGTGATCCTCATGCCCGTGGGTGATGACGATGCCGACGAGGTCGTCGAGGCGATCCTCGATAAACTGCAGGTCCGGCAGCATCACGTCGATCCCCGGGTAGGCCGGGTCGGCGAAGGTGATGCCGCAGTCCACCATCACCCACTTGCCCTGGGTACCGTAGAGATTGACGTTCATGCCAATTTCGCCCGATCCGCCGAGCGCGACAAAAAGAAGTTCGTTTCCGGGAGTCACTTGGTTCTTTCTTCAGTAACTCGCCGCCATCCCGCGACGAGGGGCCCGGCGTTGCCGGTGCCACTTTGCAAAATCATGCCTTCGGTTTGGCTGCCATATGGGTTCTTTCCCACAGCATCGCCAGTCCCCGCAGGGTGAGGTCGGCCTCGACCACGTCAAACACCTGGGTCCGCTGCTCGAACAGCACGGCAAGGCCGCCGGTGGCGATCACCTTTACCGGACGCCCGATCTCCGCCTTCAGCCGGGCGACCAGCCCCTCGATCATGGCGATATAGCCCCAATAGATGCCAATGTGCATCTGGCTGACGGTGTTGAGGCCGATGACGGAGGAATCCGCCGGGGCCTCGATCGCGATGCGCGGAAGCTTGGCGGCCGCGGTCACCAGCGCGTCGAGCGAAAGGTTGATGCCGGGCGCGATGATCCCGCCCTTATAGGCGCCGCGAAAATCGACGACGTCGAAGGTGGTCGCCGTCCCGAAGTCGATAACGATCAAATCGCCTGGGTGTTCGGCATGGGCGGCGATGACGTTGAGCGCACGATCCGCGCCGAGGTTCTGCGGCTCCTCCACGTCCAGCGGGAAGCCCCAGGGGGCGGCGGGGCTGCCGGCGATCACCGCCTCCACCCCGAAGTATTTCTGAGACAGCACCTGCAGGTTGTGCAGCGCGCGCGGCACGACCGTGCCCAGGATCACCGCCTCCACGTCTGCCCGCCCGCGCCCTTCCAGCGCCAGCAACTGGCTCAGCCACACCGCATATTCGTCGGCCGTCCGCCGCGGATCGGTCGCGATCCGCCAGCGTGCATGGATGGTCGTGCCCTCCATCAGCGCGAACACGATGTTGGTGTTGCCGGCGTCAATCGCGAGCAGCATGGCGCCCTACCCTTTTTCTGTGGCGGATGTGCCGGCGTTCACGCCAGCAGCACGTCGCCTGCGTGCATGGCATGGCGCGTGCCATCGGCCAAGCGCAGGAGCAACGCGCCATCGTGATCCAGGCCGTCGAACAGCCCGGTGATGCCCTCCCCGTCCGGAAGGCGCGCGGTGAGCGCGGTGCCGAGCGGATGGGCGCGATCGAGCCAGCGCTGGCGAACGGGACCAAGCCCCTCCCCACGCCACCGGCCGAGCCAGCGTGCAAAGGCCTCGGCAAGGGTCTCAAGGAAACCATCCGGGCCGACGTGCGCGCTGTGCGCCGAGAGGCTTGTCGTACGCCGATCCGGCAGATCGGGATGATGCGCCAGATTGACGCCGATGCCGATCACCACCGTGCTCCCCGCCCGCTCGAGCAACATGCCCGAAAGCTTGGCACCGGCAAGCAGGAGGTCGTTCGGCCATTTCAGCGCGAGCCCGCGTGCGTCTGGCAGGTAAACCCGGACCGCCTCGTCCAGCGCCACCGCCGCGACGAAGGCGAGCGTTGAGGCGGGCGGATCCGTCGGTCGAAGGCAAACGACGGTGCTGGCGTAGCAATTGCCGGCCGGCGAAACCCATGGGCGACCGAGGCGCCCGCGCCCTGCGGTCTGCCGCTCGGCGCGCAGCCACAGACCTTCGGATGCGAGACCGGCCCCAGCCAACGCCAACAAGTCGGCGTTGGTGGAGCCGGTTTCCGCAACGACGCGGATCGTCGTCAGAACAGCGACCGTGCCGCCGTCATGGTCCAGACGCCCAGCGGAGCGAGCAGGAACCAGCCAACCGGCGAGATGAACACTGCCGAAGCGGCCATCAGGCCACCTTCGACCGGATCGGTACGGGTGTGGGCAACACCCTCCGCCGGGGCGTCGAAGTAGAGCGTCTTGACGATGCGCAGGTAGTAATAGGCACCCGGCACCGAACCGACCACGGCGACCACCGCGAGGACGAACAGGTCCGCCTGCACCGCTGCATCGAACACCGCCAGCTTGGTGTTGAAGCCGAGCAGCGGCGGGATACCCGCGAGCGAGAACATCATGATCGCGAGCACCGCGGCAAGCGCCGGGCGCGAACGCGACAGGCCGGCAAAGCCCGCGATCGTCTCGATCGGGCGACCCGCGACATCCCGCATCTGCAGCACCACCAGGAAGGAGCCGAGCGTCATGACGATATAGATCGCCATGTAGAACAGCACCGAGGCGACACCCTCCGGCGTACCGGCCGCGAGGCCGACGAGCGCGAAGCCGACGTTGTTGATGGACGAGTAGGCGAGCAGGCGCTTGATGTTGGTCTGGCCGATCGCCGCAACCGCACCCAGCACGATCGACGCGAGCGCCGCGAAGATCACGATCTGGCGCCAGTCGGCGGTCGCCGGGCCCATCGCCTCGATCGCGACCCGCATGCCGAGACCCAGTGCTGCCACCTTCGGCGCGGAGGCGAAGAAGGCGGTGACTGGCGTCGGGGCGCCCTCGTACACGTCCGGCGTCCACATATGGAACGGCACGGCCGACATCTTGAAGGCGATACCCGCGAATACGAACACCAGGCCGAACAGCAGGCCGAGCGAACGATCGGAACCGAGGTTGCCGTCATAGGCCTGGGCGATGTCGACGAAGAGGGTCGTACCGCTGAAGCCGTACACCAGGCTGATGCCATAGAGCAGGATGCCCGAAGCAAGCGCGCCAAGGACGAAGTATTTCAGGCCGGCTTCGGCAGAGCGCGTATCGCGGCGCATGAAGCTGGCGAGGACGTAGGCCGCAAGGCTCTGCAGCTCCAGGCCAACGTAGAGCAGCAGCATGTCGCCCGCCGACACCATCATCCCCATGCCCACGCAGGACAGGAGGATGAGTACCGGATATTCCGGCCGCAGATTGTCGCCGGCGGTCTGCGCAAAGAAGCGCGGAGCCACCATGATCGCAATCGCGGACGCCGCGTAGATCAGCACCTTCGAATAGGCCGCGAACGCGTCCGCCCTGTACATGCCGTCGAAGGCGGTGATGCCCGAAGAGGCAGGGCCGATGAGCGAGATGCCCGCCCCGACCAGCACGAAAACGGATGCGATGCTGACCGCACGGGTCGATCGCTGCTTGCCCCATGCGCAGACGAGCAGCAGCACGAGCGCGCCGACCGCAAGCACGAGCTCCGGCAGGGTGGCCGCGAGTTGGGATGCGTAGCTCATCAGTGCGCCTCGGAAACTGCAGCGGCGCCATGGGCCGCTTCGCCGCCATGCGAACCCGCCGCGGCCGCAGCCGCTTCGGGATTGCCGGGGGTGGGTCGGGAATCGCTGGCCGGGGCCGCACGCTCGATGCGGGCCAGCAGCGTGGTAACGTCGTTGCGCATCGGCGCCATGAAGCTTTCCGGATAGACACCCATCCACAGCGTCACGGCTGCGATCGGCGCCAGCAGTGCCACCTCACGGATGGACACGTCCGGCATCGCCCGCACGTCTTCCTTGTCGAGCGGGCCATAGGCGACGCGGCGATAGAGGTAGAGCATGTAGGCGGCGCCCAGGATGATGCCGGTGGTGCAGATCAGCGCAGCCCAGGTCGACACCTGGTAGAGACCGGCGAGGCTGAGGAATTCAGCGACGAACCCGCTGGTCCCCGGCAGGCCGATCGAAGCCATGGTGAAGAACAGGAAGAACACGGCATAGCGCGGCATATTCTCCGCAAGACCGCCGTAACGGGCGATTTCACGCGTGTGCAGCCGGTCGTAGATGACGCCCACGCACAGGAACAGCGCGCCCGACACCAGGCCGTGGCTGAGCATCATGATCATCGCGCCTTCGATGCCCTGCTGGTTGAAGGCAAAGAGGCCAATGGTCACGATCGCCATGTGCGCGACCGACGAATAGGCGATGAGCTTCTTCATGTCCGACTGCACCAGCGCGACGAGCGAGGTGTAGACGACCGCGATCGCCGACAGCGCAAAGATCAGCCACGCGAGCTCACCCGAAGCGTTCGGGAACATCGGCAGCGAGAAGCGCAGGAAGCCGTAGCCGCCCAACTTCAGCAGAACACCTGCCAGGATGACCGAACCCGCGGTCGGCGCCTGGACGTGCGCGTCCGGAAGCCAGGTGTGGACGGGCCACATCGGCATCTTGACCGCAAACGAAGCGAAGAAGGCGAGCCACAGCCAGGTCTGAACCTCCGGCGGGAAGTCGTAGGCCATCAGCGTCGGGATGTCGGTCGTGCCCGCAGTCGCGCGCATGTAGATCATCGCGATCAGCATCAGCACCGAGCCGAGCAGCGTGTACAGGAAGAACTTGTACGACGCGTAGATCCGGTTCGCACCGCCCCAGATGCCGATGATCAGGTACATCGGGATGAGGCCGCCTTCGAAGAAGACGTAGAACAGCAGCAGATCCTGCGCCGCGAAAGTGCCGATCATCAGCATTTCGGTGAGGCAGAAGGCGGCCATATATTCAGGCACGCGCTCCGTTACCGACTTCCAGCTGGCGCCTATGCAGATCGGCATCAGGAAGACGCTGAGCATGATCAGCATCAGCGCGAAGCCGTCGATGCCGAGCGCCCAGTTGAACACGCCCACCGAGATCGGACCCTCGACGAACTGCCACTGGGCACCCCCGACGTCGAACGACGCCCACAGGAGAATGCCGAGTGCGAAGTCGATCAGGGTGGCGAGCAACGCGATCCAGCGCGCGCTCTCCGCCTTCACGAGCAGACAGGCGACGGCGGCGATCGCGGGGACCGCCAGCATCACCGACAGGATCGGGAAATCAGTCACTTGGCGAACCCCCGAACCGTCATCGTTCCATAGCCGGCCATAGCCGGTCCCCCTGTAGCGTTTGCCGCCATGTTGTTGCCGGTTCCTTCCGGTGCGTCCGCGCCGCCGGTCACGACGCGATCGCCCAGGTGACCGCAGCCGTGAGGCCGATCAGCATGACAAAGGCATAGGTGTAGAGATAGCCGCTCTGCATCTTGACCGCGCCGCGGCTGCCAAGCGCCACCAGCGCCGCCGAGCCGTTGGGCCCGAACCGGTCGATGGTGCCCTCGTCGCCGCGCTTCCAGAAGAAGCGGCCGAGCGCGAACGCGGGACGAACGAAGAGCCAGTTGTACAGCTCGTCGAAGTACCACTTGCGCAGCAGGAACTGGTGCAGCGGGCGCAGCGCGGTCGCGACCGCGCGCGACGTACCGGGCCGGAGTACATAGGTGTACAGCGCCGCCACGAAGCCGATGATCATGACGATCGTGGCCGCCAGCTTCACCAGCATCGGCACCTCGTGCATCGCGTGCATCAGATGCTCATTGAAGAACAGGCTGCCGCCCCAGAAGCGCGCGCCCTCGTCCCCGATGAACCAGTGGTGGAACACGAAGCCCGCAGCGACCGCGCCGACCGTCAGCACGATCAGCGGGATCAGCATGGGCAGCGGGCTCTCGTGCGGATGATAGCCACCCGTACCCACCGGCACCTGGTCCGCATGCGCGGCATGGGTGGACGGAGCGTGGCCCGCATCCTCCGCATCTGCATGGGCTTCCTGGTCGTGCGCGTCATGGTCATGGCCATGACCGTGGGCGTCGTGGAGCGCATGCTGGATGTGCTCCGACGCGGCCCAACGCGGCTTGCCGAAGAAGGTCAGGAACATCAGCCGCCACGAATAGAAGCTGGTCAGCAGGGCCGCGAACGTCCCGATGTAGAACGCCATCTGGCCGGTGCCGCCGGCTGCGAACGCCGCCTCGAGGATCGCGTCCTTGGAGTGATAGCCGGCAAAGCCGCCCACGCCGTAGATGCCAACGCCGGTGATTGCGAGCGTGCCCGCCATCATCGCCCAGAAGGTGATCGGGATCGACTTCCGCAGGCCACCGTAGAAGCGCATGTCCTGTTCGTGGTGCATCGCGTGGATGACCGAGCCCGCACCCAGGAACAGCAGCGCCTTGAAGAAGGCGTGGGTGAACAGGTGGAACATCGCCGCGCCATAGGCGCCGGCGCCGGCCGCGAAGAACATGTAGCCGAGCTGCGAGCAGGTCGAATAGGCGATCACGCGCTTGATGTCGGTCTGAACCAGGCCGATCGTCGCGGCAAACAGGCAGGTCGCGGCGCCGATGACGGTGACGACCGTCATCGCGGTCGGGCTCACCTCGAACATCGGCGAGAGACGGCACACCATGAAGACGCCGGCGGTGACCATCGTCGCCGCGTGGATCAGCGCCGACACCGGGGTCGGGCCTTCCATCGCGTCCGGAAGCCAGGTGTGGAGGCCGAGCTGCGCCGACTTGCCCATCGCGCCGACGAACAGCAGCAGGCAGAGCACCGTCATGGTGTCGAACCGCGCGCCGAGGAAGCCGATCGTCGAACCCGCCATCGTCGGGGCCGCTTCCAGGATCTCCGGGATCGACACGGTGCCGAACACCAGGAAGGTGCCGAAGATGCCGAGCATGAAGCCGAGGTCGCCCACGCGGTTGACCACGAACGCCTTGATCGCCGCGGCGTTGGCGCTCGGCTTCTGGTACCAGAAGCCGATAAGGAGGTAGGACGCGAGACCCACACCTTCCCAGCCGAAGAACATCTGCACCAGGTTGTTCGCGGTCACGAGCATCAGCATCGCGAAGGTGAACAGCGAGAGATAGGCGAAGAAGCGCGGCTGCGACGGGTCCTCGCTCATATAGCCCCAGCTATAGAGGTGGACGAGCGCCGACACGGTGGTGATCACCACCAGCATCACGGCCGTCATCGCGTCGACGCGCAGTGCCCAGGCGATGTCCATGCCGCCGGACTGAATCCAGAGGAACAGCGGTTCGACATGAGGGCTGATCGAGCCCGTCATGAAGCCGATGAAGATCGGCCACGACATGGCGCACGAGGCGAACAGCGCACCCGTGGTCACGATCTTCGGGAATGCGGTGCCGAACGCACGGTTGCTCAGGCCCGCAATCGCGGCGGCCAGGAGCGGCAGGAGAACGATAAGCTGGATCACCGAATGATCACCCCTTCATCCGGTTGACGTCGTCCACGGCAATCGAGCCGCGACCACGGAAATAGATCACCAGAATGGCAAGACCGATCGCAGCCTCGCCCGCGGCGACGGTGAGCACGAACATCGCGAACACCTGCCCGACCAGGTCGCCCAGGTAGGAGGAGAAGGCCACGAAGTTGATGTTCACGCTGAGCAGGATCAATTCGATCGCCATCAGCAGCACGATCAGGTTCTTCCGGTTGAGGAAGATACCGAGCACGCCGAGCGTGAACAGGATCGCCCCGACGACGAGATAATGGACCAGGCCGATCACAGCTCCACTCCCTGCCCAACGGGCTGATTGACGTTGCGGGTCGCGTCCTTCGAACGACGATTGATCTGGCGGCTGATGTTCTGACGCTGGCTGTCCGAACGGTTGCGATGGGTCAGCACGATCGCGCCGATCATCGCGACCAGCAGCACCAGACCGGCACCTTCGAACACATAAAGATAGCGCGAATAGAGCAGCTGGCCGATCGCCTCGATGTTGGGGACGGCCCCGTCGATCGGCGCGATGCGCCGGCCAAGCTCAATCCGGCCCGCGCTCCAGGCACCGACCGCGATCAGGATCTCCGACACCAGCACCACCGCGAGCGCCAGGCCCAGCGGCAGGTAGCGCACGAAGCCCGCGCGCAGTTCGGCGAAGTCGATGTTGAGCATCATGACCACGAACAGGAACAGCACGGCGACCGCGCCCACGTAGACGATGACGAGCAGCATCGCGATGAACTCGGCACCGACGATCACCATCAGGCCGGCCGCGTTGAAGAACGCCAGGATCAGCCACAGGACGGCGTGGACCGGGTTGCGCGAGGTGATCGTCAGCGCAGCCGACAGGATCACCACCGCGGCGAAGAGATAAAAGGCGAGTGTCTGGATCACGGACGCATCGGGCCCCCTGCCCTCCGTTCGCCCCGCGCAGCATGCGAGGCCGGTTCACTTCTTGAGGAAGCAGCGCAGGGCCCCGAAACACGCGGCCCGAACGGCATGGTTATAGAAGTCGCGCGCATTACCGGTACGGCGCGTCGCTCGCAAGGTTCGCGGCAATCGCGCGCTCCCAGCGGTCTCCGTTCGCGAGCAGCTTGTCCTTGTGGTAGATCAGCTCCTCACGCGTCTCGGTCGAGAACTCGAAGTTCGGCCCCTCGACGATGGCGTCCACCGGGCACGCCTCCTGGCAAAGACCGCAGTAGATGCACTTGGTCATGTCGATGTCATAGCGCGTGGTACGGCGGCTGCCGTCGTCACGCGGCTCGGACTCGATCGTGATCGCCAGCGCCGGGCACACCGCCTCGCACAGCTTGCACGCTATGCAGCGCTCTTCACCGCTGGGATAGCGGCGCAGCGCATGCTCGCCGCGGAAGCGGGGCGAGATCGGGTTCTTCTCGTACGGATAGTTGATCGTCGCCTTGGCCCGGAAGAAGTAGCGCAAGGTCAGCGCGTGGGCCTTGAGGAACTCCCACAGCGTGAACGATCGAATTACCTGAGCGACGCTCATGCCGGCACTCCAACGCGGTCGAGCATGAGGTAACCCGACACCATGAACACGAAGAACAGCGACAGCGGAAGGAAGACCTTCCAGCCCAGCCGCATCAGCTGGTCGTACCGGTACCGCGGCACCGTCGCCTTCACCCAGCTGAACACGAAGAAGAAGAACAGGGTCTTGGCCAGGAACCAGATGATCCCCGGAACCACATACAGCGGCGCCCAGTCGACCGGCGGCAGCCATCCGCCCCAGAACAGCGTCGCGTTGAGCGCGCACATCAGGAGCACGTTGGCATATTCACCCAGCCAGAACAGCGCGAACGCCATCGAGCTGTACTCGGTCTGGTAGCCGGCGACGAGCTCGGACTCCGCCTCGGTCAGATCGAACGGTGCGCGCTGGGTCTCTGCCATGGACGAGATCAGGAACACCACCGCCATCGGGAACAGCAGAGGATTAAAGCCGAAGCCGTTGATAAAGCCAAAGATATGGCCGCGCTGCTCCGTCACGATCGTCGAGAGATTGAACGACCCGGCCCAGAGCACCACCGCGACCAGCACGAAGCCGATCGCGACTTCATAGGACACCATCTGCGCGGCACCGCGAAGCGCCGAGTAGAAGGGATATTTCGAGTTGGACGCCCAGCCCGCCATGATGATGCCGTAGACACCCAGCGACGAGGCCGCGAGCACGTAGAGGAGGCCGACGTTGATATCGGACAGGACCATGCCCGCCTGGAACGGAACGACCGCCCAGACGATCAGCGCCACCGTGAAGGTGATGATCGGTGCGAGCAGGAACAGGCCCTTGTTGGCGCTCGACGGGATGATGGTTTCCTGAAGGAAAACCTTCAGGCCGTCGGCGAAGCTCTGGAGCAGGCCGAAGGGGCCGACCACGTTGGGGCCGCGACGCAGCGCCATCGCCGCCCAGATCTTGCGATCGGCGTAGATGACCATCGCGACCGCCAGCATCAGCGGCAGTGCGATCAGCAGGATCGCGACGACCGTGCCGACGAACCACGCCCATTCATAGGGAAGCCCTACGGTGTTCTGGAAAAACGAAGTCACTCCGCGGCCTCCGCGAAATCCTGGCCATGGACCAGTTCAGCCGAGCAGCGCTGCATCGTCGGACTCGCGCGGCAAATGGCGTTGGTGAGATAGAAGTCGGCGATCGGATAGGTGACGCCACCTTCAGCGCGAGTGTCGAGCACCGGCGGGTTCCAGTCGTACCGGACCAGACCCTCAGCCGCGAGCGCCGGCACTTCGGCAAACATCGCGGCGCGCAGCCCCTCAAACGTGTCGAACGGCAGGGTCGCGCCCAGCTTGTCCGACAGCGCCCGCAGGATCGTCCAATCCTCACGCGCGTCCCCTGGAGCGAACACCGCCCGGTCGCCACGCTGCACGCGACCTTCCAGATTGACGTAGGTGCCCGCCTTTTCGGCGTAGCTCGCACCCGGCAGGATCACGTCCGCATGGTGCGCGCCCTTGTCGCCGTGATGGCCGATGTAGACCTTGAAGCTGTTGGCGAAGGCGGTGAAGTCCACCTCGTCCGCGCCCAGGAAGAACACAAGCTTCGGGTTGGCGGCGACCACGTCGGCGATGCCGCCGGGCTGTGCGAAGCCGAGCATCAGCCCGCCCATGCGCGCAGCCGCGGTGTGGACGACGTTGAAGCCGTTCCAGCCATCGCGCACCAGATTGCCGTCGGCGGCAAGCTTAAGCGCGGCGGCATGGCCGTTCTTGAGCGCGCCCGGGCCGACGATGACCATCGGCCGTTCAGCGGCGTCCAGCGCCTCTGCAGCGCGGTCGGGAAGACCGCCCAGCAGCGACAGGTCGTCGCCCAGCCACTCGACCTTGTAGGTGAGGTCCGTCTCCGGCCCGATCGCGAACACGCGCGCGCCGCGCTTGATCGCCTTGCGCACGCGGGTGTTGACCAGCGGTGCCTCGTGGCGAAGGTCGGTGCCGACCAGGAGGATGGCGTCCGCCTGCTCCACGCCGGCGATGGTCGTGTTGAACGCCACCGCGCCGAGGTTCGTCACGTCATAGGCCATGCCGGTCTGGCGGCCCTCGATCAGCGAAGAGCCGAGGTTCCGGACCAGCGCCTTGGCAGCGAACATGGTCTCGCAGTCGAGCAGGTCGCCGGCGATCGCCGCGACGCTGGACCCGGCGTTGACCGAAGCGATGGCGGCAAATGCATCGTCCCAGTCCACGGCGACCAACTTCCCGTCGCGACGCACATAGGGACGATCGAGCCGCTTGCGCACGAGACCGTCGACTGCGTGGCGGGTCTTGTCGTGCGCCCACTCCTCGTTGACGTCCTCGTTGATGCGCGGCAGCGCGCGCATCACCTGGCGTCCCCGGCTGTCAAGGCGGATGTTGGTGCCGACCGCGTCCATGACGTCGATGGCGAGCGTCTTCTTGAGCTCCCACGGACGCGCTTCGAACGAATAGGGCTTCGAGGTGAGCGCACCGACCGGGCACAGGTCGACCACATTGCCCGAAAGCTCGCTGGTGACGGCGCGTTCGAGGTAGGAGGTGATCTGCATGTCCTCGCCGCGATAGATCGCGCCGATTTCCTCCACACCCGCAACCTCTTCCGAGAAGCGGACGCAGCGCGTGCACTGGATGCAGCGGGTCATCACCGTCTTGACGATGGGCCCCATGTACTTCTCGGTCACGGCGCGCTTGTTCTCGTCATAACGAGAAATGCCGCGGCCATAGGCGACCGACTGGTCCTGCAGGTCGCACTCGCCGCCCTGATCGCAGATCGGGCAGTCGAGCGGGTGGTTGATGAGCAGGAATTCCATCACGCCCTCGCGCGCGGCCTTCACCATCGCGCTGTCGGTGCGGATTTCCTGACCGTCGGCGGCCGGAAGCGCGCACGAAGCCTGCGGCTTGGGCGGACCCGGCTTCACCTCGACCAGGCACATGCGACAGTTGCCGGCGATCGACAGCCGTTCGTGGTAGCAAAAGCGCGGGATTTCCTTGCCCGCGATCTCGCACGCCTGAAGGACGGTGGCGCCCTGGGGGACCTCTACTTCGATCCCGTCTACTTTGAGCTTCGGCATTACTCGGCAGCTTCCATCATCGGTTCCAGGCCGCCGCCGCGCTTCTCGAGGATGCGACGTTCGATTTCGGGGCGGAAGTGGCGGATCAGGCCCTGGATCGGCCATGCCGCCGCGTCGCCGAGCGCGCAGATGGTATGGCCTTCGACCTGCTTGGTGACCTGATGCAGGGTGTCGATTTCGGAGATGTCGGCGTCGCCGGTGCGCAGCCGCTCCATCACCCGCCACATCCAGCCCGTGCCTTCACGGCAAGGCGTGCACTGGCCGCAGCTCTCGTGCTTGTAGAAATACGACAGGCGGCTGATCGCGCGGACGATATCGGTGGACTTGTCCATGACGATGATCGCCGCGGTCCCCAGGCCAGAGCCCAAGGCCTTCAGGCCATCGAAGTCCATCGGCGCGTCCATGATCTGCGCGGCCGGAACCAGCGGCACGGACGAGCCGCCCGGGATCACGGCGAGCAGATTGTCCCAACCACCGCGAATACCGCCGCAATGCTTCTCGATCAGTTCGCGGAAGGGGATGCTCATCGCCTCCTCCACCACGCACGGACGGTTCACATGGCCGCTGATCTGGAAGAGCTTGGTGCCGCGGTTGTTCTCGTTCCCGAAGCTGGAGAACCATTCCGGCCCACGCCGCAGGATCGTCGGAGCAACCGCGATCGACTCGACATTGTTGACCGTCGTCGGGCAGCCATAGAGGCCGGCACCGGCCGGGAACGGCGGCTTCAGGCGCGGCTGGCCCTTCTTGCCTTCCAGGCTTTCCAGCATCGCGGTCTCTTCGCCGCAGATGTAGGCGCCGGCACCGCGGTGCACGAAGACGTCGAAGTCATAGCCCGAGCCGCACGCGTTCTTGCCGACGAGGCCCTTGGCATATGCCTCGGCCACGGCCGCGAACAGCGTCTCTGCCTCGCGGATATATTCGCCGCGAATGTAGATGTAGGCGGCGCGCGCCCGCATCGCGAAACCGGCAACCAGCGCACCCTCGATCAGCTTGTGCGGATCGTGGCGGATGATCTCGCGGTCCTTGCACGAGCCAGGTTCGGACTCGTCGGCGTTGATGACCAGGAAGCTTGGCCGTTCCGGCGTCGGGTTCTTGGGCATGAAACTCCACTTCATGCCGGTCGGGAAGCCTGCGCCCCCGCGCCCGCGCAGGCCCGATGCCTTGATGCGATCGATGATCACATCCGGGCCGAGCTGGAGCAGCGCCTTGGTATTGTCCCAGTCGCCGCGCTTCATCGCAGCGTCCAGGTTCCACGGCTGGAAGCCGTAGACGTTGGTGAAGATCCGGTCCTTGTCCGCGAGCACGGTCAGCGCCCCTTCCCGAAAAGCTTTTCAGCCAGCAAATAGACCACCACGGCGGCCGCGATCGCGATCAGCACGCCGATCAGCTTCAGCGCGCCGACGAACAGCTGCAACAGCACCCAGAGCAGCACGAACCCGACGACAATCGCCAGGAGCAGGGAGCCGAGCGCCTTCACGCCGCAGAGCCCCATTCACCGCGATAGTCGTGGTTCTCGCCCACCATCGCCTGAAGCGAGGTCGGGCCGCCTTCCGGCGCGCTTGCCTGACGCTCGATCTGCGGACCCGGCTTGGGGCTTTCGCCACGAGCCAGCGCATCGAGGATCGCGACGGTCTTGTCGTAGTCCAGATCCTCGAAATTGTCGTCATTGATCTGGACCATCGGCGCGTTGGCGCAGGTGCCAAGGCACTCGACCTCGGTCAGCGTGAACAGGCCGTCCGGCGTGGTCTTGCCCTTGGCTAGGCCGCGGTTCTTGCACGCCGCCAGCACGTCGTCCGACCCGCGCAGCATGCACGGCGTCGTGCCGCAGACCTGCACATGATAGCGGCCGACCGGCGCCAGGTTGAACATCGTGTAGAAGGTCGCGACCTCGAACACGCGGATATAGGGCTGGTTGATCTGGCGCGCGACGAACTCGATCACCGGGACCGGCAGCCAGCCCTGGGTGTTCGTCTCCTCGCCGACCTGCCGCTGGGCGAGATCGAGGAACGGGATCGAGGCCGATTGTTCGCGGCCGGCCGGATAGCGCGACAGGATCTCGCGCGCCTTTTCGGCATTCGCCTCGTTCCAGGCGAAATTGCCCCAGCGTGCGCGGGTCTCTGCCTCGTCCGGGATGTGGGGAGCATCAGCCATCAGCGGTCACATTCACCAAAAACAATGTCCATCGCGCCCAGGATGGCGGTCGTGTCGGCGAGCATGTGCCCGCGCGCCATGAAATCCATCGCCTGCAGGTGGCTGAACGCGGTCGGACGGATCTTGCACCGGTACGGCTTGTTGGTGCCGTCGGAGACCAGGTACACGCCGAACTCACCCTTGGGGCTTTCGGTCGCGACATAGACCTCGCCGGCGGGCACGTGGAAGCCTTCGGTGAAGTATTTGAAGTGGTGGATGAGCGCTTCCATAGAGCGCTTCATCTCGCCACGCTTGGGCGGCGCCACCTTGCGGTCAAGGCTGAGCGTCGGCCCCTCCGGCATTTCGGCCAAGCACTGCTTCATGATGCGCGCGGATTGGCGCACCTCTTCCACGCGGACCATGAACCGATCGTAGCAGTCGCCCCGCGTGCCGACCGGCACGTCGAAGTTCATGCGATCATAGACGTCGTACGGCTGCGACTTGCGCAGATCCCACGGCAGACCGGCAGCGCGGATCATCGGGCCGGAGAAGCCCCACTTCAGCGCGTCTTCGCGGCTGACGACGGCGATGTCGACGTTACGCTGCTTGAAGATGCGGTTCTCGGCCACAAGGCTGATCGCGTCCTCGAACAGCCGCGGCAGGCGTGTGTCGAGCCAGTCGGCGATGTCGGTCAGCAGCTTGAGCGGCACGTCCTGGCGGACGCCGCCGGGTCGGAAATAGTTCGCATGCATGCGCGCGCCCGAGGCCCGCTCATAGAAGTTCATGCAGTCTTCGCGCAGCTCGAACATCCACAGGTTGGGCGTCATCGCGCCCACGTCCATGACGTGCGAACCAAGGTTCAGCATGTGGTTCTTGATACGGGTCAGTTCCGCGAAGAACACGCGCAGATACTGCGCACGCAGCGGCACTTCGAGATCGAGCAGCTTCTCGATCGCGAGCACATAGCTGTGCTCCATGCACATCGGGGAGCAGTAATCGAGGCGATCGAAATACGGGATCGACTGCAGATAGGTCTTGTGCTCGATCAGCTTCTCGGTGCCACGATGCAGCAACCCGACGTGCGGATCGACGCGCTCGACGATCTCGCCATCGAGTTCCATGACCAGTCGGAGCACGCCGTGCGCCGCCGGGTGCTGGGGCCCGAAGTTGATCGTGTAGTTCTGGATTTCGACATCGCCCGGCGACACGGCATCGTCGGTGCGCTGTTCGAGCTCCTGGAGATACTCGGCCATTACTGGTTCTGCCCCTTGCCCTTGGTCGGAACCACGTCCGGATCCGCGGGCTTTTCCTCAGGCTTGTTGCCTGCGTCGCGGTCGCCCACGCCGGTTTCCGCGCGGGACTCCGTCGTCTTGCTGATCGGCGCGTTCGGCGAAGAATCCTTTTTGTCGTCGTCGGCTCGAACCACCTGGTCAGCAGTCACCGGCGACGGAGCACCCTTCGCTTCGGGCAGGGCGGGCTTGGGCTCGCCGGCAGGCGCAGCCTTCTCATCGCCCGGCAGGACGTATTCCGCGCCCTCCCACGGGCTCATGAAGTCGAAGCTGCGGAAATCCTGGGCCAGTTCCACTGGCTCATAGATCACGCGCTTCGATGCTTCGGAATAGCGCACTTCGGTGAAGCCCGAGAGCGGGAAGTCCTTGCGCTGCGGGTGGCCGCGGAAGCCATAGTCGGTGAGGATGCGGCGCAGGTCGAGGTTGCCCTCAAAGACCACGCCATACATGTCGAACACTTCGCGCTCGAGCCAGCCAGCGACCGGCCAGATGCCCGTGACGGTCGGCACCGGCTGCACCTCGTCGGTGCGGACACGCACGCGGATACGGTGGTTTCGAGTGACCGAGAGCAGATGATAGCACACGTCGAAACGCTCCGCCCGCTCCGGATAATCGACGCCGGCGATTTCCATCAGCTGCTGGTATTCGAGGCCCGGCGTATCGCGCAGCGCGATCATCGCCGGCACGAGCGCGTCGCGCTCGACCAGCAGCGTCACTTCGCCGACCAGGTCCTGCGCCTCGAGCAGCGCCGTACCGACGGCAGCCGTCGCCGTCTCGATCACGCCGTCGTTGGGCGCATATGCAGGTGCAGGCGCCCTCACCGGTCGATGCTCCCCGAACGGCGGATCTTCCGCTGCAGCTGCATCACGCCATAGAGCAGCGCCTCTGCGGTCGGCGGGCAACCGGGGACATAGATGTCCACGGGCACGACACGGTCGCAGCCACGCACGACGCTGTAGCTATAATGATAATAGCCGCCGCCGTTGGCGCACGATCCCATCGAGATCACGTACTTCGGCTCAGACATCTGGTCGTAGACGCGACGCAGCGCGGGCGCCATCTTGTTCACCAGCGTGCCGGCGACGATCATCACGTCCGACTGGCGCGGAGAAGCGCGCGGCGCAGCGCCGAAACGCTCCATGTCATAGCGCGGCATGTTGACGTGGATCATTTCGACCGCGCAGCACGCGAGGCCAAAGGTCATCCACCACAGGCTGCCGGTGCGAGCCCAATGAAACAGATCCTCGGTCGAGGTGACCAGGAATCCCTTGTCGGTGAGCTCACCGTTGAGGTCGTCGAAGAAGCGCTGGTCCGGCGCGACGTGCGCGCCGGCGACCAGTGCGTTCTGCTCGCCAAAGGCGGCAGACGACGGGTTCAGTTCTACTCCCAATCCAACGCTCCCATCTTCCACGCGTACACGAGACCCAACGCCAGCTCGCCGATGAAGATCATCATCGAGATCCACGCCGTCCAGCCGAGGTCGAACACCGACACCGCCCAGGGGTACAGGAACGCAGCCTCCAGATCGAAGATGATGAAGAGGATCGCCACCAGGTAGAAGCGCACGTCATACTGGCTGCGTGAATCCTCGAACGCCGGGAAGCCGCACTCATATTCAGAGAGCTTCTCGGCATTGGGTTTGTCGGTGCCCGTCAGGCGCGACACGAGGATCGG
This sequence comes from Sphingomonas sp. 3-13AW, assembly GCF_049311085.1. Taxonomy (NCBI): domain Bacteria; kingdom Pseudomonadati; phylum Pseudomonadota; class Alphaproteobacteria; order Sphingomonadales; family Sphingomonadaceae; genus Sphingomonas; species Sphingomonas sp. 3-13AW. Next base: position 37,225 of record NZ_JASNVZ010000017.1, on the reverse strand, counting down.
CAGCCCCACAAAGGCGCCGGACAGAATGAGCGCGATCCCGAGGAAAATCAGAATCGGCAGATATTGCGACAGGTCGACCAAGGTCTTCTCGCGGTTGCGGAATGCTGAGGGGCTTCTAGGCGCATGGCCCGGAGGCATCAAGGCGCAAAGGCCTTGAGAATCGCTCGCAATTAGGCTCTGGTATGTGCTGCCAAAGCCTTGAACCCAGGACAAAAGTGAGTCCCGCCGCTACCGCTTGGGCGACGGCTAACCTGGAGCAAGCGGGAAGAGGGCGGACGATCCGGTTGGCGTCGCGGGCCAGCCCCTGCTGGATGTGGCGGAGACTGCGGCGATTCGGACGAGGCAGGTGGCGGCGGAGCATCTTGCGCCCCGCCGCGGATTGGTCAGCGAAGCGAGCTTGCGACCAGCTTGTGAAGACGAGAGTGGAGCGCGTCGTTGGCGGCAAGCACCTCGCGCTTGATGTAGGCGCGATCGGCGCCCTTGAAGTCGGTGACGAAGCCACCGGCCTCACGCACCAGCAGGATGCCGGCCGCGATGTCCCAGGGCTGCAGCCCCGACTCCCAATATCCGTCGAAGCGACCCGCCGCGACCCATGCCAGGTCGAGCGCTGCCGAGCCGAAGCGGCGGATGCCGGCGACTTCGGGTGCGACCGCACCGAATATGCGGCTCCACTCGGCAAAGTTGCCATGGCCCATGAAGGGAATGCCGGTGGCGATCAGGGACTCGGTAAGATCCCGGCGCGCCGAGACGCGCAGGCGCTGGTCCTGGTGCCAGGCGCCGCGGCCCTTTTCGGCCCAGAAGCTCTCGTCCGTGATCGGCTGATAGACCAGCGCGGTCGTGATTTCGGGCTGGCCGCCCGCACCCATCGGCTCCTCGACCGCGATCGACATCGCGAAGTGGGGAATACCGTGAAGGAAGTTGCTGGTGCCGTCGAGCGGATCGATGATCCAGCGCGGCTTGGTGGGATCGCCCTCGATCGAGCCACCTTCCTCGAGAAGGAAGCCCCAGTCGGGCCGTGCCTTGCGAAGTTCCTCGACCAGCGTCTGCTCGGCGCGCTTGTCGGCAACCGAGACGAAATCGGCCGGCCCCTTGCGGCTGACCTGGAGGTGCTGGACCTCACCGAAGTCACGGCGCAGGCGGGGCCCCGCCTTGCGCGCGGCGCGCTCCATCACCGTGAAGAGGCCGGATTGTGCAACCATGTCGTTTAGCGTCCCTGAGGCTTTTTGGCAGCCGGCGCGGCACCCGGGGGCGCCTCGCGCACGCCACACACCGCCGCGATCGCAGAGAGGCGGTCGCTTGGGTTGGACGCGTTCAGCTTGTCTTTGTTCTGGTTCAGCATCTGCGTCGTGCGAATGCTGATTTCGGAAAGCGGCGCCCGATAGATGCACGCGAACAGCGCGCTCTTCACCTCTTCGGGCACCTTGTCGGATTGCAGCCCGCCCATCATCGCAGCGAGCGTGCGCGAAGCATTCTCGACCTCATCCCGCGACGGCTGACCAGCCGCCGGCTTTGCAGCTGCGGGCTTGGCCGCGCCGCTCTTCGCCTTTTGCGCCGAAGCGGCCGGGGCGAGAACGAGGACGGCCGCAGCCGCGAGGGGGAGGAGAAGCTTCATACGCGTTACTCTCGCTGTTAATCCGCGCGGCGGACGTAGGTCTGCTCGTACACGTCAACCACGATGCGGGTTCCGCTGGAAATGTGCGGCGGCACCATTACGCGCACGCCGTTGTCCAGCACCGCCGGCTTGTAGGAGGAGGAAGCGGTCTGCCCCTTCACCACGGCATCGGCTTCGACGATCGTCGCTTCGATCGTGTCGGGCAGCTGCACGTTGATGGGGTCGTCCTCGTACAGCTCCATCACCACGTCCATGCCGTCCTGAAGGAACGCCGCGGCGTCACCCAGCAGGTCGCGCGGGAGCGTGATCTGGTCGTAGGTTTCCTTGTCCATGAAGGTCAGCGTGTCGCCGTCCGCGAACAGGAACTGGAAGTCCTTGGTGTCGAGGCGCACGCGCTCCACCGTCTCTGCCGAGCGGAAGCGGACGTTGTTCTTGCGGCCATCGCGCAGGTTCTTGAGCTCGACCTGCATATAGGCGCCGCCCTTGCCCGGCTGGGTGTGCTGGATCTTCACCGCACGCCAGATGCCGCCTTCATATTCGATGATGTTGCCGGGACGGATGTCGACGCCGCTGATCTTCATGCTGGGACCTGTGGTGGAAAGAGCCAAGGGCCGGCGACGCAAGTCACCCGGGCCACGATGCGCGCGGCTTTAGCTGCCGCCGCGGGTTCCGGCAAGCAGCGGATAGGGGTTGAGCGGCTCCCCCTCATGCCAACGGTCGCCCGGCGCCATGCGTTTTACCTCAAAATGCAGGTGCGGTCCTTCCGGGCTGGCATTGCCGGTAGAGCCGACGGTGGCGATCGTCTGCCCCTGTTGCACCACCTGGCCTTCGCGAAGGCCAGCGGCGTAGCCGTCGAGGTGAGCGTAATAATCGACATAGCCGCCATCGGGAGTGCGGATGTAGATGGTGTGACCACCGGCAGCGCTGTCGAAAAGCTTCTCGACCTCGCCGGAGCGCGCCGCGACAACGGCGGTGCCGAGCGGGGCCATGATATCGATGGCCTGGTGGGCACGATCGCCGCCCGCCCGGCTCTGGCCCCAAGTGTCGACGAGCTGGGCGGGCGCGACGCCCGCCACGGGAATGACGAAGCCGGAGGGATCCGCCCGCCATAGCTCGGCCGGTTCGGCTACCGCACTGCCGGCGGCCGTCTCCGCCGTCGCATCGGGCGACGGCGCGCTGCCGGGCGAGAGCATCAGGAAAAAGGCGCCGCCCGCGAGCAGGACCAGCAGCAGGATCGTCCAGCCAAGGCGGTTCACCGCGAGCGCCCTCCCCGCTCCGCGACGCAGTTCGCTGCTCCACCCATCACCCGCTCCCGAGATAGTTTCGGGTGGAGAACGTTCGAGGCTGCGCTGGTATCCCGGCCCGAGCAGACTACCGCCAGAGCGTGGGATACGGGGGTGGCGTCAGGCAGTTTTGCCCTTGGCGAGCAGTTCGGTGAAGGCGCGTACGGCCTCAGCCTCGTCGCCGTTCCAGACGGCACCGCTCACCGCGAGGAAGTCGGCGCCCGCGTCGATCAGCGGCTGGGCATTGGCCGGCGTGATACCGCCGATCGCGACGCAGGGAATTTCGAACAGCGTCGTCCACCAGGCCAGGATCGCAGGGTCCGGCTGATGCCGGACCTCCTTGGTGGTGGTGGGGTAGAAGGAACCGAAGGCGACGTAATCCGCCCCCGCCTCGCCCGCGCCCATCGCCAGATGGCGGCTGTCGTGACAGGTCACGCCGATCTGCACCGACGGGCCGAGGATCGAACGCGCTTCCCGGGGGTCGCCATCTTCCTGGCCCAGGTGGACCCCGTCGGCGGAAATGCGCTTGGCCAGGCTTACGCTGTCGTTGACGATGAAGGCGACATCGCGATCGGCGCAGATGCGCTGGAGTGGTTCGGCCAGGCGTGCGGCCGCGTGCTGGTCGACGCCCTTTACGCGGAACTGGAACGCCGCGACCGGGCCGGCGTCAAGTGCGCGGGCCAGCCGATCCGGAAAGGCGCCCGACACATCGTTGGGCGAAATCAGATAGAGCTGGCACGCCGGGCGGCGGTTGTGGCTTTCGAATTGATCCGCGAAGCCTTCCAGCGCGTTGTCGGCTTCAAGGTCATCTTCGGGATCGTGCATGGGAAGCTCCGGGTTCGCGGCAGTTCGGGTGGGTAGTTCGGGTTGGATCTACCCGCATTGGCGTGGCCGCTTCTACCCCGAGAAGCTGGCGGTCAAGCGCTGGTTCGCCTTCTATGCCGAGCATTTCGACACCGTCGAGGTCAACAACAGCTTCTATCGCCTGCCCAAACCTGAGACGTTCGACGCCTGGGCCGCGCAGGCGCCGGCGAGCTTTCGCTACGCGGTGAAGGCCAACCGCTACCTGACCCAGGCCAAGAAACTGAAGGACTGCGAGGAGCCGATGGCACGGATGATGCCGGCGTTCCGGCACCTCGGCGAGACGCTCGGGCCGGTGCTTTACCAGCTCCCGCCACGGTTCAAGCTGAACCTCGATCGGCTCGAACAGTTCCTAGAACTCTTGCCAAAGGACGTCGTCAACGTCTTCAAATTTCGTGATAATAGCTGGCACGATGACGCGGTGTTCTCGCTGCTGGAGCGCTATGGCGCGAGCTTTTGCGCGCACGATATGCCGGGATCGAACAGCCCGGATCTGGCGGTGGGGCCGGTCGCCTACGTGCGCTTCCACGGCGGCGAGGGGAAATATTGGGGTCGCTATTCCGATGCGGCGCTGTTGCGCTGGACGGACTGGATGATGGCGGAGGCGCGAAAAGGCCGCGAGGTCTGGGCGTATTTCAACAATGATGCGGAGGCCCACGCCATTCAGGATGCGCTGACGCTGAAGGCAATGCTGCGGCAGGCCGCGCCCTAGGGCTCCTGACAATCAGGTCCTGGCGAGGAAACTGCCGGGCACGGGGCGGGTTTCCGCACCCAGCTCAAAACCTGCGATCAACGGTCGCCCCTTCGCGATCGCCACCTCTCCTTACAGGAAGCGCCCGCCGACCAGCCCGAGCGCGAGCCCGGCCAGCAGCGGGCGCCGCTGCATTATTCCTGGCCCTGGTAGATGCCGATGATCTTGTCGAGCATCGCCAGTGCCTCGTCGCGGGGACGCTGGAAGGTGTTGCGGCCGATGATCGAGCCATTGCCGCCGCCGTCGCGGATGTCGCGCGCATCCTGGTAGACGGCATCGGCACCCTTGGCCGCGCCGCCCGAGAACACGACGATGCGACGTCCGTTGAAGCAGCTCTTCACGACGTGGCTGACGCGCTTGGCCTGGGTGGAAGCGTCGAAGCCCTCATAGACCTTCTTGGCTTCCTTCTGCTCGATATGGTCGGTCGGCAGCTTCACCTTGATGATGTGGGCGCCGAGCAGCGCCGCCATGTGTGCCGCATAGGCACCGACGTCGAGCGCAAGCTCTCCGTCCTTCGACAGCATGCCGCCGCGCGGATAGGACCAGATGACCGTGGCGATGCCGACCGACTTCGCCTGTGCCGAAAGCTCGCGGATCTCCTCCATCATGTCGAACACGTCGTCTGCGCCCGGGTAGATGGTGAAACCGATCGCGGAGCAGCCGAGGCGGAGCGCATCGTCGACGCCGCCGGTCACCGCCTGGTTGATGCCCGTCGCCCAGCTGTTGGACGAATTGACCTTCAGGATCGTCGGGATCTGGCCGGCAAAGGTGCCCGCACCCGCCTCCAGCATGCCGAGCGGCGCCGCATAGGCCGAAAGGCCCGCATCGATGGCGAGCTGGAAATGATAATGGGGATCATAGGCCGGCTCGTTCACCGCGAAGCTGCGGGCGGGGCCATGTTCGAAACCCTGATCGACCGGCAGGATGACCAGCTTCCCGGTGCCGCCCAGCCGACCCTGCATCAAGATGCGGGCGAGGTTCGCCTTCACCCCGGGATTGTCGGATTCATAGTTCGCGAGAATTGCTCTGACGGTCGGCGTCATTCTGAAGGTCTCCCATGAGGCTGGTTCGCTGCGGCTATTACCGCTTGCCCGATCTCGTTAGGCCGGTGCCCTCCCCCCCACAAGGTCGCCCCGCCGCTGGGAGCGCTCACACTGTCGCGGCGCAACAAAATCCTCGCCAAGGCGTATCTTCCGGGTGACTGAAAGGCCGATCGTGACCGCCCGCCGCCGCCCGTTGACGCCGGGCGAAACGGCCATGCTGCGCGGCGTCTTTGGTGAAGGCATCAACTATGCCCGGGTCCGCATCCATGCGCGCAAATGGTGGTTCGTGTTCCCCGGCGACCGGCCGATGGCGCCCAACGGCCACGCCTATTTCCCAGGCCAAACCCACGTCACCGACTTCGCAGCACCCGGCGTGCCGCTGTGGCGCAAGGCGAACTTCGTCCACGAAGGGACGCATCTCTACCAATGGTACGGACTGCGGCAGTGGGTCTGGGCGCGCGGCCCCTTCCAACGCAATTACGACTATCGGCTGGAGGCGGGAAAGCCGTTCACCGCCTATGGGCTGGAGCAGATGGGGATGATCGCCGAGCATTATTTCATGCTGGCGAACGGGGGGCGCATCCCCCTGCCCTATACGCTGGCGGACTATGCGCCGTTGCTGCCGCTGGCATGAGGTGGGCGCTCCCCCTGATGGCGCTGACGGCGGCCCCGTCGGGGTGTTCACCGGACACCGCGGCCGAAGACTTCGACTGGCATTCGAGCAAACGGGCGACCGACCAGATCGTCGAGGAATCGCTTGCGGCCGAGCCGCCTGACTATGCGCGAGCAATCACCGCGATCGAACGCTCGGGCCGCCCGAATGCCACGATCGCGCTGGAGACCGGCAACCTGATCGTCGCGGGCCATCGCGAGATGCACCCCGAGCGGCGGCCGACAGCGACGCTGGATCAGGGACTAACGCTGTTGGAACAGGCTGCAAGCGGTCGCGGGGAAGCGGCTGATATTGCGCCACAACATCTGCGGCTCTGGTTCGAGCGCGGAGTCGGCAGCGGCGCATTCCGGGCGATGGCGCCCCGTGCCGACCTCGCCCACTGCTGGCGGGCGGTCGAGGCACGCGAACAGCCCGCACCGGTGTGTATCGCGATGCGGGCCGCCCGGCGGTAACGAGGCGGAAGGCACCATTGAGTAGCCCGTACCGCGGACCTGGCCGAGGTACGGGCTTCAGGCGCCGTTAGCGCGCGAGCGCCGCCACGCCGGGAAGCTCCCGGCCTTCCATCCATTCCAGGAACGCGCCGCCTGCAGTCGAGACGAAGGTGAAGGCCCCCGCGACACCGGCCTGGTTGAGGGCCGCAACGGTGTCGCCACCGCCAGCTACCGACACCAGCGAACCGTCGGTGGTGAGCGCCGCCGCGGTCTTGGCGAGCGAGACGGTGGCGGCGTCGAACGGCGGCGTCTCGAACGCGCCCAAAGGCCCGTTCCAGACCAGAGTGCGGCAGTTCTTCAGCACATCGCCGAGCGCCTCGACGGCGGCCGGACCGATGTCGAGGATCATCTCGTCGGGAGCGACTTCATGCACGTTGACGGTGCGCGTCGGCGGGTTCGGACGGAATTCGGTCGCGACCACTACGTCATACGGCAGGTGGATGGTGCAACCGGCCTTGTCGGCCGCCTCGAAGATCTCTTCGGCGGTGCCGATGAGGTCGTGCTCGCACAGGCTCTTGCCGACGTTCACGCCGCGCGCGGCGAGGAAGGTGTTGGCCATGCCGCCACCGATGATGAGGTGATCGACGCGGCCGACGAGGTGCTTGAGCACATCGAGCTTGGTCGAGACCTTGGCACCACCGACGACGGCCGCAACGGGATGCTCGGGCGCACCGAGCGCCTTGTCGAGCGCGTCGAGTTCTGCCTCCATCTGGCGGCCGGCGAATGCCGGCAGCTTGTGGGCGAGGCCCGCGGTCGAGGCGTGGGCACGGTGCGCGGCGGAGAAGGCATCGTTGACGTAGAGCTCGCCAAGGGCCGCGAACCGGTCGACCACGGCCGGATCGTTCTTTTCCTCACCGCCGAAGAAGCGGGTGTTTTCCAGCAGCGCGATGTCGCCCGGCTGGAGCGTGGCGACGGCTTCGGCCGCACCTTCCCAATCGATGTAGCGGACCGGACGTCCGAGCACCTGGCCGAAGGGGCCAGCGAGTTGGGCCGTCGAGAGCTCGGGACTCGGCAGGCCCTTGGGCCGGCCGAAGTGGGCGAGCACCAGCACGATCGCGCCGCGATCGGCGAGTTCGGTGACGGTAGAGATCGCCGCGCGCAGGCGAGTGTCGTCGGTGACATGGCCATCGGCCATCGGCACGTTCAGATCCTCACGGACCAGCACGCGCTTGCCCGAGATCTCACCCATGTCGTCCAGGGTCTTGAAGTTGCGTGTCATGTCTCGATCCTGATTGTGTCGCCAACGGCGATGGCTCCACCCGTCAGCACCCGGGTGCAGGCGCCGCCGCGCCAGTCGGGGAGCATCGCCTCACGAAGTCCCGGGACCAGGGCATCCATGCGAGCGCACGGGTCGCATTCATAGGTGATTTCCAGCACCACTTGCGTGCCGATCCGGAGCCGCGTGCCGGGCACCTGCGGCAGGTCGAACCCGTCGACCAGCAGGTTCGCCCGACGTTCCTGCCAGGGCAGGTCCCGGCCGACCTCTGCGGTGGCGGCTTCCCAGTCGCCGCGTTCCATCAGGGTCACCTGGCGCCTGCCGGTACCCCCGGGCTTGCGCCGGCCGCGGTGGTCGCCGGCAATGCCGGCTTCCACGCTGACCTCGGCACGATCGAGCACCTCCATGGGTGCCCGTGCAAAGGCGTGGCGCGCGATGCCGGCGATGGTGCCGACCCGCGCGCCCGCTTGCCCGTCCTGCCCGGCATCCGCCAGCGCGACGGGCATCGACATCAGCCGAACTTGGCCATCGCGCAGGCCGTGTCGACCATGCGGTTGGAGAAGCCCCACTCGTTGTCGTACCAGCTGACGACGCGCACCAGCTTCCCGTCGATCACGGCCGTCTCGAGGCTGTCGACGGTCGAGGACGCCGGCGTGTGGACGATGTCGATCGAGACCAAAGGCTCGTCCGAATAGACCAGGATGCCCTTGAGCGGGCCCTCCTCCGAGGCTGCCTTCAGGATGGCGTTGACCTCGTCCTTCGTCGTGTCGCGCTTGGGCGTGAAGGTCAGGTCGATCAGGCTGCCGTCCGGCACCGGCACGCGCACCGACGAACCGTCGAGCTTGCCCTTCAGCTCCGGAAGCACCTCACCCACCGCGCGGGCAGCGCCCGTGGTGGTCGGGATGATCGACATGGCTGCCGCACGTGCGCGGCGCAGGTCCTTGTGGATCTGATCCAGGATCTTCTGGTCGTTGGTGTAGGCGTGGATCGTGGTCATCAGGCCACGCTCGATTCCGATCGTGTCGTTCAGCACCTTGGCGACCGGCGCCAGGCAGTTGGTGGTGCACGATGCGTTGGAGACGATCGTGTGGTCGGCCTCCAGCTTGTCGTGGTTCACGCCATAGACGACGGTCAGGTCAACGTTCTTGCCCGGAGCCGAGATCAGCACCTTCTTGGCGCCGGCGTCGATGTGCTTCTGGGCGCTGGCGCGGTCGGTGAAGAAGCCAGTGCACTCCAGCACCAGATCGACGCCGTTTTCGCCATGCGGCAGGTTCGCGGGATCGCGCTCTGCCGTCACCTTGATGCGCTTGCCGTCGATGACCAGGTCGTTGCCGTCGGCCGAAACCTCACCGGGATAGCGGCCGTGCACGCTGTCGCGGCTGAACAGCCAGGCGTTCGACTTCGCGTCGGACAGGTCGTTGATGGTGACCAGTTCGAGCCCGCATTCCGGGCGCTCCAGAATGGCCCGCGCCACCAGGCGGCCGATGCGCCCGAACCCGTTGATCGCTACCTTCGTCATTTGCCGATCCTTTCAGATGGATGGTCCAAAGCCCGCGTTGCCGCAGGCTCAATTCTCGAGCGCAGCCGCGACCTTGGTGGAAATCGCGTATGCGGTCAGTCCGAAATATTCGTACAGCTCGGGTGCCGGCCCCGAAGCGCCGAACCGATCGATGCCGAAGCGCAACCCGTCGAGCCCGGTGTACCGTTCCCAACCCATGGTCGTGCCGGCCTCGATCGAGACGATCAGGGCATCCTTTGGCAGCACATCGCGACGATAGTCGGCAGGCTGTGCGTCGAAGCGCGACCAGCAGGGCATGGACACCACATCGGCACCGATCCCCTGCGCTTCAAGCTGCGCGCGGGCAGAAACCGCAAGCTCGACCTCGGAACCGGTAGCGACCAGCACCACGCGGCGCGGAGCCTCGGCCGCGACCAGGCGGTACGCACCCTTGGCGCAGAGGTTTTCGGATGCATCGGTGCGCAGCTGCGGCAGGTTCTGGCGCGACAGCGCGAGAAGCGACGGGCCGGTCGCATCCTTCAGCGACAATTCCCAGCACTCGGCGGTCTCGATCGTGTCGCACGGGCGATAGACGTCGAGGTTCGGGATGAGGCGCAGGCTGTTGAGATGCTCGATCGGCTGGTGCGTCGGGCCGTCCTCGCCAAGACCGATGGAGTCATGGGTCATGACATAGATGACGCGCGCATTCTGCAGCGCCGACAGGCGGATCGCCGGTCGGGCATAGTCCGCGAACACCAGGAAGGTGCCACCGAACGGAACGATCCCGCCGTGCAGCGCCAGGCCGTTCATCGCCGCGGCCATGCCGAACTCACGGATGCCGTAATAGACATAGCGGCCGGCATAATTGTCGCGGTTGAGCGGCTGCAGCGCCTTGGTCTTGGTGTTGTTCGACCCGGTGAGATCGGCCGAGCCGCCGACGGTTTCCGGCAGCTGCTCCGTAATGGTGCCGAGCACCAGTTCCGACGCCTTGCGGGTGGCGAGCTTCTGCGGATTGGCGAGCAGGCCGTCGAGATACGGCTTGAGCGTAAAGCCCTCCGTGAGCTCGCCGGACATGCGGCGGCGGAAGGTCGCGCCTTGCGGATCAGCATCGCACCGCGCTTCCCACGCTACGCGCACGTCGCGGCTGCGGGTGCCGGCTTCGGCCCAGGTTTCGGCGATCTCTTCCGGGATCACGAACGCCTCGGGCTCCCAGCCCATGGCGAGACGGGTCTTGGCCACGATGTCGGGGCCGAGCGCGGCGCCATGGACGGCGCTGGTGCCTTCCTTGCCGGGCGCGCCCTTGCCGATGATGGTGCGGCAGGCGACCAGCGACGGGCGCGGATCGGCGATGGCTTCATCCAGCGCGCGGCAGATGTCGGCGGGGTCGTGGCCGTCGCAGGCAATCGTGTGCCAGCCGGTCGCCGCATAGCGCGCGGCGATGTTCTCGCTCGACGACAATTCGACCGCGCCATCGATGGTGATGCGGTTGTCGTCCCACAGCACGATCATGCGGCCGAGGCCGAGGTGACCGGCAAGGCCGATCGCCTCGTGGTTGATGCCTTCCATGAGGCAGCCGTCCCCGGCGATCACCCAGGTGCGATGATCGACCAGGTCGTCGCCGAACGTGGCGTTGAGGTGGCGTTCGGCAAGCGCCAGGCCGACCGCGGTGGCCAGGCCCTGGCCGAGCGGACCGGTGGTCGTCTCGATCCCCGGCAGCTCGAAATTCTCGGGGTGGCCGGCGCACGGGCTGTGCAGCTGGCGGAAATTCTTGATGTCCTCGATCGTCGGGCGCGCATAGCCGGTCAGGTGCAGCAGCGCATAGATCAACATCGAGCCATGGCCCGCGGACAGCACGAAGCGGTCGCGGTCCGGCCATTTGGGATCAGCAGCGTCGAACTTGAGGTAGCGGGTCCACAATACGGTGGCGACATCCGCCATGCCCATGGGCATGCCGGGGTGGCCGGAGTTCGCGGCCTCCACCGCATCCATCGCAAGCGCACGAATCGCGTTGGCGAGCAGGGTATCCGAGGCGGCCATGAAACATCCTTTTGCAAGGCGCGGTCCTTCGTGACCGCGTTCGCCCCGCCTTTGGGGCGGCGACCCGCCTTCGTCAACCGGCGAGCCGTGCTTGCCGCGGCGGTCCGCCCTGCCTATCCGGGGGGCATGGACGAGGCCCGAGCGCACACCAGCATTGCCCGCATCGATGCCGCCCTTGCGCGGATCGAGGCTGCGGCACGCGCCCGCAGGGCAGAGGTCGATTCGCTCGGCCGCCGCCACGCCGCGCTGCGCCTGCGCATGGAAGAGGCGATCGCCGCCCTGGACGAAGTGATCGCTCGCGAGGACGAAGCCTGATGGCACAGGTCACCTTCACCCTCGCCAACAAGTCCCACACCGTCGCGACCCGCGACGGTGAGGAGCCGCAGCTGTTGGCCCTGGTCGAGCGGCTGCAGAAGCACGCCCCGGCGGCGATGCGGGCGTCGGCCGGCACGTCGAGCGAGCGCACGCTGCTGCTGATCGCACTGATGCTGGCGGACGAGCTGTCCGAGCGGGAGAAGCTGCCTGCCTCTCCATCGCAGCCGGAGCCCGAACCCGCCGTGGAATCCGGAATTCCCGTCGAATTGCTCGAAGAACTCGCCGAAAGGCTCGAAGCGGTCGCGGCAGCCCTTGAGGATGACGGCCACGTCGCCTAAGTTGGTCCACGGCGGGCACTGCCCGGTACGAGCCTTCATTATCCCTGAGGCTATTCATCATCCATGGGGGCTGTCCCTGCGCAGATCCTGGTCTGACGTACATGGTCCCCACCTGACGTACCGGGCGTCAGAGGATATTCCGGCCAACGGCCAGGGCGGTCCCGCCACCCGCTTTCCCGCATGACGGACAAAAAAGCCCTGCGCGCGCAGCTTCGCGCCGCCCGGGACGCATTCTTTCTCCAGAAGAAGCCGCAACTTCCGGTCCCCGACTTGCTGCGCGAGCGGCTTGGCCCCGGCATCGTGGTTGCGAGCTACCTCCCAATCGGAAGCGAGGCGGATCCCGCCCCGCTGGTCGCAGCCGCGCGCGACGCCGGCTGCGTGCTCGCGCTCGCCTGGGTCGCCGATCGCAGCACGCCGATGGCGTTCCTGCGCTGGGACCCGGACACCGCGATCGAGGCGGGTCCGATGGGCCTGCAACAGCCGCCACGCAGCGCACCCGAAGTCGTGCCCGACGTGATCCTGACGCCGCTGGTAGGCTTTGATGCCCGGCTCAACCGCCTTGGCCAGGGTGCAGGTTTCTATGACCGCGCGTTCGCCCGGCTTCCCCATGCGTGGCGGCTGGGCCTTGCCTGGTCGGCGCAGCAGGTGCCGGAACTCCCTGCCGATCCCTGGGACGTGCCGCTGCACGCCCTTCTTACAGAGCAGGCGCTGCACCTGCCGGAGCAACATTGATGGAACCCACCTGGCGCAAACCCGTGGGGATGCTCGGCATCCTCGTCTTCATCCTGGTGTGGCTGGTGGCAATCGCGAGCCTGTCGCGCTGGATCGGCGCCCTGCCCGCGATCGTGCAGCTGCTGATCTATGGAGTGGCTGGCGTGATGTGGATCGCGCCCCTGAAGCCGGCGCTGCGCTGGATGGAGACGGGCCGCTGGCGCTAAGGCGGCGGCGCCGGTTGCTCGCATGACAGACGCTCGCAGCAATGCGTAGCAAGTGTATGATTTAAGGAAGGTTCGCAAGCGGCGGGCCAGGCCATTGCCGGTTCCATGAACCGCGGCAATGGCGCGAGTGACGGGGCTCGAACCCGCGACCTCCGGCGTGACAGGCCGGCGCTCTAACCAACTGAGCTACACCCGCTTGCTTGCGAGGAGGCGGGCTCTAGGCGACGCATCCGGCGCTGTCAAAGGCCGATTTGGCCCTTTCGCCGCTTTTCGCAAAAAAGTTTCGAATGCGTATCAAAAAGCCCCGCAGCCCACGCGCAAGCAGTGTCGCGCGGTAAGTACATCGATGCTGGAGAGGATATCGCAAGCAGCGGGCCAAGCCATCGGCGGTTCTAAAAACCGCAGCAATGGCGCGAGTGACGGGGCTCGAACCCGCGACCTCCGGCGTGACAGGCCGGCGCTCTAACCAACTGAGCTACACCCGCTTGCTTGCGAGGAGGCGGCCTCTAAGCGAGGGGCCCGGACGTGTCAACCGGCTTCCCGTCGCCTTTGTCGCCGAGCGGCGAATTAGGCGGTTGAACCGGGGTGCCCGGCGGGACGAGGTCCTTCACCAGCGTGCCGTGTTCGAACAGGAAGCCTGCGATATCCGGCTTGCCGGCCGCGCGCACGACCGTCTGGATGATGATGAGCAGCGGCACCGCCAACAGCGCGCCCGGCGTGCCCCAGACCCACCCCCAGAAGCTGAGGGTGACCAGGATCATCAATGGGCTGATGGTCAGGCGGTGGCCGACGATCAGCGGGGTCACGACATTGGCCTCGACCAGGTGCGCGCCGACCATGATCGCAGCCGGCAGCAGCGCCCACCAGACGTCGGTAAAGGTCATCAGCCCGCCCAGCGCCAGCAGCGCGGCCGAGAGGATCGGCCCGAAATAGGGGATGTAGTTCAGCACCGCGACGATCCCGCCCCACATCAGCGGAGTCGGCATGCCGACGAACCACAGGGCAGCAGCCACCAGCGCGCCGAGCGTCAGGTTGATGAACGAGATCGTGCCGAGATAGGCCGAGGTGAAATCGACCACGTCCTGGATCACGCGCGCGGTCGCCATCGCGCCGCCGAAGCTGTTGCGGCTGGTGATCGCGGAACGCCGCAGTCGGGTCCAGCCCGCCAGGAAGAAGTAGATCACCAGGATCGCGAAAAACATCTCGATCAGGGCCGAGGGGGCCGTGCTGGCGGTGAAGTCGAGCAGGGACGCGGGCCGTTCGGCGGGCGCGCTCCCCGCCGTCCGCACGGGCGTATTGGCGACGTTGGCGAGCAGTTCGTTCACGAACCGCTCCAGGTTGGAATAGAAATCGATCAGCGGCGCGATGTTCTCCTGCACGCGCTGGATGCGCTCCGGCAGGATCTCCGCCCAGCCCCAGGCCGGAAGGACGATCGACGCAATGGCGCCATTCGCCACGACTAGAAACAGGAGCACGCACACAAAGGCCGCAAGCGCGGCAGGCAGCCCCCGACGCTCCAGCCATTCCAGCAGCGGAACCAGCGCAATCGCGATCACGATCGCCGCAGTGAGGGGCAGGAAGAACTGCGACCCGGCCTTGAGCGCGAATGGCAGCGCGAGGACGAACCCCGCCCCTGCAATCAGCGTCAGCGCCGCGAGCAGGCGATCGCGGCGAAGCTCATCCTTGGGCGGGCTGTCGAGGGCATCGGACTGCGGTTCCTCGGCCGTGCCCGGGGGCACAGGGGAACGGTCTTGAAGTGGCTCGGCAAGTCCGGTGTGTACCAAGAGCGCAGGTCCTTTCGCCCGCACCCTAGCGGCTTTGCGGGTCGGTGTAAGCCCGCCCTGCGCGCGCCGTATGGCGCAGATATGAAAGAGGTCGCCGAGCCCCGCGAAAGAGCCCGACGACCTCAAGCATGGTCAGCGGCCGGAAGCTCCAGCCCGGGAGACCATGCGAGCCGCATCAGGAAGCCCGATCATGCGACCGGGCAGCCGATCAGCGGCGCGTCTCCCGAACGAACTGAACCGACCCCATTGCTGAACCATGAGACATCGGATCACCTCCTTTCGCTAGTTGAGCTAGAGCGTGACCACTGCTGCGATCACGAGAGGAAGTGTGTGACACCACGCGTGTGCAAACAAGTCTTGTAATGCAGTGCGGAATTTAGGAGCCTCTTTGGCCGGATCGAGATCAGCGGCCGTCACAGCCGCGGATTACGCGGGCGATGGCAGGATCGGGAGCCAACATCAGCACCGGCCCCTCTCCCACCGAAATGCCGACTGGCCCCTTTGCCTTCGCCAGTGCGGCAACGAATCGGTCGTCGATGCTCACCCGCGCCTCGACCCGGCGGCCGACCGGCGTCGTCGGGTAAGAAGCCGCTGCCATGCCGGTCACGATCCGCAGCATCTCCCCCGCGTCCGCCGCCCCGCTTCGGGCAAGGATCAGTTGCCGCTTTTCTGAGTCGCAGCGGATCGCGAAGGCCGCAGTGCCGTCGCTGGTCAGGAAGCGCGCGAAGCCGGGGCTCGTGGACCAGCCGCCGACAGCCGCCTGAACGCCCGCCAGTTCGGGCGCCGGCAGTTCCCCCGGGGCGAGCGAGGCGGGATCGATCGGCGCTGGCGCTGGACGCTGAGTCGGCTGTGGCGTCGGGCTTGGCGCCGGCGCCGGCTGCTCATCCGAACAGCCGGCCAGCGCCAGTGCCAGCAACCCCGCACGCCAGCGGATCACCCGCGACAATCTTCCGTCAGGCGCAAGACTTCGGCCCAGGCAGGCACCACCAGCGCGGGCTGGCCGGGCAGCTCGACGATGAAACGCCCACGGCTGAAGCCCATCGCGTCGAGCAGCGGGTCCTTTGCGGGAAGCGCTACCGCAGCGGTGCCGGCACCCGCGACCGCAGGCAGGCTGCGCGACGTGCTGGAAGTCCGGATCGTGATCGCGCCACCGGGTGCAACCGTTCCGGTGCGGGTCAACAGGACCTGCCCGCGTGCGCGATCGCAGCGCAGCGTGAGGAGCGGCGCTGCGCCCGGCCGACCGAACGCGGCGGACGAGCCCTCCCCGTCCTGCTGATAGCGCCAGGTACCCGGGGTGATCGGCCAATCGCGCCAATCGCCGACCGGGGCCGGCGCGGCGGGAGCCGGGGGCGGCGCGACGGGCGCGGGCGGTGGCGGCGCCGGCGGCGGCTCGGATGGGCGGACGCACTGGGTCAGGACCAGCAGCGGCAGGATTAGGACGATGCGACGCATCGGCGGCTTATGGGCGAAGCCGGCGACCGGCTCAACCACCTGTCCCGTGTGCAACGCGGCCAGCGGTTCGCCGCAACAACGGCCGCAAGCTGGCGGGTTCGCTGGCGGTCGTCCTGCGACATGCGCTATTTCGGCGCAATGACGATCAAGCTCATCTGCGTCGATGCGGACGACACGCTGTGGCACAACATGCGCCACTTCCACGCGACGGAGGAGGCGCTGCTCGCGCTCATCGAACCGTTCGCAGCACGCGACATCGCCCGGGAACGGCTGAATGCCTGCGAGATCCGCAACCTCAAGCTCTATGGCTATGGGGCCAAGGGCTTTACCCTGTCGATGATCGAAACGGCGATCGAGCTTGCCGACGATCCGCTGCCAAAGGCTGTAATTGCCGACATCCTGGCGGCGGGGCGCGCGCTGCTGTCCCACCCGGTCGAGCTGTTCGAGGGGATCGACAACACGCTGGAGGAGCTTGCCCAGCGGGGCCGGCTGGTGCTGGTGACCAAGGGTGACCTTCTCCACCAGGAAGCAAAGCTCGCCGCATCCGGCCTGGGCGATTGGTTCAGCGGGATCGAGATCGTTAGCGAAAAGACGGCCGACACGTTTCGCCGGCTGTTCGCGAAGGAGGGCGTCGCCCCGGAGGAAGCAGTGATGGCGGGCGATTCGCTACGGTCCGACATCCACCCAGCGCTAAATGCTGGGGCCTGGGCGGCATTCATCCCGCAGGACGGCGCCTGGTCCCACGAGACGGCGCAGCTCCCGGCCGGCCACCCCCGCTTCTGCCAGTTGGAGGGACTGGCTGAGCTGCCCGGATGGATCGACACGATCGTCTAAGGGGCGACAACACCGGCGCACGCAAAAGCGCCGTTGTCCGCGATGCATTTTCGAGGCAGAGGGAGGCCGCCGAGAGCGGCAGGAGTCCCCGGGTTGCGTTTGTCTGTTCTCTTGGCGACTGGATTCGCCTTCATTGCCACGCCAGCCTTTGCGCAGGAGCATGACGCGCAGCTGTGGCTGACCGCCAACGCCTCGACGGAGCTCGCGGACGGCGTGAAGCTGGAGCTCGAAACCAACCAGCGGATCAGCAACAACAATGGCGAGCTGTACGAAAGCCAGTATCTCGCCGCGCTCGCTGTCCGGCTTGCCAAGGGCGTCACGCTGACGGGCGGGGTCAACCGGGTCGTCCGGCCCCGCGATGGGCGGGTACAGAGCACCGAATGGCGACCGCGCCAGCAGATCGGATTTCCGATCGCCAAGCTGGGGCCGGGGCAACTCGCGGGCCGGCTGCGCCTGGAACAGCGATTCCGGAGCGATGACAGCCACACCGGTCATCGGCTTCGGCCTGAAATCACCTACACAGTGCCAATCCATGGCGACGTGAGGCTACGGATTGCCCACGAAAGTTACCAGAACCTCAACACCACGGGCTTCCAGGAGCGTGGGCATGAGCGGATGCGCAACTGGGCGGTCGTGATATTCCCAGTCGCAGAGGGCCTGAACGCGCAGCTCGGCTACATGAACCAGTACCGGTTCAACGACGACGATCCCGATGTGATGGAGCACGGGTTGATGACGGGGATTTTCGCTACCTTCTAACCGACGCTCTTGCCTCGCCGCGCTTCCGTCAGCCTGCCGGCCGGAACAGCCCCATGATCGTGCTCACGAACCGCTCCCGGCCCGCATCGGTGTCGATGTCCGGAAGCGCGATCGAGCGGGTGAGCAACGGCATAGCCACCGCGCCGACGAGGACCGCATGGAAGGTCTCGGGATCGGATCCCGGGGGCAGCAGCCCTTCCTCCGCCGCGCGCTGGAGCAGCGGCATGACATGGGCGCGATGCACAGACCAGATCTGCTCGATGACATAGGTCCGGCGCTCCCCGGGCTCGGCAATCTGGTCGATGAAGAAGCGGCCGAGATCGGGCTGTTCCAGGCTCAGCAGCACGAACCGTTCGATCACGACGCGGAGCTGATCGGCGAGCGGCAGCCCTTCGAGATCGTCGAGCGCCTGCCACCGTTTAAGAGTCGTCGAGACATGGTCGACGATCGCCCGCCACAGCCCGACCTTGCCATCATAGCGGCGGGCGATCAGCGCGGAGTCGACGCCGGCGACCTTCGCGATCTTGCGCAGGTCGGCGCCGGCCCAGCCGTATTTCGCAAAGGCGGACAGCGCCGCGCTGAGGATTTCCTCGGGATCGGGCCCCTGATCCTGGCGGGGGCGCCCCCGGCTGCGCTTGAACGGAACGGCTGTTTCGACGGTCATCCAGTGGTCCAACGGTAAATCATCCCTCGATGATTTAGTCGCTGGTTACTGCGTGAGGCAAGCCTCGGATGCGCAGGTGCACCCCGAGCTTCCCCACCGCCCATGCTACGCGCGCCGGTGGCTCATGCGTGTCTTCTGCTGCTTGCCGAATCGGGTCTTGCGGGTGCCGGGCTTACCTTCGTTGGACCGGCCCATGAGAGGCGCCTTGTGCTCCGCGACCGGCAGGCCGAGTTCCTCGCTTTCCAGAGCGCGGATCTCGTCACGCAGGCGACCGGCCTCCTCGAACTCGAGGTTGGATGCGGCTTCCCGCATCTTCTTTTCCAGGCTCTCGATGTACGAGCGCAGGTTATGGCCGACCATGTGCGGCCGTTCCTCGTCGATCTCGACCGTGACCTGATCCTTCGACGCGACATGGGCGATGATGTCGCCGATGTTGCGCTTGATCGTGGTCGGCGTGATGCCGTGCTCGAGGTTGTACGCCTTCTGCTTCTCACGGCGGCGGTCGGTCTCGGCGATCGCGCGCTCCATGCTGCCGGTCATCCGATCGGCATAGAGGATCACGCGGCCGTCGACGTTGCGGGCGGCGCGGCCGATCGTCTGGATGAGCGATGTCTCCGATCGCAGGAAGCCTTCCTTGTCGGCATCCAGGATCGCGACCAGGCCGCACTCCGGGATGTCGAGGCCCTCGCGCAGCAGGTTGATGCCGACCAGCACGTCATAGACGCCCAGCCGCAGGTCACGGATCAGCTCGATACGCTCCAGCGTCTCGACGTCGGAGTGCATGTAGCGGACCTTAAGCCCCGCCTCGTGCATGAACTCGGTGAGATCCTCTGCCATGCGCTTGGTGAGGGTCGTCACCAGCGTACGATAGCCGGCCTCTGCGGTCTTCTTCGCCTCATGGATGAGGTCGTCGACCTGATCCTCGACCGGCTTGATCTCGATCGGCGGGTCGATGAGGCCGGTGGGGCGGATCACCTGTTCGGAGAAGACACCGCCGGTCTGTTCCAGCTCCCAACCGCCCGGCGTCGCAGAGACGCAGACGGTCTGCGGGCGCATCGCGTCCCATTCGTTGAAGCGCAGCGGACGGTTGTCGATGCACGATGGCAGGCGGAAGCCATATTCGGCCAGCGTGATCTTCCGACGGTGGTCGCCGCGGGCCATGCCGTTGACCTGGCCGATCGTCTGGTGACTCTCGTCCACGAACAGCAGCGCGTTTTCTGGGAGATACTCGAACAGCGTGGGCGGCGGCTCACCGGGCAGGCGGCCCGTCAGGAAGCGCGAATAATTCTCGATGCCGGCGCAACTGCCGGTGGCGGCGATCATCTCCAGGTCGAAGTTCGTGCGCTGCTCCAGCCGCTGGGCCTCCAGCAGCTTGCCCTCGGCATGAAGTTCCTTGAGGCGCTCCGAAAGCTCGTGCTTGATCGCCTCGCTCGCCTGCTTGAGCGTCGGGCCGGGCGTCACATAGTGCGAGTTCGCATAGACGCGCACCGAGTTCAGCTCGGCCACCTTCTTGCCGGTCAGCGGATCGAACTCCGTGATCGCTTCGATCTCGTCGCCGAAGAAGGTGATGCGCCAGGCGCTGTCCTCATAGTGCGACGGGAAGAGTTCGAGGCTGTCGCCGCGGACGCGGAAAGCGCCGCGCTGGAAGGCGGCATCGTTGCGCTTGTACTGGAGTGCGACGAGCTTGCGCACGATCTCGCGCTGGTCGACGACCTGGCCCTTCTTGAGGTCGAACACCATCGCGGAATAGGTCTCGACCGAGCCGATGCCGTACAGGCACGACACCGACGCCACGATGATGACGTCGTCGCGTTCGAGCAGCGACCGCGTCGCCGAGTGGCGCATGCGGTCAATCGCCTCGTTCACCGAGCTTTCCTTCTCGATGTAGGTGTCCGACCGCGGCACATAGGCCTCGGGCTGGTAATAGTCGTAGTAGCTGACGAAATACTCGACCGCGTTCTCCGGAAAGAAGCTCTTGAACTCGCCATAGAGCTGGGCCGCGAGGATCTTGTTCGGGGCCAGGATCAACGCCGGACGCTGCAGCGCCTCGATCGTCTTGGCCATGGTGAACGTCTTGCCCGAACCCGTGACGCCGAGCAGCACCTGGTCGCGCTCGCCCGCTTGTGCCGCGGCGACAAGCTCGGCGATGGCCGTCGGCTGGTCCCCCGAAGGTTCGTACTCGGACACGAGCTTGAAGGGTTTGCCCCCTTCCACCTTGGGTGGACGCGCGGGGCGGTGCGGCACAAAGGCGGGCCCGGTCTCGGGTTCGGCAAGGTTGGTGCGGATCTGGATCGCCATAGGGAAGCAATATGGGGATGCGGCCAAGCAGCGGCAACGCGCACCCCAAGCTTTGCTTTGGTTGACCCATCGCCGCGCAGCCCATAGTGCGATGCCCTCGCAACTAGCCCAGGCAAGACGCACCGCGCCTGTTCCGGCGCGGCTGAAGGAAGAAGTGCATGACTGACGTCCGCGAACCCGCGCTCATCCCCGAGACGAAGGCGTTCCTCAACGCCAAGGTGCTGTGGGTCCGCCACTGGAACGACCGGCTGTTCTCGTTCGCGGTCGAGCGGCCGTCGAGCTTCCGCTTCCGGTCGGGCGAATTCGTGATGATCGGGCTTCCGGGCGATCCCAAGCCGATCATGCGCGCCTATTCGATCGCCAGCCCGCATTATGCCGAGGAGCTGGAATTCCTGTCGATCAAGGTCGAGGACGGCCCCCTCACCTCCAAGCTGCAGCTGATCCAGCCGGGCGACGAAGTGTACCTGGGCAAGAAGCCCACCGGCACCCTCGTCACCGACGCGCTGACCCCGGGCAAGCGCCTGTTCTTCTTTTCGACCGGCACCGGCCTGGCGCCGTTCCTGAGCCTGGCGCGCGACCCGGACGTATACTCCATGTTCGAGCAGGTGATCCTGGTGCATTCGGTGCGCAAGGTGAGCGACCTTGCCTATCACGACGAGCTCGCCGCGCGCCTGGCCGACGACCCGCTCGTGTCAGATGAGGCACAGGCCCAGTTCCACTATGTGCCGACTGTGACGCGTGAGCCGTTCCGCAACACCGGCCGCATCAACGACCTGATCGAGAGCGCAGCGCTGTTCGGCGACCCGGTGCAGGGTCCCAAGAAGCTCGATCCTGAGACGGACCGCATCATGCTGTGCGGCAGCATGGCGATGATCCGCGACTTTGCTGCCATGCTCGAGGGTATGGGCTTTGTCGAAGGCTCCAACGCCACTCCCGGCCAGTTCGTGATCGAACGCGCCTTCGTCGACTGACACTGTCCGCGACCGGCGCCAGCACGCCGGTCGCATATAGGTAGAACCAATCTAGCCCTGCCTTGCCGCGCCGCAGCGAGCTTGCTACAGGCGCGCCAGCATCGAGAGTCGGGGCGACCCCGACACCAACCTGCTCCCGAGCAAGGTGGTGCCTTGCGCTTTGCGTAAGGGATGTGGCCGGTCGGCAAACCACGGGACCCAAGCCACGCGTCGCGCCGACTCTCCAAGGAGGTACGACGAAGGCATGACCCAAGAACCCCAGCAGTTCGCCAGCGACAACTACGCCGGCATTTGTCCCGCAGCATGGGCGGCGATGGCCGAAGCCAACCACGGCTATGTCCCCGCTTATGGCGAGGACCCGTGGACGCAGCGTGCCTCCGACTCGTTCCGCGCGCTGTTCGAAACCGACTGCGAGGTGTTCTTCGCGTTCAACGGCACCGCCGCCAACTCGCTCGCGCTTGCCGCGCTGTGCCAGTCCTACCACAGCGTGATCTGCTCCTCCTCCGCCCATGTCGAAACCGACGAATGCGGAGCGCCGGAGTTCTTTTCCAACGGGTCCAAGCTGCTGGTCGCGCAGACCGACGACGGCAAGCTGACGCCGGCCGCTGTGCGCGCGCTGGCGACCGGGCGTTCCGACATCCACTTTCCCAAGCCGCGCGCGGTGACGATCACCCAGCCGACCGAGACGGGCCAGGTCTATACGCTGGACGAGATCCGCGCCCTTTCCGCCACCTGCCGTGAACTGGGCCTGCGCCTGCACATGGACGGCGCGCGCTTTGCCAATGCATGTGCCGCGCTCGGCTGCTCCCCGGCCGAGATGACCTGGCGCTCCGGCGTCGACGTGCTGTGCTTCGGCGGGACCAAGAACGGCATGGCTGCGGGCGAAGCGATCCTGTTCTTCGACCACGCCCTTGCCGAGGACTTCGACTATCGCTGCAAGCAGGCGGGGCAGCTTGCATCGAAAATGCGCTTCCTCGCGGCCCCCTGGGTCGGGATGCTGGAAAGCGGCGTGTGGCTGAGCAACGCAGCGCACGGCAATGAGTGCGCGCGCCGGCTGGCCGCCGCCATCGCCGACCTGCCCGATGTCGAGCCGATGTTCCCGGTGGAGGCGAACGCCGTGTTCCTGCGCGCGCCGGAAGCGGTGCTGGCAGGCCTGCGCGCCCGCGGCTGGCGCTTCTACACCTTCATCGGCGGCGGAGCGCGGTTCATGTTCGCTTGGGACGCGGACCTTACCCGCGTGGATGCGCTTGCTCAGGACCTGCGCGCGGCGGTGAACGAAGCGCAGGCGAGCACAACGCTGGCTGCCTGAACGCCTGCCCCGCTGCGGCCGCGCGGCTTGCGGCGGGGCGCCTCCACATCGACTGATCTTCCCGTCGCGCGTCCCGCGGCGGTTTTCGTCGTGCAGGTTCGATACAGGATTGTTGTGTATTCACAACGGATGTACCTATTCCCGGTATGCCAAGTCTCTACAACAGGATCGCGCTTTTCCGAACCGAACGGGGTCTGAGCCGGCGCGCACTCGCCGAGGCAGTCGACGTGAACCCGCAGACCATAGGCTATCTTGAGCGCGGCGATTACAAACCGAGCCTGGAACTGGCGATGAAGATCGCCGCCGTTTTCGAGGTACCGATAGAGTTGCTGTTTTCGTTTTCGCCCTTTCCCCCGGTGGCGGACGCGCTGCGTCGCGCAGGAGAGCAATGATGGTTCGAAAGACCCTGGCCGAGCGACTGGACGACAGCGTTCGATGGACCGGCATCCCCGACCTGGCGAAGAGCCCGCCGCATCGGCGCCCGCGGCGGTGGGCGCCGCTGTTGGCCCTGACCCTCGCGACGGGCGGCCTCCTCTATGCCATTGCAGACGACACGGGGCTATTCTTCGGCAATGTGCTCGTGGCCGTGGGCTGGGCGGTGGCAGTGTTCATGCCGCTGTCCGGCCCGGTCAAGAACTGGACGGCGTCCGAAGCGGCCGACGAGCGGGAACGCGAGCTTCGCAGGACAGCGTATCTGGTGGCGCTCACCGCGGTCGCGGCCACGGCCTTTGCCGGCATCCTGCTGCTTGCAGGATTGTCGCTGGCGCTGGGCTGGTCGACCTACCAGCTCTGCTTCCGGCTGATGGTGCTCGCCTACTACCTCGCCACCTTATATTCCGCAGTGCCCACGCTCTATGCGAGCTGGGCACTGCGGCCGGAACCGGAGGACGAGGACGCCTGACCGAAGTCAGGCGTTTTCGAGCAGGCGTTCGCGGGCGATCTTTTCGCGCCAGACGAGCGGCGCGAGCGTGTGGACGTTCTGCCCCTCTGCATCGACCGCGACGGTGACGGGGAAGTCCTGCACCTCGAACTCGTAGATGGCTTCCATGCCGAGGTCCTCGAAGCCGACGACCTTGGAACCCTTGATCGCGCGGGCGACGAGGTACGCAGCACCGCCGACCGCCATCAGATAGGCGCTCTTGTTCTCGCGAATGGCGTCGGTCGCGGCCGGACCGCGCTCCGCCTTGCCCACCATCGCGAGCAGGCCCTGGTCGAGCATCATGCGCGTGAACTTGTCCATGCGGGTGGCGGTGGTGGGGCCGGCGGGGCCGACCACTTCCTCACCCACCGGATCGACCGGCCCGACATAGTAGATCACCCGACCCTTGAACTCGACCGGCAGCGATTCGCCACGAGCGAGCATGTCGGCGATCCGCTTGTGGGCGGCGTCACGGCCGGTCAGCATCTTACCGTTGAGGAGCAGGCGGTCGCCGTGCTTCCACGACTGCACCACTTCGGGGGTGAGCGTGTCGAGGTCCACGCGCTTTGCCTCGGCCGAGGGCTTCCACTCTACCTTGGGCCATTCGTCGAGCTTGGGCGCTTCCAGATAGACCGGCCCCGAACCGTCGAGCGTGAAGTGCGCGTGGCGCGTGGCGGCGCAGTTGGGGATCATCGCCACCGGCTTGGACGCGGCATGGGTCGGCCAGTCGAGGATCTTGATGTCGAGGATGGTGGAAAGGCCACCCAGCCCCTGCGCGCCGATGCCGAGTGCGTTGACCTTGTCGAACAGTTCGATGCGCAACGCCTCGATATCGTTCTGGGGGCCGCGCTGCTTCAGGTGCGCCATGTCGATCGCGCCCATCAGCGATTCCTTGGCGAGCAGCATCGCCTTTTCCGCGGTGCCGCCGATGCCGATGCCGAGCATGCCGGGCGGGCACCAGCCGGCACCCATCTGGGGGACCATCTCCAGCACCCAGTCGACGATCGAGTCGCTGGGGTTCATCATCTTGAACTTGGTCTTGTTCTCCGACCCGCCGCCCTTGGCCGCGACATCGATCGAGACGGTGCTGCCCGGCACCATTTCCACGTGCATGACGCTGGGCGTGTTGTCGCGGGTGTTGCGGCGGGTGAAGGCCGGATCGGCGAGGATCGAGGCGCGCAGCTTGTTCTCCGGGTGGAGATAGGCGCGGCGGACGCCCTCATCGATCACTTCCTGCAGCGATCGGTTCGACTGGAGGCGGCAATCCTGGCCCCATTTCACGAACACGGTGACGATGCCGGTGTCCTGGCAGATCGGCCGATGCCCTTCCGCGCACATGCGGCTGTTGGTCAGGATCTGGGCGATTGCGTCCTTGGCTGCCGGGCTCTGCTCCGCCTCATAGGCTTGGCCCAGCGCGCGGATGTAATCCATCGGGTGGTAGTAGCTGATGAACTGGAGGGCGTCGGCGACGCTTTCGATCAGGTCTGCTTCGGTGATGATGGTGGTCATTGCGGGTCCATGTTCGGTTTGGGCCCCTATGCAACATGGCGGCGCTCACGAAAACCGCTGTCCGCGCCGTGGCGGCCGCGCGCCTTCTTGATCGCGGCTGCAGCCGTGCGTACCGACCCGACATGGACCCGCTGCCCCAGACCGATCAGGACGCCGCCCAGGAGCTCGCCGCACTCTCTGCCGAGATTGCGCGCCACAACCAGCTCTATCACGACGCCGATGCACCGGAGATCAGCGATGCCGACTATGACGCGCTGGTCCGCAGGAACGCTGCGATCGAAGCCGCCTTCCCGCACCTGGTGCTGAGCGACTCGGCTGCACGGCAGGTCGGCGCGACGCCGACCGGGCATTTGGCGAAGGTCGCGCATGCGCGGCCGATGCTGAGCCTCGACAATGCGTTCACCGACGAAGAAGTCGCGGACTTCGTGGGCCGCGTGCGGCGGTTCCTGGCAGTGTCGGCCGACACGCCCGTGGTGCTCACGGCCGAGCCCAAGATCGACGGGCTTTCCTGCTCGCTACGGTATGAAAACCGTCGATTGGTACGGGCGCTGACTCGCGGCGACGGCGCCGTGGGTGAGGACGTGACCGCGAACGTCCGCACCATTGCTGACATCCCCGAGACCCTCCCCGACGACGCGCCCGAGCTCTTCGAGGTCCGGGGTGAGGTGTACATGGAGAAGGCGGCGTTCGCGGCGCTGAACGCGCGGCTGCTCGCCGAAGCCGTCGATCCGGCGAAGGCGCGGCAGTTCGCGAACCCGCGCAACGCCGCCGCCGGATCGCTGCGCCAAAAGGACGCGGGGGTGACCGCCACCCGCCCGCTGCGATTCCTGATGCACGGCTGGGGCGAAACCAGCAGCTTGCCGGGCGACACCCAGGCCGAGGTGGTGACGGCGATTCGCGGCTGGGGCTTCCCGGTTGCCGACAGCTTCGCGCTCACCCCCACGCTGGAGGACGCACTCGGCATCTATCGTGCGATCGAGGCACAGCGCGCGGACCTGCCGTTCGACATCGACGGCGTCGTCTACAAGGTCGACCGCCTCGACTGGCAGGCGCGACTCGGCCAGATCGGCCGCGCGCCGCGCTGGGCACTGGCGCACAAATTCCCGGCTGAACGCGCGCAGACCACGCTGGAGCGGATCGACATACAGGTCGGGCGCACCGGCAAGCTGACGCCGGTGGCGCGCCTGGAGGCAGTGACCGTCGGCGGCGTCGTCGTCACCAACGCGACGCTGCACAATGCCGACGAGATCGCGCGGCTTGGGGTTCGCCCCGGCGATCGTGTCGTGCTGCAACGCGCGGGCGACGTGATCCCGCAGATTGTCGACAATCTGACGCGCGAGGTAGCGCGGGAGCCCTGGCACTTCCCTACCCACTGCCCGGAATGTGGATCCGACGCGGTCGCCGAAGAGGGTGAAGTCGATATCCGCTGCACCGGCGGCCTGATCTGCCCCGCGCAACGGGTGGAGCGCTTCAAGCATCTCGCGAGTCGCGGTGCGCTCGACATCGAGGGGCTGGGCGCGACCACGATCGAGGCCTTCGTGCGGGACGGGCTGCTACACTCCCCGGCCGACATCTTTCGCCTGAAGAACCGCCGTGCCGACATCCTGGCGCGGGAGCGTTGGGCGGAGATCTCGGTCGACAACCTCCTTGCCGCCATTGAAGCGAAGCGCGAGCCGGACCCCGTGCGGCTGTTGTTCGGCCTGGGCATTCGCCACATCGGCATCGTTACCGCGCGCGACCTGCTGAAGCGCTACACCACCCTCCCCGCGATCCGGGCGCTGGCAGAAGAGCTTATCGCACTGCGGAAAAACACGCCCCCTGCGGTCGGCGAAACCGAGCAGAAGCACCAGGTCCGGCTGGACAAGGCGATCGCCGAGCACATCGGCGTCGAAAACGTAGGAGCTGCCGTAGGCCACGCGTTGGCCGACTTCTTTGCTGAACCGCACAACCAGGCGCTTTGGGACGATCTTCTTGGGGAGGTTTCGCCGCCGCCGTTCGTTCCGGAAGTACGCGAATCAGAGGTAACCGGGCTAACCGTGGTGTTCACCGGCACGCTGGAGACTATGTCGCGCGACGAGGCCAAGGCGCAGGCCGAGGCCCTCGGCGCCCGAGTCGCGGGCTCGGTCTCTGCGAAGACGGGTCTCGTCGTGGCTGGCGCCAGCGCGGGTTCCAAGCTGAAGAAGGCCGCGGATTTGGGGGTCCGCGTGGTCAACGAGGCGCAGTGGGCGGAGATTGTTGCGGCTGCGGTGTGATTTTATTGCAACGCACAAAAAACGTTTGTTACGCATCTCCCCTGATTGTCACAAAGTCGACATAAGCCCGGCGCAGGGGGCGGCCAGACGGTGAACGGGCACCGCGTCTGAGCATCCGCTCACGATAGGGGAATACATGCGTACGAAGCTTTTTGCAGGCGTGGCGGTTGCTGCGCTGGTGATTCCGGCTGCCGCCTTTGCGCAGTCGACTGCCTCGCAGGAGTTCAACGAGGGTAGCGAAGTCATCGTAACCGGTCGCGCCGACCGGTCTGTCGGCGGTGTCGACCTTCCGAACACGCCCAAGGCTCAGGTGGTTCTCGACAGCGAGATCATCCAGCGCCAGCGTCCCGGCCAGACGATCAACGACGTGATCAACCTGGTTCCGGGTGTCAGCTTCCAGAACAACGACCCCTATGGTTCGTCGGGCGGCGGCTTCCGCATCCGCGGCTTCGATTCCTCGCGCATCTCGCAGACGCTGGACGGCATTCCGCTGAACGACAGCGGCAGCTACGCCATCTACACCAACCAGCAGGTCGACAGCGAGATCATCGACAACGTCAACGTCAACCTTGGCGCGACCGACGTCGACAGCCCGACCGCATCGGCAGTCGGCGGCACCGTGAACCTGCGCACGCGCGTTCCGGGCGACGATCTGGGCGCGATGGCCACCGCTTCCTACGGTGAGTACGGCTATCATCGCGTGTTCGGTATGATCGACACCGGCGACATCACCGGCATGGGCACCAAGGCGTTCGGGTCGGCCTCTTGGGTCTCGTACGACAACCCGTTCAACAACTATGGCCGCATCCGCAAGCAGCAGTACAACGCCCGCATCCATCAGGACCTGGGCGGCAACGGCGACTTCATCTCGGTCGCCGGCCACTATAATCAGGCGCGCAACAACTTCTTCGGCTCCGGCCCGCTGCGCGGCGATCCCGGCCGTGAAACTGGCACCGGCAGCGGCAACCGCTTCCCCACCAGCTTCAGCGAAGCCAAGTATGACGTGCCGGTCTGCAGCACGACGACGCCGGTCTTTGGCGTGGTCGACGCAGCGAACACCTGCGGCACTCAGTATGACCGCCGCTACAACCCGTCGAACACGGGCAACATCCGCGGTACGTCGCGCTTCACGCTGGGCAATGGCCTGACCCTGACGGTCGACCCGAGCTACCAGTACACCAAGGCGAACGGCGGCGGCACGGTGACCGGCCGCGAGGGCGTGCGCACCATCGGCGGCGTCGACTACACCGGCTTCATCGGCGGCCAGTATTACTTCGGCCGCGACCTGAACGGTGACGGCGACACGCTGGACACCTGCAGCCCGACCGGCGCCGCATGCTCCAGCAGCAACTTCAACGGCGTCACCCTGCTTGCGCCGAGCCAGACCGTGACCAACCGGTACATGGTCATCTCCAACCTGGTGTATCAGATCAACGACGCGCACCGCGTCCGCCTGTCCTACACCTGGGACCGCGCCCGTCACCGCCAGACCGGCGAAACCGGCCTGCTCTTCAGCAATGGTGAGCCGGTCGACGTTTTCCCGATCAACGACCCGTTGACGGACGTGAACGGCAACGTCGTTCAGAAGCGTGACCGCAAGTCCTTCGCCATCCTGAACCAGGTTTCCGGTCAGTATCGCGGCGAGTTCCTCGAGAACAACCTGGTCGTCGACCTGGGCCTGCGCGTTCCGTTCTTCAAGCGCGACCTGAACCAATATTGCTTCACCACGGCGGCCAACGGCAACGTCGACTGCCTGGCTTCGGGCAATGCGGGAACGTACGCCACGCCGAGCAATCGCTTTGCGGTACCGCGCTCGCGCACCTACAAGTATGACCGCGCGCTTCCGAACGTCGGCCTGACCTATAACTTCACGCCGCGCGCGAGCATCTTCGCAAGCTATGCGAAGGGCCTTTCGGTTCCGGGTACGGACACGCTCTACGGTGCGGTCTATTTCCCGGATGGCGTGGAAGGTGCGAACCCCGCTCCGGAAACCACCGACAGCTTCGACCTGGGCCTGCGGTATCGCTCCGGCATCGTGACCGCCCAGGTCGGCGGTTACTACATCAAGTTCAACAACCGCATCGCCACCGCGTTTGATGCCGAACTGGGCGAGAGCATCTCGCGCAACATCGGCAAGGTGGACCGTTATGGCTTCGACGGCAGCATCTCGGTGCAGCCGATCCGTGAGATCACGGCCTACCTCTTCGGTTCGTACCTGAACTCCGAGATCAAGGACGACATCCAGACGGGCACGAACACCTTCCTGCCGACTGCCGGCAAGCAGGAGTCCGGCATGTCGAAGTGGAGCTTTGGTGGCCGCTTGCAGGGCACCCTGGGCCCGATCGAGCTGGGCGCGCAGGTGAAGTACACCGGCCCGCGCTACATCAACGACCTGAACCTGCCGCTGGTGCAGACCATCAACAACGTTCCGAACACCGAGGTCTTCCCGGCCAAGGTGGACGGGTACACGCTGGTCGACCTCGACGCGCGCGTGTCGCTGGAGCAGTTCGGCCTTCGCCAGACCTATTTCCAGCTCAACGCGTCGAACCTCTTCAACAAGTTCTACGTCGGCTACGTCAGCGGCAGCTCGAACAACACGACGATCCCGTTCGTGCAGTTCGGCGCACCCCGCGCCGTCAGCGGATCGCTGGTGTTCAACTTCTAAGCCTTCGTCCGATCGATCGATCGCACGTGTGAACCGCCGCTCCCCAGCCGGGGAGCGGCGGTTTCGCTTTTTGGGAAGCTGTGTGGCCGTCGCGCCTCTTCCGCGCGGAGGGGAGCCGCAGTAAGGCGGCGACACGATGTCTGCCATCTCATCCCTGTTTTCGCGCCCGTTCTTTGAAGAGAAGAGCCGCGCCTTTTGGATCCTCCAGGCTGCGGGATGGAGCGGCTACCTGTTGCTGCGCACCGTCTCGACCGTGTTCAACGCGCCGACGGTCAAGGTGGTGCTGGGCGTCATCGTGGAGTCGATCGTCGGCTATTGCCTGACGCTGCTGATGTCGGTGCTGTACGGCAGCTACCGCCGGCTGCCGCGATTGTGGGCGGTAATCGCCACCCTGGTGACGCTGCTGGTCGCGACCGCGCTCTATGCGATCATCGAGGCCTATACCTTCTCGCTGTTCCGCACGAACGCCCCGGCCGCGACGCTGGACCTGTCGCTGCTGCCGGCGCTGCTGTTCCTGACGTTCACCGTGCTCGCGGGCTGGTCCGCCCTCTATTTCGGCATCAACTTCTACCTGATCGTCGAGCAGCAGACGGGCGCGATGCAGGCGCTGGAGAACCAGGCGTCTTCCGCGCAATTGGCGATGCTGCGGTATCAGCTGAACCCGCACTTCCTGTTCAACACGCTCAACTCGATCTCGACCCTGGTACTGCTCAAGCACACCGAGCGTGCCAACAT
This sequence comes from Sphingomonas sp. 3-13AW, assembly GCF_049311085.1. Classification (NCBI taxonomy): domain Bacteria; kingdom Pseudomonadati; phylum Pseudomonadota; class Alphaproteobacteria; order Sphingomonadales; family Sphingomonadaceae; genus Sphingomonas; species Sphingomonas sp. 3-13AW. The sequence goes on along the minus strand of NZ_JASNVZ010000017.1, from coordinate 6,018 downwards.
CATGCTGTCGCGGCTTGCGTCGTTCCTGCGCTACACGTTGGCCAACGAACCCACCGCGCATGTGACGCTCGCGCAGGAGGTGGAGACGTTGAAGCTCTACCTCGACATCGAGAAAATGCGTTTCGAGGAGCGGCTGCAGACCCGCTTCGACATCGACCCGCGCGTGGCGCAGGCTCGGCTTCCGTCGCTCCTGCTGCAGCCGCTGGTCGAAAATGCCATCAAATATGCCGTCACCCCGAAGGAGGAGGGTGCGGAAATCGCGGTCACGGCTCGGCTCGCCGGGGATCGGGTGCAGATTAGCGTTTCCGACACGGGTCCGGGGTTGAACGAGGCGTCGCGGAGGCCGACCTTATCGACCGGCGTGGGACTGGCGAACATCCGGGAGCGATTGGCGCAGGCATATGGTGAAGACCATCGGCTAGATACGCGTTCGATCCCTGGCAGCGGTTTCAGCGTCGAGATCGAAATTCCGTTCCAGGTCGAGGAACGCACGCGAGAGGCTGCATGACCATCCGTACCATCCTAGTCGACGACGAGCCGCTGGCTATCCAGGGGCTGGAACTGCGCCTTCAGGCGCATGAAGACGTCGAGATCGTCGACAAGTGCGTCAACGGCCGCGAGGCCATCCGGTCCATCAAGACGCACAAGCCCGACCTCGTGTTCCTGGATATCCAGATGCCGGGCTTCGACGGCTTCTCGGTCGTCCAGGGCCTCATGGAGGTCGAACCACCGCTGGTGGTGTTCGTGACCGCTTATTCGGACCACGCACTGCGCGCGTTCGAAGCGCAGGCGGTCGATTATCTCATGAAGCCCGTTGACGATGCGCGGCTGGCGGACACGCTTGATCGTGTGCGGCAGCGGCTGAACGAGAAGCGCGGCCAGGCCGAGGTCGACCGGCTGAAGGAAGTGCTGGCGGAAGTCGCCCCCGAGGCCGCGGAAACCCTGTCGGACAGCGGCGATGGCGGCGCCCACAATGCGAACCGGTTCGAAAAGCTCATCAACATCAAGGATCGCGGGCAGATCTTCCGCGTCGACGTCGACACGATCGAGCGCATCGACGCCGCCGGCGACTATATGTGCATCTACACCGGCGACAACACGCTGATCCTGCGTGAGACGATGAAGGACCTGGAGAAGCGGCTCGATCCCAGGCGGTTCCAGCGGGTGCACCGCTCGACGATCGTCAACCTGGACCTGGTCAAGCAGGTGAAACCGCACACCAACGGCGAGTGCTTCCTGGTGCTCGACTCCGGCGCACAGGTAAAGGTCAGCCGCAGCTATCGCGACGTGGTGGCACGCTTCGTCCACTGAGGCGGCGCGCGACCCCTGCCGATGTAAGAAGGGCCACCCTGCGGGGTGGCCCTTGTTCGTTCAGCCCTGCGACTCTTCGGAAGCTTCGGCGGCGGCGTCTTCGGTGCCGGTCTGGAACCATGCCTCGACCGGGCCGATCAGCTTGATGGTCAGCGGCTGGCCGTGACGATCGACCTTCTTGCCGAGACCGACTCGGATCCAGCCCTCGGAAATCGAATATTCCTCGACGTCGCGGCGCTCGACGCCCTTGAAGCGGATGCCGACGCCGCGTTCCAGTGCCTCACGGTCGAAGTACGGGCTGCGCGGGTTGATCGAAAGATGGTCCGGGGGTGTATCGCTCATGCGCGGCCGCATGGCCCAAAAGCGCGCCCGCGCCAACAAAAAAAGGCGGCGCGTGGCCCCTGCCCGCGCCGCCTTCCCCGATGGTGGCAGCGTCAGTTGCAGACGCGCACGCGCACCGGATAGCCATAATACGGATCAAAGCGCTGCTCGTTCCAACACTGGCGATAGTTGCGGTAACGGTGGGCGTAGTAGCCGTCGGCCGGATAATAGCCCCGGTCGCGATAGTAGCGATCGTCGTAATCATAGTCGTAGCCGCGGTCGCGATAGTAGCTTTCGCGGTAGCGCCGATCGTTCGCGCTGGATGCGAGAGCCGCGCCGAGCACGACGCCGACGACACCTGCGGCGATCGCGGGGCCGGCCGAGCTGCGGCCGTGGTAATGGTGGTGGTAGCGCGGATAATAGCCGCCGCGGTAGCGCTGCGCCTCCGCCGGGGCCGCCGCCGTCAGCGCGGTCGCCGCAAGCGCCACGCCCAGGCCAGCCTTCTTCAGCAACGTCTTCATTCCCAACTCCTCTCTTGGCGCCCGGGGCTTGAGCGGCAAACGCAGGACGGACGCCGAAGCTAAGACCGTATCGTGGCAGCGCTGAACCGACCGGAAACCGACTGTTCAGCCGCCGTTTATCGACGAAAAAGGCGCCGGATGCTGGTGCATCCGACGCCCATTCGTTGGTTCGCAGATCGCGACGGTCAGGCCGGATCAGGCAGCCTTTGCACGCGACATGCGCTTGCGCACGTTCGGGTCCAGGTAGCGCTTGCGCAGGCGGATGTTCTTCGGCGTGACTTCCACCATCTCATCGTCGTCGATGTAGGCGATGGCCTGCTCCAGGGTCATCTTCTTCGGCGGGGTCAGGCGGATGGCATCATCCTTGCCGCCCGATGCGCGGAAGTTGGTCAGCTGCTTCGCCTTCATCGGGTTGACCTCAAGGTCATCCGTCTTGGCGTTCTCGCCGATGATCATGCCCTCGTAGAGCGTCTCGCCATGACCGACGAACAGGACGCCGCGGTCCTCGAGCGGGCCGAGCGCATAGCCCTGGGCTTCGCCGGCACCGTTCGAGATCAGCACGCCGTTCTTGCGACCCTCGATGGTGCCCTTGAAGGGACCGTAGCGCTCGAACAGGCGGTTCATGATGCCGGTACCGCGCGTGTCCGACAGGAACTCGCCATGGTAGCCGATGAGGCCACGCGACGGTGCCGAGAAGGTGATGCGGGTCTTGCCGCCACCGGACGGACGCATGTCCGTCATCTCGGCCTTGCGCTGGTTCATCTTGTCGACGACCGTGCCCGAGAATTCGTCGTCCACGTCGATGACGACCGTCTCGTACGGCTCGGTCTTCTTGCCTTCCTCGTCGGTGCCGAACAGCACGCGCGGACGGCTGATGCCGAGCTCGAAGCCCTCGCGGCGCATCGTCTCGATAAGAACGCCCAGCTGAAGCTCGCCGCGACCGGCGACTTCGAAGCTGTCCTTGTCCTCGCTCTCGGTAACCTTGATCGCGACGTTGGACTCGGCTTCGCGCTCCAGACGGTCGCGGATCATGCGGCTCGTGACCTTGCTGCCCTCACGGCCCGCCAGCGGCGAGTCGTTGACGGCGAAGCGCATCGAAAGCGTCGGCGGATCGATCGGCTGCGCCTGGATCGCCTCGGTGACCGAGGGATCGCAGATGGTGTTCGACACGGTCGCGACCGCCAGACCGGCGAGCGAGATGATGTCGCCGGCACGGGCTTCGTCGGTCGGAACGCGCTCAAGACCCTGGAAGGTCATGATCTTGGAGGCGCGACCGGTCTCGATCACGTTGCCCGCCATGTCGAGCGCGTGGATCGGCTGGTTAAGCTTCACCGTGCCCGACTGGACGCGGCCGGTCAGGATGCGGCCGAGGAAGTTGTCGCGGTCGAGCAGCGTCACCAGGAAGCTGAACGGTGCCTCCTCGTCGAGGTTCGGCGCCGGAACATGCTCTACGATCTTCTCGAACAGCGGGATCAGCGTGCCTTCGCGCGCATCCTGGTCGGTCGAGGCATAGCCGTTGCGACCCGAAGCGTAGAGCACCGGGAAGTCGAGCTGCTCGTCGGTAGCGTCGAGCGACACGAACAGGTCGAACACCTCGTCCAGGACTTCCTGAACGCGGCTGTCCGAACGATCGATCTTGTTGACGACCACGATCGGCTTCAGGCCGAGCTTCAGCGCCTTGCCGGTCACGAACTTCGTCTGCGGCATTGCGCCTTCCGACGAGTCGACCAGCAGGATCACGCCGTCGACCATCGAGAGGATGCGCTCCACCTCGCCGCCGAAGTCGGCGTGGCCAGGGGTATCGACGATGTTGATGCGGACCGGCTCGCCACCACCCGGAGGTGCCCACTCGACCGAGGTCGGCTTGGCGAGAATGGTGATCCCGCGCTCCTTCTCGAGGTCGTTGGAGTCCATTGCGCGCTCTTCCACGCGCTGATTGTCTCGAAAGGTACCCGACTGGCGGAACAGCTGGTCGACAAGGGTGGTTTTGCCATGATCGACGTGCGCGATGATGGCGATGTTGCGCAGGCTCATTCAATTTCCCGGAAGTGGCCTACGCAAGGCGCAGGCGGTTTCGGCGCGGCCCTTAGCTTATTTTGGCTCTCGCGGAAAGGTCATTCGAAAAAGCGTGTCCCATTCTGCACCGCCAGCCTGGTCGACATGGGCGTTAGTTCATGGCTTCGGCGCCGCATCGGCGGCCCATCTTGGCGGGACAGCATAGCGTGTTATTTGACTGATACACTTGCGCGGCCGCGGCAAGCAACTATCCTCAGGGACCACAAGGACAGGAGACGGTATGGCGACGGAGTTGGCGGAACAGGAGCTGAAGCTCGAAGCACCGGATCCCGTGCCCGCCGTCGTGCCTGCCAAGGCCGCCGGGCTCGTGCCGGTCGACGACACCAAGAAGTCCGAGCTGGAGTCCCGTGTCGACAGCTTCATCGATGACCTGATCGCGCAGGACGTCAACAGCCCCGAGTTCGGCAAGCGCGTGGACGCGATCACCAACATGGGCGCGCGGGAAATCCGCGAGGCGGCCGGCCAGTCCAACCGCTTCCTGGATCGTCCGGTCAAGGCGATGGACCGCGAGAACGGCGTCGGCGCCGACCTGGCGCAGCTGCGCCGGACCATCGAGGACCTCGATCCCGGCAAGCAGGGCAACCTGCTGGCGCCCAAGAAGCTGTTCGGCATCGTCCCGTTCGGCAACAAGATGCGGGATTATTTCGACAGCTACAAAAGCTCGCAGACTCACATCGCGCAGATCCTGAAGAGCCTGCAGTCCGGCAAGGACGAGCTGCTGATGGACAATGCCGCGATCGACGTGGAACGGCAGAACCTGTGGGCGGCGATGGGCCGGCTGGAGCAGATGATCTATCTGTCCAAGGAGATGGATCGCAAGCTTGAGGACCGGGCCAACGAACTCGACCATACCGACCCGGCCAAGGCAAAGGCCGTGCGCGAGACGGCCCTGTTCTACGTCCGCCAGCGTACGCAGGACCTGCTGACGCAGATGGCGGTGACGGTGCAAGGGTATCTGGCGCTCGATCTGGTCAAGAAGAACAATGTCGAGTTGGTGAAGGGCGTCGATCGCGCCTCCACCACCACGGTCGGTGCGCTGCGCACGGCGGTGACGGTCGCGCAGGCGCTCACCAACCAGAAGCTGGTGCTCGAACAGATCACCGCGCTCAACACCACAACCGCGAACATCATCGACTCGACCGGCAAGCTACTGAAGTCGCAGACCGCGCAGATCCACGAGCAGGCGGCAGCCTCCACCATCCCGGTCGAGACGCTGCAGCGCGCGTTCCAGAACATCTATGACACCATGGATGCGATCGATGCGTTCAAGCTCAAGTCGCTCGACAGCATGAAGGCCACGGTCAACACGCTGTCGAACGAGGTCGAGCGTTCGAAGGGCTATATCGCCAGGGCCGAAGGCGCCGCGCAGAACGCCGGTGGCGGCGGCGAGACCTTCAAGCTCGAGGCGCTGTAAGGAACCGCCATGCAGAGCGAAGTCGACCACCAGATCGCCCGATCGACAGAAGTGCTGGAGCGCGCCCGCGACCGCTATCGCGGCGGTTCGCAACGTGTGAAGCGCCGGCGCGAGGCCGAGGTGCTGCGCCGCGTCGGCCGCATCGCGGCGGCGGACCTTGCGATCGTGATCGGGGCAATGGTGGTCGGCTGGTTCGTGCCGCTGGGCATCGGCGGCGCCATGCTGGTGATGGCCCTGCTGATCGCAGCCACCGCCCTGTTCGCGATCTTCCCCGTGGTAAAGGCGGCGACGCCCGAAACCTTCGCGACCGCTCCACTCAAGGCGCTACCGCAGCAGACTGAACGATGGCTGGAGACTCAGCGCCCCGCCCTGCCC